>JBEKJW010000007.1:0-41364 GCA_050011035.1 Candidatus Acidiferrales bacterium
TTCCGAATCTGCGCGCTCGCGGCGCCCAGAAAACGCAGCAGTCCGAATTCGCGCCGCCTGTCGACAACGAGCGCCAGCAGCGCTCCGGCGATCCCAATCACCGCCACGATGATTGAAATGACTTCGAGCGCGTAAGTAATCAAAAATGTGCGATCAAAGATCTGAATGGCTTGCGAGCGGATCGCGCGGTTCGAAAAAATCAGAATTTGGTGGCCCGCCACGGCGTGCTCCACTTCGCCGCGTACCGCATTCAAATCGGAACCGGGCGCCACATATAGAGCGACGTTCGTCGGGTCACGGGCGGGCAAATACCGCAGCAGCGTCTCGCGATCCATCGCGACGAAACCGGCCTCGCTTGAATAGTCGTACGCGATATCAAGGATGCGAAACGATGCCCGCTGCGCGCCGAGCGGCAGCGTAATGGTGTCGCCCGCCTTCAAATGGTGCTTGTTCGCGAAGGGCTCGCTGACCACCACGCCATTTTGCTCGTTCATCTCCGTGTAGACGACGGCGGCCGGGCGGCCCGAGAGAAATTCAGAATTGCGGTAGCCACGCACGGCATGAAAATCCGCGGCGCCGAGCGTAGCGGGCAGGCCATCGTAATCGATGTTGTAAGCCCGCAAACGGTCCACCGCGACGATGCCGGGAAGTTGTGCAAGTCCGTCGACGAGCCCGCTTGGCATCGTCGGATGCTGATCGGGCGCAATCGTGCCGGCAGGGCGCAAATAAAGGTCGGCCTGCAGCTGATCGTCCATCCAACTCACCACGGTTTGGCGGAAGCTGCCGACCATGATGCCGATCGACGTCATCATCGCGACCGCGGTGGCCAGCGCTCCGACGAGCACCGAAGTGCGCCGGAGGCCACCAATCAGACTGCGCGCGCCGAGCAATCCCGTCACGCCGACCGTGCGTTGCAGTAAGGGCGCCAACGTATAAAGCAGCGCGTTCGCCAAAGCAGGAATGGCAAACGCCGTGGCCGCGATCATCAGCAACGCCGAGAGGTAGCCGAAAAGCGGCTTTCCCGCGAGGGCCGGAGCAAACGAAGCAGCGACCCCACACGCGGCGAATCCTGCAGCAATCCAAAGATCGCGGCCTTTGTGAACGCGCGCTGTGTACTCGCGCTGCCCCCGAGCCATCGCTTCGACCGG
Source organism: Candidatus Acidiferrales bacterium (assembly GCA_050011035.1). Classification (GTDB taxonomy): domain Bacteria; phylum Acidobacteriota; class Terriglobia; order Acidiferrales; family UBA7541; genus Palsa-295. Next base: position 1,149 of record JBEKJW010000007.1, read on the forward strand.
CGATACGCTCGCCGCTTCGCGCGCAGGAGAAATTGCGGCGATCACTGTCACGCCGACTCCGATCACCAGCGCATACAACACCGTCTGCGCGCTGATTTCGATCGGTGCGGGATGGCTGGTGACGTAAAGCGCTTGCACCGTCGCAGAAAGCAACTTGAGCGCCCCGGAGGCAAACAGCCGGCCGAGCACGCAGCCAAGAAGTGCGCCGACGAGTCCGAAGCACGCCGCTTCGCCGAAAAACGCAAGCAGCACGGTGCGCCGGCTCGCTCCGAGCGCGCGCACGATTCCGATTTCAGGGCGGCGTCTCACCACTGAAACGGAAATCGTGTTGTAAATCAGAAACGCACCAACGATCAGCGCGATGTAACTCAATACGCGCAAATTCCACCGAAACGCCGCCAGCATTTTTTGATTTTCAGCTGTCCGGCTTCCGACCGGATGAATTTCCACTCCTGCGGGCAGCGCGGCACCGATGCGCGATTGCCACTCGGCAATCGATGGAGCATTCGGCACCTTCAGCAGCACGCTATCGATGCGATTCCCCCGCGCGAGTTCGCGCTGCGCGGCGGCAATGTCCATCACGATCACGCTTTCGCCCTCGCTCGAATCGTCAAACACACCGCGCGCGAGAAAATCGCCGGTATGATCGTTCAGCGTGAGTCGAATCGTATCTCCCGGCTTCTTGTGCAAGCTCGCACCGACCCAGACGCCTTCAAGGTTTCCGGGCTCCTTCGTGCGATCGAAACCCGCCAACCCGCCAACAGCCTGGACGTCCGTCGACTCCGCGAGCAGATCGACGCCGATCACCGGCACGGCCTGCCCCGTGTCCGCGACGGTCGCGAAATCCGAAATGCGCGGCCGGACGCGAAGCGGGTAGGGAAGTGTCGCGAGCGTCGCAACGATGGAATCAGGCACGCCACCCGTCGACGTAACTTCGAGATCGGAATCTCCAACGAGTGTTTCAACAGAAGAGCGAAACGAGCCTGCAGCCGCGTTTCCCGCCAGGTCGATCGCCAGCACGACGGCGACTCCCAGCGCGACCGCAAGCACAGTGAGAAACGTGCGAAGGGGTTCACGCCCGAGCGGCCTCACGATCAATCGGTAGAAAAGCAGGACCGATCCCATGTCAGCGTCGCCCGATTTCGACGATTCGCCCGTCGCGCATCCGCACGACGACGTCGGCAGCTGCGGCCGCCTCCGCGCTGTGGGTCGCCATCATCGTCGCGGTTTTTTGTTCTGACGCGATGCACCGCAGCAGTTCGAGGATCAGATTGCCGGTGGTCGTATCTAGATTTCCCGTCGGTTCGTCGGCAAGCAGCAGCCGCGGGCTGTGAACCAGCGCGCGTGCAATGGCAACGCGTTGCATCTGGCCGCCTGACAATTGGTGTGGAAGTCGGGAAGCAAGTTGCTCCATTTCAACCGAAGCGAGCCGTTCGAGCGCTGTGGCACGCGCGCCCGCTTTTCCAGCCAGGAGTAAAGGCAACTCGACGTTTTCGACCACGCTAAGCGTAGGAAGCAACTGAAACGATTGGAAGATGAAGCCGACCTTCGAGCGGCGCAGTTGAGTCAGCGCCGTGTCATCGAGGTTCGAGGTGCTCGCTCCGTCGATCGAAACTTCGCCCGAGGTAGGCGAGTCCATGGCGCCGGCAAGATTCAGAAGAGTCGTCTTCCCGCACCCGCTGCGGCCAACAAGCGCGACGAACGCTCCGGCTTCAACTTCGAGGGAAACGCCGTCGAGCGCGCGAACCGGAAGGCCGTCGGCTCGGTATTCCTTCACCACATTCTCGAGCCGCACCATGGTCACGATGATTTCAGTATAGAGCAAACGCGACGCGCACCCGCACGCAAGCGCCGTAGCGTCCAATCGCGCCTAATTTTTCGTAAGGAACGAAACAAACGTCAGCAGCGCTCGAGAATAGTCGCGATGCCCTGGCCGACGCCGATGCACATCGTGCAGATCGCGTAGCGACACTTCGTCGCAATCAGCTGATTCGTCGCCGTCGTAGCGAGCCTCGCGCCGCTCGCGCCAAGGGGATGTCCGATGGAGATTGCGCCGCCGTTCGGGTTGACGTGCGGCGCATCGTCGGCGAGGCCCAGGTCGCGCGTCACCGCGAGCGCCTGCGCAGCGAACGCTTCGTTCAGCTCGATCACGTCGACTTGCGAAAGTTCGAGCCCCGCGAGCTTCAGCACTTTGCGCACCGCCGGCGCCGGAGCGAAGCCCATGATTCGCGGCGCGACGCCAACCGCCGCCGTTGCCACCACCCGAGCCCGAGGCGTCAGCCCGTGCTTTTTTGTTGCCGCTTCGGAGGCAAGCAGCACAGCGCACGCGCCGTCATTTACACCCGACGCGTTTCCCGCCGTGACGCGGCCCGTCGGCTTCACGATGGGTTTTAATTTTGCGAGCCCTTCGAGCGTCGTATCCGGCCGTGGCTGCTCATCGGTGTCGAAAACTTTCGGCTCGCCCTTTTTCTGCGCCACACACACGGGAATCAGCTCCGTCTTGAAAAAAACCGCTGCGTTCGCACGCGCCCACCGCTGCTGGCTGCGCAGTGCGAAAGCGTCCTGATCCTCGCGGCTCACGTGAAATTCATCCGCGACGTTCTCTGCCGTCTCGGCCATCGAATCGACGCCATATTTTGCTTTCATTGCAGGATTCACGAATCGCCAGCCCAAAGTCGTATCAAACACTTCCGCGCTGCGGCTAAAAGCGGAATCCGCCTTGCCCATCACGAACGGCGCGCGCGTCATGCTCTCCACGCCGCCCGCGACCATCAGTTCCGTCTCGCCAGTTTTGATTGCACGCGAAGCGATGCCAATCGCATCCAGGCTCGAGCCGCACAGCCGGTTGATCGTCGCACCGGGAATTTCCTCGGGCAGTCCCGCTAGCAGCAGCGCCATGCGCGCCACATTGCGATTGTCTTCGCCCGATTGATTCGCACAGCCGTAGATCACGTCGTCCAGCGCGGCCCAATCCACCGAAGGATTGCGCTCAACGAGCGACTTGACCGGCAGCGAAGCCAGATCGTCCGTCCGCACCGTTGCCAGCGCGCCGCCGTAGCGGCCAAACGGAGTTCGAATCGCATCGCAGATATATACGTTGTTCACAGATGTCTCTCCAAAACGTCAGCGTTTCACAAAAAGCGCGCGCACGCAATCTCAGCGCGCGGCAACCCAGCCCGCGTTTCTACATCAATTCTGCCGTACTGAAATTCGAAAAGAAGATGGATTAGACTAAGTAGGTCTTCCAAAAAGCAAAAGGCGGGAACGAATCGCTTCGCCCCCGCCTGAATTTCTCGCTTTGCCGCCCACTCGACGGCGCATCAGCATCAGTGATCGAAGTAGAGAACTTCCGGGTGCCCCGACGTTCCGGCCGGATCCGCCGAAATCGCACGTATCGACGACGGCGACACCATGTAGAAGATCACGTTCACCGGCAGGCCGAACGGCGCGTTCGTCGTCATCGTCCCACGGCCCGATGCTCCAGCCGTAAACGAATATGTTGCATTCAGCGTTTGGCCCGAGTGCGCCGTGCCGTTGTTGTCGACCTCGTCGATCGTGCCGCTGATCAGGCCCAATCCTGGCGAGTTGATCTGGCCGACGACGTTCGTCACCGCAGTATCCGGCGTCCTGCCCGCGCTCAGCGTGTAGCCGCCTTGCAGCGAGCTATTCGAATACGTAGCCTGCACGGTCTGCGCATCAAGCAAACCGTAGCTCACCGCCGCATCCGAGCCGATCACGAAGCCCTGATTCGCGCCCGTCAGGTAAGCAGCTGCTACTCGTCCGCCCAACCCGGTGAACGTGATGTGCCCGTTCTTGCTGGGATCGGCGACGAAAGTTCCGCTCGCCACGTTGCCTGTCGTGACAGTCCCGCTGTCATTTTGGTCGTAACTGACGCTCACGGTTCCGTTCGTCGAATTTCCACCCAGCACTCCCGCGATAACGCTGGCGTTCGTGTCGAGCCCGCTCATCGTGACCACAGAACTGCCGTTCAACGAAGTGTCGTCAAACGATTGCGCCGGATTCTGCAGCATCAGTTCGCCGCCGATTCTCGGCGGGTTTACGTTTGTCGAGTCGGCATCCATGAAAAAGATGTCGTTCGGCGAGACGAAGTAAAACGTGTACGTCTGCTGAATCTGCGCCTGGTTCGGTAAATTGTAAGTGAAGTCGAGAATGCCCTTTTCGTTCGTCGTGCTGACACTAAAATTGCCCGAAAGAGCAAGCGCCGCGCTATACGTGCCGCCTTCATTTACATCGACTGTGCCGGGCGATAGGAGCGACGTGCCGTCTGCGCGTATCACGCCCGTGAGCACCATCGGCTTGTTCAGATAGTCCTGCCCGGTCAGTTGAAACGCGTAATTGCCGCTGAAGTTCGAAGGCGAGAGGCTCGCCCCAACGACCGGTTTCATTACACCGGAACCGTGCGTGCCGCTCGTATCGTTCTCGATGAACCGCACATTCCGGTTCGAATCCATCACCAGCAGGTACGTCGTTTGCAACTCGGCGCCCTTGTTGTTTGTCGCCAGCAACGTCATCGTGCCGCGGCCATCGGCGCCCATACTGTAGGAACCGGTCAGCGTCGAGGCAGTAAACAGACCCGATGCGCGGTTGCTGTCGAGGGTGCCGTTCGAAATAGTGCCGCTTCCGTTTGACGTGAAGTTGCCCGCGATCACCACATTGCCGCCCGCATCGAATCCCTGGAACAGAAAACTGTACGATCCCGTGAAAAGTGCGTTCGTAGTCGTTGTTCCATTTTGAATGCTGACTGTGAGCGATTGCGATGCCGTCACTGGTGTCGATTCCGAATCCTGCACCTGTGCGACAAAGGTGCTGCTCGTGATCAGCAACGGCGAGCCGCTGATTACGCCCGTCTGCGGATCGAGCGTCAGACCAGAGGGAAGCTGTCCCGTCGTTACGCTCCACGTGTACGGCGGAATTCCGCCCGTCGCGACTAGGTTGCCGGTGTAAGACGTGCCTACAAAGCCCGTAGGCAACGGTGGCGTGGTGGCTTGTAGCTTCGCCGCTGTGTTGATCGTGATTGTAAGCGGTCCGGACGTCTTGACGGTTTGCGCCGGAATCGAAGAGTCCACAACCTGCGGCGTGAAAGTATAGGTTCCCGCCTGCGTCGGCACGCCCGTGATCTGACCGGACGTTTGATTCAGAGTCAGTCCCGGCGGCAGCGCACCGCTGACGAGATTCCATGAGAACGGCGTGACGCCGCCCTTTGTCGTAATCGCTGCGCCGTAGGTCGCGTTCACCGTACCGTTGGGCAACGTAGTCGCCGTGATCGAAAGAATCGGCGCCGGATTGATCAAAAGCGTGTACGGCGGCGAGATGACCGAAAATGGTGTTGTGGCGTTATCCGTTACAGTCACCGTAAATGTTGCCGGATTCGGCTGACCGGTAATTGGTCCCGTCGGGGTGCCGATGATCGAGCCCGTCGTGTTCATCTGCAATCCCGCCGGCAAGCTGCCACTGCCGGGCGTAATCTTATAAGTCAGCGGAGCCACTCCGTTCGTGGCCGTGATGGTCTGGTTGTAAGGAACGCCGTTCGCGCCGTTCACAAGCTGTGTCACCACCGTGGTCGGGAATGTCGGCGGCAACACCACCGAAATCGTCACCGTCTTGGTAACGCCGGCGCTGGCGTTGGAGATCGCCTCGAGGCTGACGGTAATTGCACTGGTCAAGCCGCTCGGCGCAGTGTAAGTCACCGACGTTGTTGTGACGTTCGTAAGCGTCCCGCAACCCGTGCCGGCGCATCCCGTACCGGTCAACGGCTGCCACGCCACGCCCTTGTTGCTTGTGTCGTTGCCCAGTTGTGCGAAGAAAGTGACCGACTGGCCCTGGTCAAGCGTCTGCGCGGTGGAAGGCGCAATCGCGAGCGTGATTGCCGTGCCGCCTCCACACCCGTTGAGCAGTGGAGTGCCCGCCACGACGGCGAGAATCGCGAAGAGTGCGAAGCCTTGGATTTTTGAGAAGAGCTTTCGGGACTTCGAATGATCTGCTGCCCGCGATCCGCACGGCTTACGCACAAACACCTTCAAATTTTTCATAGCACCTTGGTATGCGATTCGGATGCGCCCTGGCCGGAGGGAATCACTCCCACAGCGAACCTTTGGCTCAATTATCGGAAATAGTTGAATAACAAAACCCTTGCAGCGTGTCAACGCACAACTGCCCGCGCAAAACTCTCCACGCCGCAGCAAATTGGTCCGACCGGATTCGGCTGCAAACACCCCGTAGAAGAAAGCTGCTACAACCCAGCCTTGAAGATGCAAATCTTGCGCTTCCTGTTGCCTGACCGGGCAGCCCCGCGCCAGCCCGCAGGACACCTTCGGAGCACCCACGCCCTTAAATGCGAAGCCCCGCCCGGATGGTCTCGGGCGGGGCGAAATGGAACTGCGTTTTGCCGGTTTAGGCCGACGGGCTCTTCAGAATTGCCGCCAGCGCAGTAAGGCGAGCTGCATCAGCAGCAGTCTTCGCCGATCCAGCGCTCTGTTCAACAGCCGAAGCAAGACTCGCCAGCTTCGCCACGCTGCTCTTGTTGAGCTTCGACTTCTCCGCGTTAGCAATAGCCTTGCGCAGCATCGCGATCTGACCTGCTGAAAGCGCCTGCGAACGCGCTACCTGATCGAGATACGCTTTCGCCACCACCAGCGTCGACGGCCACTCGATCTTCTGCTGGTTCTGCACGTTCAATTCGGCGACCTTTACGGATTTCGCCGCGTCGATTTCGTTTTGCGTGAGATTTTGCGTTGGCGTCAGCTCGAACACATCCAGGCCGCGCGCGATTTCCGAGCCGTAGATGTTTCCGTTGTACCAGTAGGCCGACCAGTCGCCACCTAGCACCAGCGTCTTCGGATCGATCGGACCGCGGTCGAAGTAAGCAATCTCGAACGGGTGCTTGGCATCGGTGAAATCCATCACCGAAATGCCGCCCTGATACCAGGCCTGCACCTCGATGTCGCGGCCCGGCACCGGCACCAGCGATCCGTTGTGCGCCACGCAGTTTTCCGTATCTCCCTGCGCCGCGGGCAGTTTGTAGTAGCTCGCGAAGTTCAGCTTGTCGTCCTTCAGATGAAAGATCGCGTCCGCGCCCCACACGTTCGGATCGTTCGGCCGGCAGCGCGCCCCGAGTCCGCCGCCCCACTCATCCGTGAACACCACTTTTGTGCCGTCATTCGAAAACGACGCCGAATGCCAGTACGAGTAATTCGTGTCGTTCACCGCATCGACGCGCTTCGGATTTACCGGGTCCTTGATGTCGAGCAGGATGCCGTTTCCTTCGCATGCGCCTGCAGCCAGCCCGATCGCCGAGTAGACCGTGATGTCGTGGCACTGGTTCGTGTCGCGCGGCTTGGCTTCGTCCTTGTCGTGGCTGCCGCCGTTGTTCAGGCCGTTCAATGCACCCGTGGTCGCATTCGTGAAAATCCGCGGCGTCGAGACGATCTTCGCGTCCTGCGGTGAAGCGACCGGCACCTGGATCACGTCGATGCGGAACAGCGCCGTGTTCGGGTTTTTGTCCGGCGCTTCATTCGAGCAACCTGCGAGTTCTTCCGATTGGCGCACGAACGACGTCCCAGACACGTAGATGTAGACGTTGTTCTTGTCGTTCGGATCGACTACCAGCGTGTGCGTGTGGGAGCCGCGGCAGGTTTGCACCGCAGCCACTTGCTTCGGGTTTTTGATGTCCGTGATGTCGAAGATGCGCACGCCGCGGAAACGATCTTTCTGCGGTGCGGGCAGGCGTCGACCAGGCCGCTGCTGCGGTTGGTCAGCTGCGGGAGGGGGCTCAGCGGGGAAGCCCTGCGTTCCGCAATCGAGCCGTCCGTTCGGCATTTCCACGGACATGAAGAGAAGATTTTTGTAGACCGATACGTCTCCCTGTCCACCCGGGCACACCATCGAAGTGACCGCAGTCGGCGCGGCTGGGTTCGAAATGTCGAAAATGTTGACGCCATAAAAATTGCCCTGGAACAGGTGATTGCCCTGGAACGCCAAGTCCGAGTTCGCGAACGCCAGCTGCGCGATTACCATCTGCAGCTCTTTCGGCATCTTCGCAGAGTTTCCCATTCCGAGTTGTCCCAGCGTGGTGGCCACTTTCGGATCGTTTGGATCGCTCGTTCCGAGCGTGAACGCCTCCGGCTTCTTCACCAGCGCGAGATGCTTCATACCCAGGGCCGTCTCGCCCGCGTCATAAAGTCCCGGCGTCAGCTTGTAGCGCGGATCGTCGACGCTCGATCCTGTCATCCCTGCCGGCAGCGGCGGGGCCGGCTGCGGCGCAAACGGATTCTCGTTTCCGTCCGCCTTCGCCGCGGCCGGCGGTTGCGATCCCGCAGCGGGCGCCTGCTGGCCCTGAGCATAAATTGCCGAAGTCAAGCCGATCGCGGCCACAGCGACGCCCGCGAATCGCAACGCCACACTCTGCACTCGATTCATTTTTTCTCCTTGGGAAATTCCTTGTCCAACATGGACTGCATGATCTTGATCTCGGCGCGCTGCGTGTTATCGGCGTCGGTGGCAAAATCGAAAAGGTCAGCATCCTGACCCGCGCCCGGCGTGTTAAAAAGTTCCTTCACCATCGTAAGCGCGCCACCGTGGTGCTGAATCATTCCTTCCAGAAACAGTCGATCGAATTCCGCGCCTTTCGCGTTGCGCAGCGCGTCCATCTGTTCGGGCGTCAGCATTCCCGGCATCAACGCCATCGGCTTTCCCGACGCGTCCATTCCCGGCATGCCCGCCATTTCCATCGACGTAGCTTCGCCCCGCGCCGCGAGCCACCGCTTCATCATCTTGATTTCGTCGGCTTGCGAGCTGCTGATCCGGTTGCCGAGTTCTTCGAGCGCCTTGTTCTGCGTATGCGTGGAGATCAGCGCGGTCATCTCGACGGCTTGCGAGTGATGCATGATCATGCCCTGCATGAATTTCACGTCGGCTTCTGTCCAGACCGGCGATGCGCCCGACGTATTGGGGGGAAGAGTCTGGGTAGGTTTTCCCGGTGCGCCGGGCTGCACGACCACGGGCGCTGACGGCGTGTTGGTCTGCTGTGCGCCAGCAGCGAAACAAAAACAGAACGACGCGGTCGCGCACAGCGCGATCAACGCACGTATGGCGTGTGCACTTTTTCTATGGGATGAACTGCTGCGCGAAGTTCGGAGCGCGCACGATGGCAGACTGTCGCCGGAGCTGGGCATATTCAAAGCTCCAAATTACCACGAACTGGCGCGGCGTACATCGGAGATATGCGGTTAGATTTTGCGCCGGGCCTTCTGGGCGCCTGTGGCCACTTTCCTTCCGGTGGTTCGTGCGTCTAAAAGGCGTGGAGTTCTGCACGGCGCAGTGACCTCTCAGCTCGATCTGCCGTTTTCAATTTTCGACGGATTTTAGTATAAAGGTCGGCTGATACTCGCGCGGTAATCCCGCCGGGTGTGTAGCGCTGTTGGAGGATGGCATTGATAGAAGTTCAGAATTTGTCGAAGAGCTACGGCGAGTTCAAAGCCGTCGACGACGTTACGTTCACTGTAAACAAGGGCGAAATCCTGGGTTTCCTGGGGCCTAACGGCGCCGGGAAAACTACCACGATGCGTATCCTTACGGGCTATCTGCCGGCCACGTCAGGCGCGGCGCGCGTCGCGGGCTTCGATGTGTTCAACGACTCGATGGACGTTCGTCGCCGCATCGGCTACTTGCCCGAAGCGCCGCCGGTGTATCTCGACATGACAGTCGGCACCTATCTCGACTTTGTCGCACGCATCAAGGGCGTTCCCGCGGAGAAGCGTGCTTCGAGCGTCGACGAAGCGATGGAAAAAACCAACATCACCGACAAGCGCGACCAGATCATCAAGCGCCTCTCTCGCGGCTACAAACAGCGGGTCGGCCTTTCGCAAGCTCTGGTGCACGATCCGGACGTGATCATCCTCGACGAACCGACCATCGGCCTCGATCCCAAACAGATCATCGAAGTACGTCACCTGATCAAAGGGCTCGCGGGCACGCACACCATCATTCTCTCGACGCACATCCTTCCGGAAGTCAGCATGACCTGCGATCGCGTGGTGATCATCAACAAAGGCAAAATCGCCGCCGAGGGTACGCCGCAGAATCTTACTTCGCAGCTCGAAGGCGGCCAGAAGGTGCACATCGAAGCTCGTGCTCCCGAAGCAGGACTGCGCACGGCCCTCGATCAAGTGCAGGGAATCACCACTGTTCAGATCGAGCCTGCAGCTGGTAGCCAGAATCTTTCGATCACGCTCGAGACCGCGCGCGGCGTCGACGTTCGCAACGAAGTCGCCGCCCGCATCGTTCAAAGCGGCTGGCAGCTTTTTGAACTCCGCGGCGTGAACTTGAGCCTTGAGGACATCTTCCTCGAACTCACCACCGACGACGCGCAGCACGCCGAGAAGCCCGCGGCCTGATCGCCGCAACTCTTAAGGAGCAATCGTTTCGATGCGAAATCTTTGGGCGATTTACCGGAAGGAAATGGGGCACTACTTCGTTTCCCCGATCGCATACATCTTCATCGGCATCTTTCTCGCGCTCAGCGCGTTCTTCTTCAACCTGTTTCTGAGTTCCGCGATCACGCAGCAGCAACAGGCCGCATTCGAGGGCATGCAGATGGGCATGATGCAGAATTTCGATGTGCCCAGCGCCGTCGTGCGCGCCACGTTCGGCTTGCTCTCCACTTTTGCGCTGTTTTTCACGCCGATGCTGACCATGGGGGTCTACGCCGAGGAGCGTAAGCGCGGCACGATGGAGCTGCTGATGACCTCGCCGATCTCCGAGATCGAGATCGTGCTTGGCAAATACCTCGCGTCGCTCACGCTCTGGATCATCATGTTTCTGCCTACGGCGCTCGGTCTCACGTATATGTTCGTCCACAGCGAGCCGATTCCGCCCTGGCGCATGTTGCTCGCCGCTTACGCTGGGATTCTTCTGCTTGGCGGAGCGTTCCTCGCGCTCGGTACCTTCATTTCCTCACTCACTGAGAATCAGCTGATCGCGGCTGTGTTTACATTCGCGGCGTTCCTGGTGCTTTGGGTCGTCGACGCTGGCGCAAACGCGGACGGCGGCTTCGGCACCGTTCGCCAGTACCTGTCCGTCATTCACCGGTACGACGATTTTTCGCGCGGCATACTCGATACGTCCGCGGTGATCTACTACTTGAGCTTCATCGTGTTTTTCGTGTTTCTCACCGTGCGCTCGGTGGATTCCATGCGCTGGCGCCGCGCATAGCGGCTTTAAACGGGCGTACTGCGCGATGCTCGCGCCGCCCGCGTTTGCGAAATTTGTGGAGGAATTTGCGGGATGAAATTGGATCGAAACGAAATCGCGCGGTTCGTCGCGACGATTGCCATCGCGATGCTTATTGCCAGTGGCATCCGCTATTACATTCAAGGCGAACTTCTCACCTTCAGCAAAATCCTGCTCATCGGCGGCGGCGTGCTGCTTCTCGTCGCCGTGGTCGTCGGCTTCCAGGGTTTGCTGCGGTATTTTTCCAAGCGCTCCACCAAGCAGGGTTCGAACGCACTGGTGATCTCCCTGGCAGTCCTGGCGATTATCGTCGTCGCGAACGTCATCGGCTACCGCCACCCCAAGCGCATCGACCTCACCACCGAGAAGCTCTACACGCTCTCCGACCAGTCCAAGCAGATCGTTCAGAATTTGAAGCAGGATGTGACCATCGTCCGCTTCGACAAAACGCCGAGCCCGCAGTTCGACGACTTGATGAGCGAGTACAAGCACCTTAGCCCGCACATTCAGGCGCGAACCGTCGATCCGAACCAGAAGCCCGAAGTTGCCGCGGAGTTTGGCGCCAAGAGCCTTGGCGATGTGATTGTGGCGTCCGGCGACAAGAAAATCGACTCCGGCGCTCGCGGCGAAGTCAGCGAGCAGGACATCACTCCGGCGATCATCAAAGCCACCACCACGAAAGTGAAGACCGTCTGCTTCCTCACCGGACACGGCGAGCGATCCACTACGGACAGCAGTGGCGAGGGCTTCAGCCAGATCGACGACGGCCTGAAAAAAGAAAACTACACCACCAAAACAGTCAACCTCATCACGGATAGCGGTATCCCATCCGACTGCGCCGTTGTCGTTGACGCGGGCCCCGAACAGGGCTTCCTGCCACAGGAAGTCTCGCTTATCGCTAAATATCTCGACGCCGGAGGCGGCGTTTTCTTTCTGTTGAATGCCGAGACCGATCCGAAGCTTGGCGATCTCCTAGGTTCATGGAATGTCGCTCTCGGCGACAACGTCGTCCTCGACGCCAGCGGAATGGGCCAGTTGATTGGTGCCGGCCCGGCGATTCCCGTCGTTGTTGATTTCGGCGACAGCCCGATCACCAAAGGCTTCCAACGCTCGCTCACGTTTTTCCCTCTCGCTCGCACTGTTTCGATAGCGGATAAGAACAAGACCACCCCGACAGTCGTCGAATTGTTGAAGACAACGGCGCGCAGCTTCACCGTGCCCAAACTCGATAAGACGACCAAGGAAATCTCGTTCAATCCCGCGACGGCCGGTCCGCTCTCGCTAGGCGTTTCCGCAAATCGGCCGGGCGAACCTCGCGCCTCGCGCATGGTTGTAATCGGCAACGCGGCGTTCGCGGAAAATGCTTACGCCGGCAAGATGCGTAACGGCGACCTTTTCTACAACGCCGTCGACTGGCTCGCTGCCGACGAAAATCTGATTTCGATCCGTCCGAAGTCTCAGACCAATCGAAGCGTCAACCTCACTCAGTCTCAGACAGCGCTGCTCAAGTGGGTCGACATCATCTTCATTCCCGGAATCGTGATCATCTCCGGAATTTACATCTGGTGGAAACGGCGCTAGCGCCACGCGGTTAGCCGCATTTCGGAACCGAAAATGAAAAAGTCCACGTTGATTGTTCTTGCGCTCGCCATCATCGCTTGCGTCGCGTTCTATTTCTTCGACTGGAAAAAGGGCGACAAGGACGCCGCAAAGCCGCTGCCCGACGCGTCGAAACCCGCCTTCACGTTCAAAGCCGACGACATCACCTCGATCACGATCACGCACCCCGGCGATGCAGGCGCGCCTGCCATTACGCTCACGAAGCAAGGCTCAGCCTGGCAGATCACGCAGCCGCTTAGCACGCTCGCTGATGACTCAACCGCCGGAGGTCTCGCAGAAGGCCTCGCGAATGCGCGGGTCGAAGGCACACAGCCTGGCACGGCCGATCGGCTGAAGGTTTACGGTCTCGATCCCGCCGACGTCGTCGTGAATTTCCAGCTGCAGAACGGCACGAAACACGCCGTCCAACTCGGTAAGAAGGATTTCGTCGGCACGTCGGTGTACGCCAAGATCGATCAGAATTCCGACGTCTCACTCCTGCCCGAATCGCTCCTGGGCCTTGCGTCAAAAAATATCGAAGATCTCCGCGATCGCACCGTGCTTCATGCGCACAACGATCAAATCACCGCCTTCGATTTGAAAAACGCTTCAGGCGAAATCGTCGCGACGAAACTCGGCCAGGACTGGAAGTTCACCAAGCCATCCACATCGCCCGCCGATACTTCCGCGATTGAAGAATTGCTCGCCGCTATCACCGGCGGCAAGATGGTTTCCGTCGCCTCTGAAACGCCGGACAATCTCGCAAAGTACGGCCTCTCCTCGCCGACGATCACCTTCATCGCGACCGACGCCAAAGGGAAGTCCGCCACACTCCTGGTCGGCAAAAAAGATGCTGACGGCTATTTCGCTCGCGAAGAATCTCTGCCGGTAATCTTCCGCATCAGCGACGATCTGCAAAAAAAGCTCTCCGGGAATTTCGCCGACCTGCGCGACAAGAAAATCGCCCACTTCGATCCGGCCACGATCACACACATAGACGTTCACAACGCCTCAGGCGCATTTTCGCTTACGCGGAAAAATCAGGATGAGTGGGCGTTTGACGCCCCGCCCGAACTAAAAGGAAAGTCCGGTTCGCCGGAACAACTCTTCAGCCGCCTCGAACAAGCGCGCGCCGATCAGATTATCGATTCGCCAACGAGCGCGATCGCCGCGAAACTCGCCAAGCCCGCATTCGAAGCGGTGCTCACCACGAAAGACGGCAAGACGATCACCATCGACGTCTCGCAAGTGCAAGACGCCGACGGCGTCATCTACGCGCGGACGAGCGAATCCCCATCCGCGTATAAACTGAAAAAGCAACTTCTCGATGATTTGAATGTTAAGGCGACCGATCTGGCGTTCTAAAGGCCGCCGGCGCGTGCGCGATTGGGCGCGTAGCCGCCGGCGCAAAGCATTGCGTCTTAGGCGAGCTGGTGCACTTCGTCAAGCACGCGCGGCGACGGCCAGGTTGCAAGCAGCATCACTTTGCCAGTCGTTTCATGGATATGAACGTAGTAAACATGGGTATCGCTCTCGATCTCATAGAAACCAGGACGTTTAGCGTCCGGGACCATACAAGCGCCATCGGCCAGAACTTCGCGGAGCGATTCCACAACGTCGGATGAGTGATTTCTCAGGTCTTCGATAAGTACGTCGTTTTTCCAACGCATCTCCATAAGTCCCCCCAGCCTGCTGCTCGGTTCACTTACTAATACGCTCGAGAAGGGTGGTTTGTTCCACCCCAATTTCGAGATGTTTTCCTGCCTTTGTGATGCCCCTCGCTGCATTCAAGATTCGTCGAATATTGCATCGCGATTGCCACTTAACCCAAAACTAAACGGCATAAATTGTGACTTGCCTCGCGCATCCAAAATTGACATAGTCACCTGACTCGAGGTCCCCAAAACAGTGAAAAAGAAAAGCCCCGCAAAATCGCCGCGTATGTCGCGTGACAAACGCCGCAAGCACCAGCACTGGCAGGTCACCGTTTATTACGCCGACGGCGAGAAGTTCGCCCGCGTCTATATAGACCGCGACCGCGCGCAAAAGTTTGCCGACCGGCAAAGAAAATCGCCCGTGGTGAAATCCACACGCATCATGGAAGTCGATTAGGTTCCTGCCCGGTTTTGGGACTTAGCGCACACTGAAATTTCACGCGAAGAAGTGTGGGTCAAGCACTTGTCGCGTTCGATGGCGCGTGCTATAAAAGCTGTGCGCTATTCGTTGTTCAGGCTGCGGGATTCGTATAGTGGTAGTACGCGACCTTGCCAAGGTCGAGGCGAGGGTTCGATTCCCTTATCCCGCTCCATATCTTCAGCGCGCAGTTTCGCCTCGCACCGTTCGCGCTTAGTTCCTTCCCGCAAAGCTCTACACACTTTTCTTGCACCGTGCTAGAGTCTCGCCACCCAAGCCCATGATGGCCTATCTCTGCGGTCCCATCGAATTCGCCGAAGACCGTGGCAAGCTCTGGCGGCGAAAATTGACTCCGTTCTTGCGCGATACATTGGGCCATCGCGTGTACGATCCGGCCGAGGATGAACTGAAGAGCCTCACCGACGAGGAAGTCGCACACTTTCGCGAATGGAAGACGACAGACATCGACCGTTACCGCCGCACCATTCGCAAAATCGTCGCATTCGATTTGGACCTGATCGAGAACAAGGCCGATTACCTGATCTGTTATTGGGAGCCCGGTTCGACCAGCGGAGGCACGTCGGCGGAAATGACTGTCGCGTATCGCAAAAATTTGCCTGTTTATTTGGTAACGCCCGCGCCACCCGGCGAAATCAGCGGATGGATGCTGGGTTGCGCGGACCACGTGTTCGGCTCGATCGAGGAACTTAAGGAATTTCTCACCGCTCGATTCTCGCGTGAGAAGCAGCACCAACTTTGGAAGGAAGTCTGACCGCGGATCCGATGAAGATAGTCCCCGTCGTTGTGGGCAGCACGCGCCGGCCGAAAGTAAACGCGGTCGTCGAAGCGCTCACCCAGGTCCGCACCGTTTTCCCCGAAGTCCCGCACTTCGAAGTCCACGGAGTTGACGTCCCCAGCGGCGTCGCCGGAACGCCTCTCTCCCGCGAAGCCATGATGTCCGGCGCGCGCCAGCGCGTCGAAGCCCTCATCGAACTCGGGAAAGCCGCGCACGAGCCCTGGCAGTATTTCATCGGGCTCGAAGGTGGGCTCGAAGTCGTTCCCGTTCCCAACGGCCGTCTGGTCTTTCTCGAAAATTGGGCGTACGTTGCGGACGCCACGGGCCGTGGTTCGTTCGGCCAATCCGGCGCGGTGCTTCTGCCCGATGCTCTCGCGAAAACCGTCGTCGACGACGGTGTCGAACTCTCCGACGCCATCGACGCATTCGCCGGCGGCCAGGACATTCGCGACGCACAGGGTGCCTGGGGGGTACTCACGAGAAATCTCGTCACGCGGCAGGAAGCGTTCCGCGTCGCCGTTATCAACGCCTTCTCGCCGTTTTTTAATCAGGTTCTGTATGAAGCGAGCGCGCCGTCCTCGAAGGACTAACTAGCGCGCCCGCATTTCAAATCGAACGGAGACCTCGGCTTGGACATAGTGAAAGGCAACATGGGCTGGATCGAAGTGGTCGTCGGTCCGATGTTCTCGGGCAAGAGCGAAGAGCTAATACGCCGCCTGCGTCGCGCGGAGATCGCCCGCCAGCGTGTTCAGATCTTCAAGCCCGTCATCGACCAGCGCTACGCGAAAAACGGCATCGTTTCCCACTCCGGCCTCGAGCTGGATTCCGAGCTGGTCGAAAGCGGTGATGACGTGCTCGCCAAGGTCGCGCCACGCACCGAAGTCGTCGGCATCGACGAAGCCCAATTCCTGGGCGAATCGGTGGTCGAAAGCTGCGTCAAGCTGGCCGACCTGGGCAAGCGCGTGATCGTCGCCGGCCTCGATACCGATTTCATGGGCCGCCCGTTCGAACCGATGCCCAGGCTGCTCGCCGTAGCCGAGGAAATCACGAAACTGCTCGCTATTTGCATGCACTGCGGCAATCCCGCCGTGCACACCCAGCGGCTGGTCGCTTCCGCCGAACTTATCGTCGTCGGCGCAGGGAACGTCTACGAGGCCCGCTGCCGCCGCTGTTTCGAACCGCACCTCGCCCAGCAGAAAATCGAAGAGCAGGCCAGCGCCAAGACCCCGAATACCGCCGAACCGCCCGCTTCCAGGGCCCGCGCGGCAAACAGCTAGCCCTGCGGCAACCCGGCCGCCCGGCTCGGAATCCATATTCACCACAGGGCCAAAAAGCCGTAAAATACCCGCGAGGACCCAACCCATGGATTGGCGCCTTTTACTTGCGCTGCTCGTCCTCACCGGCCTCGGCTCAGGCGGTGGCGGCGATACTGCGGACGTCAACCGCTACCACAAGCCGCTTCTGCCCGGCGCGTCTACCTCCGCGAACCCGGGCGATACCTCCGCGAATGGCGACGTGAATAGCCTCCCGCCGTTTTTGATCTCCGTTGGTCCACAGGCAAAAGGGAAAGCCGAAGCGCTGCAGCCGCAGTCGCGCCTCGAAATCGTTCGGTACGTCTCTGGCGAATTCGCGAAAGTGCTCTTGCCGATTCCGTCCGGCAAGAGGGGCTACCGCATCAGCGTCGGCCAGAAGCTGGACGAGAAAGATTTGAAGACGGAGCTTCGCAAGGACGGCGCGGCCGCGAACATTGGCGACACCGTCCAGGTGACCGGCATCGAGTTCCGCGCCAAAGAAATCTTCGTGGAGATCAACGGCGGCGGCAAAAGCAAATTTCACCTCCGCGACCACCTGTCGGTTGGCGTCGGCGGCACCACGGCTCCCGGCACTGGTCCCGATCCGGAGGCCGCGCAGAGACCAGTTGGCGGCACGATAATCCTCGACTACGGCAAGAACGTGCCGGACATGAGCGCCGACGATTTGATGACCGACCTTCGCCCGTTCCTAGATTTCACCCGTGAACACTCCGGCGCAGTGAACTGGGTCGACACGCTGCCTCAGCAATTTAAAGACGCGATTCAGAATCGCGAAGCGGTCCTCGGCATGAATCACGATATGGTTCTCGCCGCGCTTGGGCGTCCGGAACACAAAGTCCGCGAGCGCACTCCCGACGGCGACGAGACCGAAGACTGGATCTACGGTTCACCTCCCGCCCGCACCACCTTTGTCACCTTCGCCGGCGACAAAGTGATCCGCGTCGAGCAGTTCAACTGACGCACCAGAAACACCCAGCGCCTTTCAGATTCTGAAACTCGCCGATCCGCCGTTCTGGCGAGTGATTCCGCCCTCCGCGTATGCCATAATTGAAAGGATTGAGAGCAAGCAAATGACGCGCCGGTGATGCTTGCCGGCGATTGTGCGGTCTGGCCGGCCGCGCCGTGTGGCAAAGCTGCCCCGGCGGTCGGGTTTCATCCCGCTCGAACCTCATTCGCAAAATCACGCGGTCTGGAAATTCACTTCGGAGGAAGCATGCCAGTAAAAGTGGGTATCAACGGTTTCGGGCGCATCGGCCGCAACATCTTCCGTGCGTCGATGGGCGATCCCTCGATCGAAATCGTAGCCGTGAACGACATCACCGATTCGAAAACTCTCGCCTACCTGCTGAAGTACGACTCGATTCTCGGTAACCTCGAGCACGAAATCACCTACGCCGACGACTCGCTTACTGTCGATGGCAAGAAAGTCAAAGTTTTTCGCACCAAGGATCCCGCTGAAATCGACTGGCCAAGCGTTGGCGCGTCGATCGTCGTCGAATCGACCGGCATTTTCACCAAGGGCGAAGAGGCGCGCAAGCACATCCGCGGCCCTGTGAAGAAAGTCATCATATCCGCTCCGGCGACCGATCCGGACGCGACGATCGTTCTCGGCGTGAATGACAAGACCTACGATCCCGCCAAGCACCACGTCATCTCCAACGCTTCCTGCACCACGAACTGCCTCGCGCCCGTCGCGCGCGTGCTGCATGACAACTTCGGCATCAACGTCGGCACAATGACCACGATTCACTCCTACACGAACGACCAGAAGTTGCTCGACCTGCCGCACAAGGATCTGCGCCGCGCCCGAGCAGCCGCTCTGTCGATGATTCCCACGACGACCGGCGCCGCGAAAGCGTTGAGCCTCGTGATCCCGGAACTCAAGGGCAAGCTTGATGGCTACGCGATGCGCGTCCCGACGCCGAACGTCAGCGTCGTCGACCTCACCGTGATCACCGAAAAGCCCGCGACCGTCGCCAGTGTAAACGCGGCACTGAAGGCCGCCGCCGATGGCCCGCTGAAGGGCATCCTCGGCTACTCCGATCAGGAGTTGGTCTCGATCGACTTCCGTGGCAACTCGAACTCGTCGATCGTCGATGCGGGTTACACGCGCGCCGTCGGCACGAACTGCATTCAGGTGCTCGCCTGGTACGACAACGAGTGGGGCTACTCCTCGCGTTGCCGCGACCTGATCAAGCTCCTGGCCAACTAGAACAATTAATTCCAGTCGAGCGAGGCGGGTGCGAACCTTTGGATTCGCGCCTGCCCACGCTCAAGCTTCGATTCGGCTTCGCGCATCAAAATTCTGAGGAAGGGCACCGCAGGGTCGGCCTGCTCGCAGACTATGAACAAGCTCTCGATTCGTGATCTTTCGCTGAAGGGCAAGCGCGTTTTCGTCCGCGTCGATTTCAACGTGCCGATGTCCGGCGGCAAAGTCGACGACGATACCCGAATCCGCGAAACTCTTCCCACTCTGCGCCTCGCCGCGGAAAAAGGTGCGCGCCTCGTGCTCGCCTCGCACCTCGGCCGCCCGAAAGGCAAAGTCGATCCGAAATACACGCTCGCGCCCGTCGCCGCGAAGCTCCAGGAACTTCTCGGCAAGCCCGTCGCTTTCGCGAGCGATTGCATCGGCGTCGAAGCCGAAGCTAAAAGCAAATCGCTGAAAGATGGCGACGTTCTTCTCCTCGAAAACGTCCGGTATCACGCCGAAGAAGAAGCCAACGACGCCGACTTCTCCAAAAAGCTCTCGACGCTCTGCGACGGTCTTTTCGTCTGCGACGCGTTCGGCTCCGCGCACCGCGCCCACGCTTCCGTCGTCGGCATCACGAAATTCGTCCAGCAATCCGCCGCGGGTCTGCTCATGGAAAAAGAACTGGCCTACATGGGTAAAGCCATCTCGAATCCGGATCGCCCGTTCGTCGCGGTCCTCGGCGGCGCAAAAGTCTCCGACAAAATTGAAGTCGTCCAGAACTTGATGAAGCTCGCCGACGCCATGCTGATTGGCGGCGCAATGGCTTACACTTTCCTGAAATCGCAAGGCCAGCCGGTTGGGAAGTCGCTCGTCGAAAACGATAAGCTCGACCTCGCACGCGATTTGCTCGCCGAAGCCAAGCAACGTAACTTCCGGCTCGTGCTTCCCGTCGATCACGTCCTTGCCGAAGCTTTCGATTCGACGGTGACGCGCACGACCAGCATCGCCGACACGCCCGAAGGCTGGATGGGCCTCGACATAGGCCCCAAGACCGTCGAACTTTTTAGTGCCGAAATTGCGAAGGCTAAAACGATCGTGTGGAACGGGCCGATGGGAGTGTTCGAAAAGCCCGAATACGCGAAGGGAACTCTCGGCATCGCCCGCGCCGTAGCCGATGCCACCGCCAAAGGCGCCACCTCCATAGTGGGCGGCGGCGATTCCGTCGCAGCCGTCGAACAATCCGGAGTCGCCTCGAAAATCTCTCACATCTCCACAGGTGGCGGCGCGTCGCTCGAATTTCTCGCAGGCGAAAAACTCCCGGGCGTCGAAGCCCTCACCAACAAATCATGACTCCCGAACGCAAACGACGCCCGGTGATCGCCGGCAACTGGAAAATGTACAAAACGCAAGCGGACACACGCGCGTTCTTCGCAGCCTTTTCGCCGCTCGTTGCCAACTCCGCGCACTGCGGCATCGTCATCGCGCCGCCGTTCACCTCCATCGCTGCCGCCATCGAAGCCGCCAAAGGCACTCACATCGCTATCGGCGCCCAGAACGGTTACTGGCAGGCCGAAGGCGCCTTCACCGGTGAAGTGTCGATGCCCATGATCGCCGAGGCCGGCGCCACGCACGTGATCGTCGGCCACTCCGAGCGCCGCCGCTACTTCCACGAGACCGACGAAACCGTCCACAAGCGCGTCAAGGCCGCCATCGCCGCGAGCCTCACGCCCATCGTCTGCATCGGCGAAAGCCTCGATGAACGCGAAGCCAATCACACGCATCAGGTCCTCGCGCACCAGTTTGAGCACGGTCTCGGTTCGTTGACCCCTGCCGAGTTCTCGCGTATCCTTCTTGCATACGAGCCGGTGTGGGCCATTGGCACCGGCAAGACGGCGACTCCCGAGCAGGCTTCCAGCGCTCACAGTTACGTCCGTGGGCTGGTGGCTGACCGGTTTTCCGCCGAGCAGGCCTCCGCAGTTCGCATCCTCTACGGTGGTAGCGTCAAGCCCGACAACATAAAGGGTCTGATGGCGCACGAGGACATTGATGGTGCGCTGGTGGGTGGGGCGAGTCTGGACCCGAAATCGTTTGCGTCGATCGTGAATTTCGAAAACTAAGTTTTTCGTGGCTGCCTGCCGCGGAAACGAACCAAGCAAGGGGAATTGGGAATGCCATCGTGGGCGAAGTGGGGACTGTCCTTGGGAATCGCCGTGCTGCTGATCTGGGTCGGCTGGCGCTACTTGTTCGTTCTGGTCACGCTGCACGTCCTGGTTTGCTTCGTGCTCGTGATCGTCATCATGCTCCAGAGCGGTTCGGCTGCGGACCTTGCTGGTGCATTCGGCGGCGCTGGTAGCCAGACGGCCTTTGGCCCGCGCGGTGCTGCCACGTTCCTTTCGCGCGCCACCACCTGGTGCGCCATCGTGTTCATGATGACGTCGCTTACGCTCTCCGTGAAGCGCACTCCCGAGGAACTGCCGTCGACTGGTTCGATCCTCGAGCAAACGCAGAAAAGCCAGGGCAACGCGCCGAAGTCCACGACCCCGGCTCCGTCGCCACTGCAACCCGCTCCAGCACAGCAGACGCCAGCGCCCAGCGCGCCTCCCAAGAACTAGGGGCTTCTGCTACAATTTGCTTCATCTCCTCTTGCGGAAGTGGCGGAATTGGCAGACGCACCATCTTGAGGGGGTGGCGCCGCAAGGCGTGGGGGTTCGAGTCCCCCCTTCCGCACCAAATTTTCAGCCTAGCTAACGTGCTCCGCGGCGCCGTTCACCATGAACGCGTTGCGGATTTTTTATTGGTGGCCCCTCGAACTTCGCAGCCGGCACCGCAAACAAAATATCCGAACGAACTTTAACGAAGCCGCGCCGTGGCCAAACCTGATAGATTTTTTGTCGAAGGATCAGCAATGAACATTCGTCGCTTCCAATTCGCATTCGCGATTTCGCTCGCCGCGATAAGCGTACTCACGTGCGCGTCGCCAGTTCGGGCGCAATCGCAAACGGAAGCCGCGCATGGCGAGTGGGCCGCCGAGTGGATTACATCGCGCCTCGCACCGCAGCGCGACCCCGCCGTTCTGCGTTTCCGCAAAGTCATCGACCTCTCCGAAAAAACAGATCACTTTGTCGTCGATGTGAGCGCCGACAATCAATTCGTCTTCTACGTCAACCAGCAGCGCGTCGGCTTTGGTCCGTCAAAGTCCGATCTTGCTCACTGGCGTTACGAAGCTTATGACATCGCTCCGTATCTTCACCCGGGCAAGAACGTGCTCGCCGCCACCGTCTGGAATTTCGGCGTTCTCACCCCGCTCGCGCAGATTAGCGACCGTACCGGTTTTCTGCTCCGTGGCGAGGGTGAATCCGAGCGCATCGCCGATACCAACCGCACATGGCTTGTTGAGCTCGAGCGCGGTGTCGAAGTCCTGCCCACGCCAGACGAGGTCCGCAACCACTATTACGTCTCTGAACCAGCCGAACGCCTCGACGGCACGCTTCTCGATTGGCAGTGGAATGCGCCCGAAACGCAAAACGTAGGCAGTTGGACCGCCGCCCAGCCCATTGGCCGCGCGACGATTCGAGGCTCCGTCCTTCAGGAAAACAATTGGCAGCTTGTCCGCGATCCTCTCCCGCCGATGGAGCTCACGTACACATCCGCCGGCCGCGTCGCACGCACCGTTGGCCTCGACTCCGGCGCCGCCTCCGCTCTCCCGAACGGCGCCGACAAAATAGCCTTCCACGTTCCCGTCAACTCAAAGGTGACCGTACTCCTCGACACCAGCCATCTCACCACGGCCTACCCGGAGGTCACGCTCGAAGGCGGCCGCGACGCGACCGTGCGGCTCACCTATGCCGAAGCCCTAGTCGACGCAAAAGGCGAGAAGGGAAATCGCAACGAAATCGCCGGCAAGCACATCGAGGGAATCTTCGACGAGTTCATTGCCGACGGCACGGCCGGCCGCATCTACTCGCCACTCGGATGGAAAACCTGGCGCTACCTACAGATCGACGTCACCACGCAGGGCCAGCCGCTCGATGTTCGAAAGATCGGCGCGTGGTTCACAGCTTATCCATTCGAGCAGCGCGCAAAATTCTCATCCGACGACGCCTCGCTCGCTCCCATCTGGGATATCGGTTGGCGCACCGCTCGCCTCGACGCGCACGACACTTACATGGACACGCCCTACTACGAGCGCATGCAATACATCGGCGACACCCGCATTCAGGCGCTCATTTCCTACACCGTCGCGGGTGACGATCGGCTCGCCCGCCAGGCTATCGAAGCCTTCAACGCCTCGCGCATTCCAGACGGCATTACGCGCAGCCGGTGGCCTTCATCCGTCACGCAAATCATTCCCACGTTTTCTCTGTACTGGGTCGAAATGGTTCACGATTTCTGGATGTATCGAGACGATCCTGATTTTGTTCGCGCACAGCTTCCCGGTACGCGCGCCGTTCTGGATTGGTTCATGGCCAAGCAACGCGCTGACGGCCTACTCGGCAGAATTCCGTGGTGGCCCTTTGCCGATTGGGGCAGCGATTTTGATTTCGGTTCCGCGCCGCAAGATCCCGATGGCGGATCGTCGATCCTTACCCTTCAGTACGTCCTCTCGCTTCGCGACGCCGCCGAAATCGAACGGACCCTCGGCGACCCAGGCCAGGCCGCACTGTACGACGGTGCGGCGAACCGCGCAGTCGCCGCCGTGATGCAGCTCTGCTGGAATCAGCAGTACGGCCTGCTCGCCGACACGCCCGCGCAAACTCACTTCAGCCAGCACGCCAACATTCTCGGCGTTCTCGCCGACGCCATTCCAGCCGCGCAACAAAAAGACGCACTCGCGAAAATTCTTGCGGCAACCGATCCGGCCGCCGTCGCTCCTGCGAGCAACGACACTTCGTCGCTGCCGAAGCTGACCTCCGCCACCTACTATTTCCGTTTCTACCTTGCCCGTGCAATCGACCACGCCGGCCTCGGCGACGCTTACCTGAAACTTCTCGAGCCGTGGCACACTATGGTTTCGCTGGGCCTCACCACCTGGGCCGAACAGCCCGAGCCCACGCGCTCCGATTCGCACGCGTGGAGTGCCCATCCCAACTACGACTTCCTCACCATAGTCGCTGGCATTCGCCCCGGCGCTCCCGCCTTCGCATCGGTTGAAGTCGCTCCGCATCTGGGCTCGCTCAAACACGTGCAAGCGTCCATGCCGAGCCCCAAAGGAATCATCTCGACCGAATACTCGGTGAATGACGACGACAAAAAAGTCCACGCTGAAATCACGGTGCCCTCGGGCACAGCCGGGAAGCTCATCTGGAACGGCACCACGCAACCTCTCCACGAAGGCAAGCAGACTCTCGACTTACCGGCGTACAAATCTCCCGCGAACTGAGAGTCCTCCGCCTGTCACGCCTCGCCGCGATTGCGATACAATCCCGAGCTATGTGTTTGCGCGCCGGACTGCTGTGTGTCGTCATGGGCGCGCGCCTAATTTCCGGGGAGAACTGAATGGGTAAGCGGATCGCCGCAAAAATTTCGGCGTTGGCGGGCTATGTTCCGCCGCGTGTGGTGACAAATTTCGATTTGGCGAAGCGCGTCGATACGAACGATGAGTGGATTCGCACGCGCACCGGCATCATCGAACGCCACTATGCCGATCCCGGCGTCGCCAGTTCGCACCTCGGCGCCGAAGCCGCCAAGAAAGCACTCGCGGCGCGCGGCATCGGCGCTGATGAAGTCGAAATGATCGTCGTCGCTACCGTCACGCCCGACATGTTTTTTCCCTCGACCGCGTGCCTCATTCAGGACCGCATCGGCGCCTCAAAGGCCTGGGGTTTCGATATCTCCGCAGCGTGCTCGGGCTTTGCTTACGCTCTCACCGTCGGCGCGCAGTTTGTGGGTGCCGGCTCGCACAAGAAAGTTCTAGTCGTCGGCAGTGACGTGATGACCTCGATCCTCAATTACGAAGATCGCGCCACCTGCGTTCTCTTCGGCGATGGCGCGGGCGCCGTGCTACTCGAGCCCGCCGAAAACGACAACGAGGGCATTCTCGATTTCGAGCACGATATCGACGGCTCGGGTGGCCGCAATCTCTACATGCCCGGTGGCGGCTCGCTCAATCCTTCCACTCACGAAACCGTCGACAAAAAAATGCACTTCGTCCATCAGGAAGGGCAGCAGGTCTTCAAATACGCTGTGCGCCGCATGAGCGAACTCGCTGTCGAAATTCTCGAGCGCAATGGCCTCACCAGCGAGGACCTCGCGCTCGTCGTCCCACACCAGGCCAATCTCCGCATCATCCGCGCGATGCAGGAGCGCCTCGGCGTCGACGATTCCAAAGTGATGATCAACATCGAGAAGTACGGGAACACGACCGCCGGCACGCTTCCACTCGGCTTGATGCAGGCGCTCGAAGAAAAGCGGATCAAGAAAGGCGACCTCGTGCTGCTCATCGCTGTCGGCGCAGGCTACACCACCGGCGCAGTCCTCATGCGCTGGGCCTACTAAATTGTTTTAGGGTTTGAGCGGCGTGGCCGCGGGGTGCAGCGTGCCCGCCGCTGCGTACTGATCGGTTCCGACGAGAAATGCCGCGATCGATTCCTTCGCCGTGTTTGCAGTGAGATACGCCACCGGCAACGCGCCGCGCGAAGAATTAAAAGTCGTCCGCCCTGTCGCGCTATCCGTTTCCGCGATCACGCCCGGCAGATCTTCGACGAGCGCCTTGCCATAATTTCCAGTGATCCACCGGAACTCGGTCGTACGGTCGTCCGTGACGTTGAGCTTTCCATACTGTTCAAGGAGCGAACGAAAATACGGGGCGTCAGCCGCCGCCACGCCATGCATCTGCGCGGAGTAGCCTCCATTGAGCGAGGCGCCCGGCGCCGCCGTAAGCGCTCGCCCGGTTAGGAGAAAATTTCCAGCCTGCGCCGTGTCGGTACTGATGAAAATAAAATCTCCACCGTCGATCACGTAGTACGCAAAATCGAACGATACTTCGCCTCGCGTCGTCTCAACGGAGTAAGTGCCCGTGCCGCGGCCCGTCGTATCCGATGGCGCCGTCAGCTCGCCGCGTCCGCCCGTCAATTCGCCCGACACGTCGCCGCCAATGTTGTTGTCGGCGACGCCTCTCAGCAGTGCGCCTGTCTTCGCCTCAAGCGCAATGCTGCCCGCCATCGCGGTGCGCTCGATTTCGCACTCGGGGGCGAAGTACCACCCGTCGGCGCCAAACGCGAATTGTGAAGAAAGTTGCGTGAGCCCGAAATCCTTGGCCGTCTGGGCGTAGATGCTTCCAAAAGCTGTTACGTTTTTCCCACTAGAATCGAGCTGCTCGAACATGCTCGTTCGGCCCGCAGTACTAACCCTGAACCGCCCCGCGAAATTCGACGACAAACTCGCCGCGCCACCAGCGCCAGACAGCACCGGGGTCCTCGCAGCACGGCCAAGCTCGAGATTCGGCGTGTGAGTTTCGACAGCGTTCACCGCCACGTTTGCCTCGTTGATGCCATTCAACGCCAGATACAAGCACCCACTCCCATCCGCGCCAAACGAATACGAGCTGCCCTCGAGATTCACACGATACGCAGCCGCCCCACCCGCCGCCGAAACCTCATCCACATCCGCCGCCGCGACACCGCCTTTCCCATCCGGCGTGAAACTCCCAGCCCACGAAACCGGCGGCGCATTCTCGTCCGTGTTCGACAGAACAAACGCATACGGCTGCGCGAGTGCCGCCTCGTTTCCAAGCGGGGATGCCGCCGTCGTGCACGTCGAATCCGCCACCGACTGGCCCGCGCTGATCACCACCGTCGCAAAATACGCCGCCTGGTGCTGTTTCGAATCCGTCACCACCGCCGAAACGTTGTACGTCGCCGCCATCGTCGGCGTTCCGGCCACAGAAATCGTCGCCGTCCCAAGTCCCGACGCCGCGACTCCCTGAGGCAAAGTGGCGACAGTCCACGTGTACGGCTCGGTGCCACCGTCCGCCGTCAGCGATCCCGAGTACGCCGCCCCCACCGCTCCCGTCGCCGGCAGCGATCCCGTGATCGCCAGTCCCGCCGCCGACGAAATCGCGATCGTGAGGCTCGACTTGGCCGTGTTGTTCGCCGAATCCGTCAGCGTGATCGCTACGACGTACTCGCCCGCCGTCGTCGGCGTTCCCGCCACGCTCAATGTGGACGTGTTCGCGCCTGCCGCCGTCACGCCTCCCGGGAGACTGTCGATCACCCACGTATACGGCGCCATCCCGCCCGTCGCCGTCAACGTCCCCGAGTAAGGCGTGCCCACCGATCCGGTGAAGGGAAGCGTTCCGTTGATCGCAAGCGCGGGGCTTGTCGAAATTGTGATCCCATTTGTAGCGGTATCGGTCCGCATCTTCGAGTCCGTCACCGTCGCTGCAACGGTGAACGTGCCCGTCGTGCTCGGCGTCCCCGAAATTACCAGCGTCGAACTCGAGGTCCCGGACGCCGTGATTCCCGGTGGCAAACCTGCCACCGACCACGTATACGTCCCGGTCCCGCCAGTCACGGCGAGCGTCGAGTAATACGGCATGCCTACAGTTCCATTCCGCGTTAGGCCGCCCGTGATGATCAGCGCCCCCGTGCTGCTGCACCCCGTCCCGCATAG
The DNA here is from genome assembly GCA_050011035.1 of Candidatus Acidiferrales bacterium. Taxonomy (GTDB): domain Bacteria; phylum Acidobacteriota; class Terriglobia; order Acidiferrales; family UBA7541; genus Palsa-295. The sequence continues at coordinate 29,038 of JBEKJW010000007.1, forward strand.
CGCCGCAACGACGGCGACCAACGCGAGAACGACCCCGTGCCACCGCAGGTAGCGGATTTGACGGATATTCAATTGTGTGTGCATCGGCAAAGCGGCATCCCAGATCCAGCGCACAGAATTCTAGCTGTACGGTTGAATAACGTGCACGCAAATTCGTGCGATGACCCGAAACAAAAAAGGGCCGGTTCCGCCATGCAGCGGAACCGGCCGTTTTTAACGCGACTCTTAAGAAGCGCGATTATGGATTTACGAGCGTCTGCGCTACCCAGATGTAGAGAAGCGGCTGGACAGCTTGCGACGTGTTACTGACGCCCAGGATCACGCCACCGTTTGTGACGATCGTGACGCTGTTCGCCGGGAGATTTCCCGATCCGTCGCCGTTCACGTTCACCGTTCCCGAGATAGCCTGGTTTGGAAGCATCGAGTTCGGCCCGGTAGTCACATTGACGACGTCGGTCGTCCCCGTGAAGCTGCCGGACGCGAAATTGTACTGTCCGACGTTGCTGCCCGAAATTCCCGCGATGTCTTCGGAGGTGCCAAAGATATAGCCCCCCGAAAGGCTGGACGCGGAGAGATTCGGAGCCGCTCCGGTGGTCTGGAGGAGGATGAATCCGCCAGAAGTGTTCGGGTCAGTGCCCACGATGAAGCCAGCGATGTCGTCTTCCGTCACAGTGTTGGTGAGGTAAATGATCGGCGGGAATTCGGTCAAGTTGGCAATGCTCATGCGGCTGTTCGGGGGTTGCACGACGTAGGGCGCGACGCCATACGCATTTGTCGCGTAATTCCCACCATCGTTGGTATAAACCGTCGCATTCACAATGGAGGTGGCGCCGGCTTGGAACGTGCCGATGCTCACGCTGTTATTGCCTGCATCGACGTTGCTCCCATTCGTATCGAGACCCGTGTACGCCGCCAAATAGTATCCGTTCAGGCCCGTAACCGAGCTTGAGGCCGAGAGGAGCCGCCCGGACAAAATGAAGGCGTCGGCGACGGGAGTGTCGTTCGTTATTACATACAGGTCGGCGCTGTTGATGATGTAATAGGCGAAGCCGAACGTGACAGTGCCACCGCCATACGGGATCGTGTACGTGCCGGTGCCACGACCGGTCTCGCTGGAAACAGTTGTGCCGAACGATCCGCTACCTCCCGTCAGTTGACCTGAGGGAGTTCCACCGATGTTGAGATCGGCCGAGGGACTGGTAATTGTTCCGGAAGCGTTCGTGATGTTGGCTGCCAGTGCGGTTCGTGAGTAATTCTGCTGCGGAATGTTTACGAGCCAGCCGGTAACACCAAGCACGTAATCAGCACCGATCTTGCCGAGCGAGAAGTCGCTGGGAGTCTGTTGGTGCATCTGACCCGCAGCTTGAATTTCGGAGTTGATGTAGTCGAACTGCTCGATGCGACCGGTTTCGTAGGGTGCGCTGATCGAGAAGCTAAACGTGACGGTGCCCAGGTTTGGTAGCACTTCAGCGGACGCGGCTTTCAGCGACTGGCGCCCTTTGCCGTGTGGAAGCGCGTCCCTTGCAGTCTCAGCGCGTGCGGGCGCTGCATTGCCGTTGACCTGGTTGATTGCGAGGTAGAGGCATCCACGGCCGTCTGCGCCGTACGAATACGAACTGCCCGCGAGCTGAACTTGGTAGTTCTGGGCCAGACTACCGGTAACAACATCGAGGTCCGAAGCGGTAATAGCGCCGCTGCCGTTCGGAGTGAAGCTACCTGCCCAGGTTACGGGATTGTCGTTGGCGTCCGCACCCGCAAGAATGAATGCGAACGGAGCGCTTAGGGCGGACTCATTCCCTCGCAATGCCAACGTGCCGGAAGCCGGCGGTCCGCAGGCCGTCGTGGTGCTGCCACCGCTCACTGTGCCGGAGAACGCCTGTGAGCCCGTCCCCTTCGGCGACGCAGAATCCTGCACCGACAGCGTGAACGAGTAAGCCCCCGCCGCCGTCGGCGTGCCCGTAATGTTGATCGAGTTGGTCGTGGAGTTGATAGCTGTTGCGCTCGTGGACGTGCCGTTACTCAGTACGAGTCCCGCGGGCAGCGCGCCGGCGCTCACGGTCCACAAGTATGGTGCGGTCCCCGCTGGCGATGAGGTGATCGCAATCGGCGTCACTGCCGTGCCATTGGTCAGCGATCCAAGCGTCGTCGGCGACACTGTAAACGTCGCCCCGCCCGTCGCGCTGATCATAATCTTCTCTCCCACGGTCACCGTATTTGAGGCTGAGTCGGTTACGGTTGCCGAGAAGTTGTAGTTACCGGCCGTGGTCGGAACGCCGGACGCCGAATACTGCGCCGAAGTCGTCCCGTTCGTCGGCACCACGCCCGTCGGTAGTCCCGTCACAGTCCACGTATACGAACCGGTGCCGCCTTGGGCGACGTACGTTCCCGTGTAAGTCGTTCCCACTGTTCCCGAACTGGGGAACGTATCAGCGATCGTGATCTTCGCCGAGCTGCTGACGACGATGCTCACCGTGTAGCTCGCCGTGCCGCCCTTCGAATCCGTCACTGTCGCCGTCACGCTGCTGGTTCCGGCGGACGTCGGGGTTCCGGCTACCGTCACCGTTGCCGAAGAAGTGTTCGACGCCGTCACGTTTGCAGGGAGCCCTGAGACTGTCCACGTGTAGGGCGAAGTCCCGCCACTCGCCGTCAGCGATCCTGAGTACGCCGTGCCCACCGATGCCGTCGCTGGCAACGTGCCCGAGATCGTCACCGGGTTCGTGGCGCTTGAAATCGTTACCGCCGCCGTGTAGGTCGCGGTGTGCGATTTCGTGTCCGTCAACGTCGCCGTCACGTTGAAAGGTCCCGCAGCCGTCGGCGTGCCGGACACAGACAGCGTTGCCGAGCTCGTGCCCGACGCCGTCACGCCCGTCGGAAGCCCCGTCACATTCCAAGTGTAGGACTTCGATCCGCCAGAAGCACTCAGCGAACCCGTGTACGCCGTCCCGACTGTGCCGCTCGACGGCAACGAACCGGTAATCGTTAGCTTCGGTTCGCCGCCGCAGCCGATCAGTTGAATTCCTGCCACAAACATGGCGAACACAAGGGCGAGCAATTTACGCGAGCGCATCGAATTTCCTCCATTCGAATTTCATATGGTTGCGAGCGGGCACACGCAACGAAAATTTGCACACTACTTCGTGCCTTGCGAATTGGGGCGGTTAAAGCGGAGCCGAAGAATGACGGGGCCTACGAGCAGATAACCGGTGGATTCTAGCCTGTTTTGCGAGCGCGGCAAGTGAATTTTTGTTCCAGGTTGGGACGAAATGGGGATTTCCGCTGCATGTCCGCGAAATCCTTTTGCCTTGAGCGCTGGTTCGCTCGAGTGCAGGTTTTTGACCGCAAGTCTCGTTTCAATGCCAAAATGTCGGTCCCAATGTTCGCCGAACGCACAAGCTGGAATCTCGTCCCCAATCGCCTCACTGTTGCGCTCGAGCGCCATCGCGCTTCTGGCAGCCGGCTAATCGACCTCGCGTGCTCGAATCCCACAGCCTGCGGGTTCGCGTGCGACGGCGAACCAATCCTCCGCGCCCTTGCGAATCCCGAATCGCTCGGCTACGAGCCCGACCCAAAGGGCCTCATCACGGCCCGCCGCGCCGTCGCGGACTACTACGCCGCACACGGCGTCTCCGTCGATCCCGCCAGTATCGTCCTCACAACCGCCACCAGCGAAGCCTACGCTTTCGCCTTTCGCACGCTTTGCGACCCGTGCGACGAAGTCCTGGTGCCCGAGCCGAGCTACCCGCTCTTCGAATTTCTCGCGGAGGTCCAGGACGTTCGCCTGGTCCGCTATCCGCTCGTTTACGACCACGGATGGCAAATCGATTTTCACGCTCTCGAAAACGCCATCACTGAAAAAACGCGCGCCGTAATCGTCGTCCATCCCAACAATCCAACAGGGAATTACGCCAAGGGTTACGAACTGAGCCGCCTCAACGAAATCTGCGCGCCCCGCGAAATGGCCATCCTCGCCGACGAAGTCTTCCTCGACTTCGCCCTCGACGACCACGTGCAGCACCCGCGCAGCTTCGCCGCTAACGCCGATGCGCTCACCTTCACCATGAGCGGCATCTCCAAAATTTCCGGCCTGCCGCAAATGAAAGCCGCTTGGCTCGTCGCCAGCGGTCCCGACGACCTGAAATCGCAAGCCCTCGAACGCCTCGAAGTAATTTCAGACACCTACCTCTCCGTCAGCGCTCCCATTCAACACGCGCTCCCTGAATTTCTCGCGCGCCGCAACAAATTCCAGCGCGAACTCCTCACTCGCGTCCGCGCCAATCTCGCCGAACTCGACCGTCAACTCGTCGCGCAAAAACTAACGTCGCGCCTCGAAGTCGAAGGCGGTTGGTACGCCATCCTCCGCACGCCCGCAACGCGCACCGATGAAGAAACCGCTGTCGATCTCCTCGAAGCGCACGGCGTCTCAATCCACCCGGGACACTTCTACGATTTCCCCGGCGACGGCTATTTGGTTGTCAGCTTGATCACGCCTGAAAACGATTTCAAGGAAGGAATCCGCCTGCTTCTCGGCTCGTTCTAACGCACACCCATTTCAACGCAACCGCCCCGGCGGATCGGCCGCCGCCGGCTCATCGATCTTCAACTCCGGCTTATCCGAATCCGGCACAGACATCGGCGCCGGCTGCGGAATTCCCACGCCGCGATTCATCTCGAGATGTTCTTTCGCGCAAAAAGGGCAGTAGCCTTTGCCCGTTTCATCGTCGCGAAAGTTCGCCAGCTCGTAGCACCCGTGTACGCAGTCGCAGTAACCCGTCAACGATGCCGTCTTGATAGGGATCAGCGCCACACCATCATTCTAGTCCAAACGCGCCCGGACACACCCGTCCGCCGCGAGCATCAACCGTGAATGCAAATCTAGACGTGTTCGAGTTGCGCCAGCCGGAACGGATCCCCGACCTTGTCGTGAAGCTCGACCCACACGCGGTCTGGATGTGAGAGAAACACTTCCACCACCCGCGGATCGAATTGCTTGCCTGAGAATTTCCGGATTTCTTCGCGTGCGGCCGTAATTGGCAGCGCCTTGCGGTACGGACGATCCGAGATCATCGCGTCCAGTGTGTCCGCTACCGCGAATATTCTTGCGCCGAGCGGAATCTGATCGCCCCGCAGCCCGCGCGGGTAGCCCGTCCCGTCGTACATTTCCTGGTGCGACAGCACAATCTCCGCCGCTTCCTTCAAGAAGGGAATCCGCTCCAGCACGGCGAATCCGATCTCGCAGTGCCGCCGCATAATCTCGCGCTCTTCGTGCGTCAGCGGTCCCGGTTTGCGCAAAATGCTGTCCGGCACGCCCATCTTTCCGATGTCGTGCAAAAACGCGCCACGCGCGATGTGCCGCAAAAGCCCGCGATCCACGCCCATCGACTTCGCAATCGTGATTGTAAACGCCGTCACGCGCTGGCAGTGGCCTTCCGTCTCCGCGTCCTTCGCGTCCAGCGCGCCGCCCAGCGCTTCCAGCGTGTAGTCGTAAGATTGCTCCAAATCCTGCAGCGCGATCGAAAGCTGCTGCGTCCGCTCCGCCACAAGGTGTTCCAGGTCGCTCTGGTACGTGCGGTTTTCCATCACCAGCCGCCGGTGCTCTAGTGCCCGCCGCACGCTCAGGTGCAGCTGGTCCTTCTCGAACGGCTTCAAGATGTAGTCGTAAGCGCCCGCTCGAATCGCCTCGAGCGCGATCGAAATGTCGTGCATCGCGGTGACCATGATCACCGGCACGTCCGGATCTTCGTTTCGCAGCTCGCCCAGCAGCTTCAGCCCGTCCATTTCGGGCATCACGATGTCGCTCAACACCAGGTCGAAAGTGTCCTTCCGGAAGGCGTCGAGCGCCATCTTCCCGTTGCAGCAAACCGTGCACCGGTAGCCCTGCGCCTCCAGAAGCGTCGAAACGACTTCCCGGATGGCTTCTTCGTCGTCGACGACCAGTATCTTTTCGGGGTCCAAGGTTAGCTCCGCGTTCAATTATTATAGGGGCACCCATCGCCCGGTCTTATGGTACCGGTGTCCTATCTTGTAACTTGGTGCTGCAACACGTAATAGCTGCCCTTTATACACATATCGGCAGTGCTCACGCTAAGCCCAGCCCCACGTCTCACATAGAGGTAACGCCGCCGTCCCCGGCGGGCTGCGCCCCGCGCTCTGGCTCCAGCAGGCGCCCGGCGAAACCTGTTATTCTGTATGGAATCGCTGGATCGGAGGCGTGAATGCGGCGTTGGGTAGGGCTGGGTTCAGCGTTGGCGTTGGTGTTGATCGCGGCAGGCGCCGTCACCAGCTCAGGACAGCAGGCCGCCACCTCTCCTCCACCGGCAGCCCCGCCTTCAGGCTCCGCCTCCGCGGCGAAAACCGGGGCACCAGTTCCCGTCGCCTCGAATGCCGACTTCAGCAAGGCCGCCGACGAAGTCCTCCAACAAATGAGCAAGCTGCTCGACCTGCCCATTAAGGAGCCTCTTAAGAAGAGCCTTCGCTCCAAGCAGGAAGTCCGCGACTACCTCGTTCGTGAGGAAAAAGAAGACCGCACCGACAAAGAGCGGTATTCCGACGACAAAACCCTCGAAGCCTTCGGTCTTATCCCCAAGGGCTTTCCTCTCGACAAGTTCATGATTGACGTCCTTACCGACCAGGTCGCCGGCCTCTACGATCCCAAGGCCAAAGAGTTCTACATCGCGGACTGGATTCCCATCGACGAACAGAAGTCCGTCATGTCCCACGAGTTGACTCACGCTCTCGAGGATCAGTCTTTCCACATCGACCCTTGGATCAAAGCCGCACGCCCGAATGACGACGCCGAACTCGCCCGCGACGCCGTCAGCGAAGGCTCCGCTCTAGCCGCCATGGTCGATTACGAAATGCTCGATCAGAATGTCGGCGTCCGCGACATTCCCGACGTCACGCTGATGATCCGCACCGGCGCCATCTCCGAAATGGACAAGGATCCAAATCTCTCGAAGGCACCGCAATACATTCGCGATCAGCTTCTGTTCCCGTACCTCGCCGGCACCGGCTTCACTCAAGCATTCTTGAAAGCGCGCTCCGGCTGGGGCGACCTACACGAAATTTTCGCCAAGCCGCCAGTTTCAACCCAGCAGATCATTCACCCCGATCTGTATTTGCAAGGCGTCACGCCGCAGATCGTAAAGCTGCCCGATTGGAAGGGAATTGCGCCGCCCGAGTGGAAGCTGCTCGACGAAAATGTTCTCGGTGAATTCGGCTTGAACGAAGTTCTAAAGCAATTCGACGGTGCCGACACCGCCGACCTGCTAGCTCCCGCGTGGAAGGGGGATCGCTACGCCCTATTCGAAGACGAAAAAACCAAAGATACCAGGCTCGTTTTTCGCCTAGCTCTCGACAACGCCGACGACGCGAACCGCTTCTTCGCCCAATACGCCAAAGCCCTCGAATCGAAGCACGTCACGCACGTCAATCCGTTCCGCCGCCCCGGCTTCCTTCAGTTCGACACTGACAACGGCAGCGTCTTCCTACGCTGCATCGCCACCGAATGCCTCGCGGTAGAAGGCGCCGGGCGCGATACTTTCGACAAAATCAACGCCGCCATCGGCTGGCAGCCCGCCCCTCAACCCGGCTCCGCTGACGCCTCCAGTCCAAGGGCCCTAACGCAAAATCGCGTCCCCGCCGTCCCACCGCAATCCACTCCAGCCGTGATCCCCTCGGGCCCAGTCGCGCGCAGCGCGATGTAAGATAGACTCCGGAGTCTGTGCGAGGCTCACCGTCAGTGGGTCTCGGGTTGATCCATTTCTCCAAAGCCACAGGTCCTGCGGTTGTCGCCCATCGAGCGTTAGGGAGCCCTTCGTGGCATAGAAATATTTTCTGTGTGCCTTTATTTCTGCAGCGTCTCTCTACACTCTATCCAGCAATGTCCGTCCCGCCTTCTTTTCCAGCCTAGCTAGCCGATGCTCAAACCTTTCCTTATACTGCCTATGTAGCGCCGCACTCAAAAGCCCCGCCGACTTCGACCGCCTCAACTCCCCAAGCGCCTGCTTCACCAGTACCGCCGCCTCACCAGGCGCCCCCGCCACATGCTCGTGATAAATCGCGAGCTGCTCAAACGCCTCAAATCCCTCGCGCGAATTTCCGATCATGCTTTCCCAAAGCTCCCGCGCCAGTTCCACGTCTCCGTCGCGTTTCGCCATCCGCGCCAGCGCCCGCCGCGCAAACCGGTCTGCCTCCGCCGGCAACTCACCTTCGATCGATTTGGCGTAGTGTTTCCGCGCCCGCGAAGTCTCTCCTCGCCGTTCGCAAATCCGCGAAACGCCAAAAAGCTCCAGCGGATCGCCACTGTGCTTTTCCGGCTCGGCTAGCAGCGAAATCACGCGGCTCGCCAGCCCCGCCAGTCCGCGCAAATCCATTTGGTTGTGCTTGAAAATCTCCACCACAGGCTCGACCGGTCCGCCGCGCAAATAGTCGAAATAAAATTGCGGAATCATCGCCGAAATCAGATCCGCCCCGCGGTGAAATCCCAGCACATGTTTTTCAAGTTCCGCGAGCCGCACCGAACCCAGCCGGATCCGCCACAAATTCCGCGCCGGATGCAGAAAGTCCAGATGCGCTTTCAGCGCCGGCACCTTGATCTTTCGAGTCATCCGGAAACGCGTCTCGAGCAGCGGCCAATCGAACGATTTCCCATTGAACGTAACCAGCACTCCGCGTTCGTCAATCCGCTCCGCCAGCGTCACCAGCAGCGCATGTTCCTCGCTGTGGTCGCGCATGAAAAATTGCTCCACCTCCAGCCCGCCCGCGTCCCACCACGCAATCCCAACCATGAACGGATACGTTCCCGTCCCACCCGTCAGCCCCGTTGTTTCCGTATCAAGGAAGAGCCACTGCGAAGGATTGTTCGCACACTCGACCGCGCCAGGCGCGAGAAGCCTCAGCACTGCGCCATCGATCGCGCCGTCCGGTGCCGCGTGCCCAATCGCTTCCGAAAACCACTTCTTCACCGAGAGATGTTCACCGTGATGGTTCTCAAGCGCTCGCGCTTCGAGAATTTCAGCGAGTTGCGTCGCGCCGTCAGGCAGCGAGGCCGTCGCCGACCGCACCGGCGCCACCGTAGCCTCGCCTCCGCGCGCTCGCGCAGGCTTAAGCGCCGAAAGCCTCGCAAATTTATCCAGCAACGGTGTGCTCAATCAACGCTCCGAAGGCGCTTCCGATTGTCCTACCACTTCCCAGTGCGTCACTCGCGGTTCGAACTCCAGCAAAAACTCTTTGTCCTCGTCATAATATTTCGCGCGATCCACCGGCACGCCCGCGAACTTTTCGATCGACTCCATCGATTCCCAAAACGTCAACGTGACGAAATGCGTTTGTGCTTCGTCTTCTCGCCGCAGGATATGCACGCTCAAATTTCCCGGCACGCTTTGATAGTCCGGAATCGCACGCTCGCGCAAGAATTCCGAATATTCATCCGCCTTGTCACTCCGAGTCATCCCGTGCCACATCCGTGCAATCACCGCACCCTCCTTCTACACCTAGGCGCTCAGCCTCTCCAAAATCGCCAGCGCCGCTTCCTTCGTCTTCTCGCATTTCTCGCCCGCCGGCCCAACGCACGAAGGACAGCCCTTGTCGCACGGGCATCCCGTGATCATCTCGCGCGTCTTGCGCAGCAGAATCTCATGCACTTTGAATAGCGGCTCGCTGAACCCGATTCCGCCCGGATACGCATCGTACAAATACAAATTCGGCTCGAAAAATTCCTTCATCTGCGTCGGGTCGTTCGACGCCGGCGAGAATTCCTGCCAATCCGCGCCCACTCCCGGCGAAGGCGGCCGTTCTCCGACCGCTGTTCCCAGATCGCGCCCGTCGCACATCAAAAGCAGCGTCGCCATCGACGCCATCGCGTACAGCAATCCAAAAATCCCGCTTTGCCGGTCGGACAGCGCGTACGGCAGGGAAGTCAGCAGCTTGTTCTCGAGCGTGATCCAGAACGCCGTTGTATGCATCTCGTTTTCCGGCAGCTCCAGTTTTCCCGCTCCGATGTTTTCATTCGTGAAGAATTTGATCTTCTTGAATCCCACCACTTGCGACCGCACCAGCACATCGCCATGCACTCGCATCGCCGGTCCCGCGATCCGCTCTTCCTCTGCGATCTCCAGCACGCGCACCTGCGTGTAACGAATCGCGTCCGTGTAGTAATCCACGTTCACCGACTTCACGTACGCCTTGCGCTCGTCGAAATCGAGTCGCTCCACGTGATACTGCTGCCCACCGTGAATGTAGATCGCCTTCGGATGCACCGTCGTCAGCGCCGACGAAAAATCCACCTCACCGATCACTTCCGGCTCGCCATCCTCTGTCGTCTCCGGATGCCCCGTAATGTCGATGATGATGAAGTTGTCGCTCGTTACCGACCGCAGGCTTACCGTGTCCGCCGGATACGCTTCCTGCACCCAGTGCCAGTTCCCGCCGCTCTTGTGCAGAAATCCCGCCTCGGCCATTCGCTCGCACAAATTCTGAACTTCCGCTGCCCCGAATTTGTCTTCTGCCGTAATCGGCAGCTCGAACGCCGCGCACTTCAAATGATTCACCAGAATTTCCAAATTGTCCGGCTGCACGTACGCGTGCTCGGGCGACCGCCCGAAAAAATAATCCGGATTCTGCACGATGAATTGGTCCAGCGGCGCAGACGATGCCACCATCACCGCGCACGAGCTTCCGTTCCGCCGCCCCGCGCGACCCGCTCGCTGCCACGTTGCCGCAATCGATCCCGCGTACCCCGCCATCACGCTCGCATCCAGCGAGCCGATGTCGATCCCTAGCTCCAGCGCGTTCGTTGCCACGACGCCGCGTATCCGTCCATCGCGCAGCCCGCGTTCGATCTCGCGCCGTTCGCCCGGCAAATACCCGCCGCGATACCCGCGAATCGGTTCTGGCTCCCCAGGGCCCGGCCGGTTCGCCCGCTGCAAATACGTCAGCAGCACTTCCGTATGCAGCCGGCTGTTCGCAAACACGATCGTCTGCAGCTTCCGCGCCAGCAGCTCCTTCGCGAGTCGCGTCGTCTCGTTCAGATAACTCCGCCGGATCCCCAAATTCCGGTTGATCATCGGCGGGTTGTAAAAGACAAACAGCTTCTCCGCCGCCGGAGCGCCATTCTCTTCGATCACTTTTACGTCCGGCTTCTCGATCAATTGCGACGCAAGCTCTCCCGGATTCGCAATCGTTGCCGAACAGCAAATAAACTGCGGCTTCGATCCATAAAATTCCGCGATGCGCGCGAGCCGCCGCAGCACGTTCGTCAAATGGCTCCCAAACACGCCGCGATACGTATGCAGCTCGTCCAGGACGATGTACCGCAAATTTTCGAACACCCGCGTCCACTTCGTGTGGTGCGGCAGAATCCCCGTATGCAGCATGTCGGGGTTCGTCACGATCACGTGCCCACGCTCGCGAATCGCTTTCCGCGCATCGCTCGGCGTGTCGCCGTCATACGTAAAAACGCCGAAACAATCGTCCAGCCGCGTCGCCAGATCGTGCAGCTCCGTCAATTGGTCCTGCGCTAGAGCCTTTGTAGGGAAGAGGTACAGCGCTCGCGTGTCCGGATTTTCGAGCACCGCGTTCAGCACTGGCAGGTTGTAGCAGAGCGTCTTGCCCGACGCCGTCGGCGTCACCACCACAAAATTCTTCCCGGCACGCGCGAGTTCCGCCGACGCAGCCTGGTGCGAGTACAGCTTCTCGATACCTTTCGCGCGATAAGCCGCCGCAAGCTCCGGCCGGATCCACTCCGGCATCGGCCGATACTCCGCCTCGCGCGCCGGAATGTGCTTCACTGCTGTCAGGACTTCGTCCGCGTGATGCCGCGCCGCCAACCCCTCCAGAATCTCCTGCACCGTGTCCAGCGTCGACTGCGGTCGAATCGAAAGTCCCTGCTGCGCCGCCATGAACCCTCCCTCCCGCTCCGTTACCTTGTCCAACTCTCGCGAGCCGTCATCTCGACAGGCTCCCGCCCACCTGCAGCTCTTCGCCTTTTATTCGCTAACCCTACCACGCACTCCACCCCCGCGCAACGCGCATTCTTCGCGCGTGGGGTAGCCAGTTTTGGCTGCGCAACGCCAACCGCGCCGCGATTAATTGTGCGCCCAAGATTGCCGCGAAATCGTCACCCAGCTCTCCGCATCCTTGACGCGCTGCGCAGCGTCCAATCCATCGAGTGCCGTAGAACTCCCGATTCGCATCGGCCTTCAAAACTCCATGAACACTGCCGCCCCAATCGCGACTGCTATACTCAATGTACCGATGAAATCTCGTCCGCGCAAAAAGAGCCTGCGCACACGCGGCGCCCACATCGTAGCTTCCGCCGCTCTCCCCACC
>JBEKJW010000008.1:0-58980 GCA_050011035.1 Candidatus Acidiferrales bacterium
TAGAAGCCGGTGAAATTGAAAAAGCCGAGCGTGCCGTTGTTGCCGGAGTAGTAGGTGTTGATACGCTGGCGGAAGTACTGGAAGCCAACCTTCACGGTGTGTTTCCCGTGGGTAATGCTGAGGTTGTCTTCATACTGGAAAACAGTGTCGTGGAAGAGCTGAACCACGTTGTTTCCGCCGATGCCGGTGACCGTGCCGCCGGTGACTTCGAATTGAAGCAGGCCGGGACCGGTAGAGTTGCCGTTGGGAATGCCGAGCGTCGTACCTAGATCGCCGAGTGACGCGGGCGTTATCGAATTGTTGGTGTTGAGCGCGACGTAATTGGCGCCCGCGCGGAACTCGTTGGTCACGTTCGGCGAGATGAAGTGGACCCAGTTGATGACGCCGCTACGAATCGTGACGACGCCCGGATTCAGCGGGAGAATCGCGACCGAGTTGGTGTCCGGATTGTCCTGATGTTCTTCCGAATAGCGGAAGAAAATCCGGTCCGAGGGGCGAATGTTCCAATCGATCTTCCCGTCGCCCTGGTCCGCGTTCAGCGCGCTATTGGTAACCTGGGAAGCGTTGTTCTGAAGACCGGAACTGTTCGGCTGCGGGTAATACGACGAAGCAAAGAGATTTGCCATCACGGGGTCGATCGTGAAGCCCGCATTGGCAAGGTTGTTGAAGGGTACCGGTGTCGGGACTTTGTTCTGAGCCGTGCCCGGAACATCCACCTGTCCGACGATTTGGTTTGGGGTAGTTGTGCTATAGCAGGTGCCAGCCGCGTTAAATGCGCCGCCCGCCTGACCGCAAATCGCGCCGAAGTCTCCGCCGCGTTCCGCCGTAGTGAAGACGTTCCACGGGCTCGTTGTGCTGGGGTGGTCGAATCGCTGGCCTTCGTAGTCGCCGAAGAAGAAGAGCTTGTCCTTCTTGATCGGGCCGCCGAGAGTGCCGCCGAACTGGTTCCAGCGGAGTGCCGGCTTTGCGAGTACGGGGTCGCCAGGAAGGTTAGGCTGCGTTGTCATGCCGTTGGCCCAGGTGTTTGCGTTCAGCGCATCGTTGCGGAAGAACTCGAAGATGTCACCGTGGAACTGGTTGGTGCCGGATTTGATCGAGGCGCTAATGATACCGCCTTCGAAGTTGCCGAACTCGGCCGACGCGTTCTGCGTGATCATGTTGAATTCTTCGATCGCGTCCGGGCTCGGGGTGTATCCGACGAGGTTGTCTGAAACCTGGTTGTTGTCCATGCCGTCGAGCAGGAAGTTGTTGGATTGCTCGCGGTTGCCGTTGATGTAGGGACGACCGGCGCTATCAATGCGCTGCGCGGTGTTGAGAGTGGAAGGATCCGGGTGAACGCTGCCTGGCGCGAGAAGAGTGAGCTGAATGTAATTACGGCTGGCCAACGGCAGGTTAACGATGGTATTGGAGTCGATCAGGGTGCTCAGCTGCGTGGTATCGGTCTGCAGGATCGGGGCCTCGGAGGTCACTTCCACCGTCTGCGAAACCTGTCCGACTTGCATCGCAACGTCAATGCGAGCGGTCTGGTTGAGCACGAGCGTGAAGGGCGAGTGAAGAGCGGTCTGGAAACCCTTGGCTTCGACTTTCAGCGTATAGGTTCCGATGGGAATGTGCAGCAGGTTGTAGAAACCCGCCTCGTTGGTCTGATCCGTGTATACGGTGCCGCGCGCGGTATCGGTCGCGGTGACTGTCGCGCCGACGACGGCGGCGCCCGAGGGGTCCGTCACGATTCCGTTGACGACCGCCGAGACTTCCTGGCTCATGGCTGGCGGTGCAATCGCAAGAACCGTCGCGATCCCCAAGAACGAAAGCAAAATCGCGAGGGTCGTTAAACGACACTGAATTTTCACAAATGCCTCCTGGAAATAGCCGACGAGCGCCCGAGAAAACACGCGCACGCCGCCACACCACCCGTTTCTGCAGAAGAGCTATATAGCTGAGAATACCGCTTGTCAAGGAAATAATGCCAATGTATAACGAATCGGGCTGATTGATGAATTGAATGCACGCCAAAACCCGCTCTATAGCAGTATCTTGTGCTATAGAGCGGTTCAATGCCGTTCATTAAACTCTTGATGAGGCGTGGTTTGAACAATATTCACATCCCGCGCGTACTCTACACTTCCCATACCGGGGAGCGTTCATGACCGAAACCCGTCGAGCCAGCCAACCCGCGTACAAGCGGATTCAACTCGCGATCCGCAAGCGAATTGAGTCGGGGTATCTGAAGCCCGGCGACGTGGTCGATTCGGAGCGCGAGCTCGCGAAGACGCACAAAGTGAGTTTGATGACGGCGCGACACGCGCTCGCGGATCTTGCGCGCGAAGGAATGGTGGAGCGCCGACACGGGTCGGGCACATTCGTTGCGCCGCCAAAGATTCATTTCAACAAGCTGATGAGCTACACCGAGCAGATGACGAGCCGCGGACTCAGCGGCGGATCGCGCGTGGTTTCTTCTGGTGTGCTAGATAACGAACCGGAAATTTCTGCCCGGCTTTCGTTGCCCGCGACCACGCATCTTGCGGTGCTCGAACGCGTGCGCAACGCGGCGGATGAGCCGTTCGCGCTCGAAACTTCGTATCTTTCCGCGGACGAATTTCCCAACGTGCTGACGGCGGTTCAGGAGCGCGGCTCGCTGTTCGCAACTCTCGAGCAGACCTACGGCATCGAGCTCGCGTACGCGGATGAAGAAATCGACTCGACCGCGGCGGAGGTTCGCACGGCGGAACTGCTCAGTGTTTCGCGCGGCACGCCACTGCTTCGGATTCGCCAGGTGATCTACAGCACGAAGGGAAAGCCCACCATTTACGTCGTCGGCCTATACCGATCGGGACGCCACACGCTCTTGATTCGCCGCTTCCGGTAGTTCACAAATCCCAATTTTATTTTTGCGCGACCCACAACGCTGCGGCGCCAACGAGCGCGGACTGCGAACGGAAGTGCGCGTTGACGATTTTTACGCGCTTGCGATTCGGATTGATCGCCCAGGTCTTGAGCTTGTCGCGCATGCGCGGCGCGTAGCGCATCATCACGCGGCCAAAGCCGCCGCCGATCACGATCACTTCCGGCTCGAGCAGGTCGATGATGCCACCGAGCCAGATCGCGAGCCGGTCGGCTGAAGACTGCAGGATTTCCTGCGCGAGTGGATCGCCATCGTCGGCTGCGCGTGTGACGATTTCGGCGGTGAGTTTATCGACGGCGCCGCCCGCGGAGGCAAGCATCCGTGCGCCAGCAACGGGATTTTCCGAAGCGCGCTCACGGGCCTGGCGACCCACGGCCGTTCCCGACGCATACACCTCGACGCAGCCCCGTTTGCCGCAGCCACACAGCGGACCCGCGACGTCGATCGTCATGTGTCCACCTTCACCCGCTGCGCCTGTTGTGCCTGCGAAAAGTTTTCCGTTCAGCACCATGCCGACACCTATCCCGGTGCCGAGGGTAACGTAAAACATGTGCTTGTATCCGGCTCCTGCGCCCCACGTGGATTCGGCGAGCGCCGCGGCGTTGGCGTCATTTGCGAGGAGCGCGGGAAGTCGGTAGTGATTGCCGACTTTTCGCGCGAGCGGATATTGTTTCCAGCACGGGAGGTTTGTCGCGTCGACGACAAGGCCGCGATTCGAATCGACCCAGCCCGGGACGGCGATGCCGATTGCTTTCGCGTGGCGCGCGCGAGGATCGCGGCGAAGCGCATCGATGGCAGCGCAAACGGATTTGAGAGCATCTTTATCGGAGCCGCGTGCGGACATCGGCACGCGTTCGCTGATGAGAACTTCACCCGACGGAGTGACGAGGCCGGCTTCCACTTTCGTGCCGCCGATGTCGACGCCGAGGATGAGGTTCTGTTTCTTTGGCATGAGTTAATTTCGCGCTGGCGACCACGCTTACCGCGGCTCGCGCTATTCGGAAACGAATTCCATCGGCCGGCTCAATTCCTTCGCGAGGAACCACGCGCACAACGCGGAGATAATTACGAGCACAGTACCAATTCCATAGTGGAGCAGGAGTATTTTGCCGACGCCAAACAGCGCGCAGTAAACCATGACGCAGCCGAGGATCCAGCACCACAGGTTGCGCCCAAGATCGTGCGTTGGCGTAATTTCGGGTGTAGTCGCGGCGACGGGCTTCCAGCCCGTCACGTCCGGGCGTACTTTGCGATAGAACGAGGCGAGAACGCCGTCGGGCTCCGGTCGGGTTAGCACCGTAACGATCACCCAGACCAGCGTGGTCAGCAGCGTAGTGCAAAGCGTGTTCTTTGCGAATTGCACCGTGGCCGATCCGGTGAAAAGATTTGGCCGGCCGAGGAGTGAAGTCCAAAGCGAATCGAGATTCAGCGCAATCGTGAGCACGAGCGCTGTCAGCATCGCGGAGATTTCGCTCCAGGCATTGATGCGCCACCAATACCAGCGAAGGATGTAAACCGTGCCTGTCCCGGCACCGATCTGCAGCACAACTTGCCAGCCTGAACGGATCGAAGCGAGCTGCGCGGAGACGTAGCCGGTGGCGATGACCAGTAGAATGGTTACGAGCTGCGAGACGCGGACGTAATGCTTCTCGGTGGAATTGCGCACCAAGAAGCGGCGGTAGAAATCTTCAACGAGATACGAAGTGCCCCAGTTGAGCTGCGTAGCGATGGTGCTCATGAACGCAGCGAGAAATCCGGCGAGGATGATGCCGCGCCACATGTGCGGCACGTGGTCGTTGACGATCATCATGTAGCTAGTTTCGGGATGAGCGAGGCCAGGATACAGAACGATAGCGGCGAGAGCGGTGAGAACCCAGGGCCACGGGCGCAGCGCGTAATGCGCGATGTTAAACCAAAGAACGGAGAAGAGGCCGTTGCGCTCATCACGCGCGCTGAAGATGCGCTGCGCGATGTAGCCGCCCCCACCGGGTTCCGCGCCGGGATACCAGAACGCCCACCATTGCACGCCGAGATAGACACAAAACGTGATGACCGGCAGCGTCCAGAGCGTTTCGGAGGTAAAGCCGCGCGAAAAATCCGGCAGGAACGCCATCGGGTCGGAGCCGCCATTGTTAGCGCGCATCCCGTCGATGGTCGAGATCATCGTGCTCATCCCGCCCGCGGCTTTCACTGCGTAGTAAGCGATGCCGATGACGATTCCCATTTTCAGGACGAACTGGAAAAGATCGGTCCAAAGAACGCCGGAGAGTCCGCCTAGGGAAACGTAGAGGCCGGTGAACGGAATCAAAAAGAAAATACAAACGACGAGCGCCTGGCCATCGGCTCCGATGAACGTCGATCCGAAAACGTGGCTGAGCGCGTTCGTGAAAGTGACGAGGAGCGGCCAGCCCGCCATCGTGGGACCCAGCGTGGTAGACACGATATTGATCATCGCCTTGGTGACCCAGCCGAGAATAAGGCAATTCATCAGAAGGCCGAGGTAGATTGCGCGGAAGCCACGCAGAAATGCGGCGGGCTTGCCGGAGTAGCGAATTTCGGCAAACTGCACGTCGGTCATCAGGCCCGAGCGTCGCCAGAGTCGCGCAAAGAGAAAGACCGTCATCATTCCCGACGGAAGAAAGGCCCACCAAATCCAGTTCCCTGCCACACCTTGCGTATAGACCAGACCCGCGACAAGCAGAGGCGTATCGGCGGCGAACGTCGTAGCGACCATAGACGTGCCCGCAAGCCACCAGGAAACGCTGCGACCCGAAACGAAATAATCTTCTGCGCTTTGTCCGGCGCTGCGGCGGAAGTAAAGGCCGAGCAAAAGAGTAATTGCGAGGTAACCGAGAATGGCTGACCAATCGAGAAGCGTGAATGTCATAGAGGGCCGGATTTATGGCACATTTCGGCGCTCGGACGCAAATTGAAATGTCGCGCCGGCGCGCGCAACGCGGGAATTCTTGCATGGGATGAGGCGAAACCGTTTGTGAGCGAGCGAAACTTCGCGCTATTCTCCCGACTCGTCACGCGCGAACGAACCGCGCATCGACAGGGGACCACGACATGCGGAAGTTTTTCTTCGCACTTCTTTTGCTGACGATTTTCCCGGCAGCTTCGTTTGCACAAACGGCGCAAAGCACAACGACGCCGGGCGCAGCGCCATCGCTCAAGCTGATGCCGATGCCGTCGACGGTGCAGCCGGGAACGGGCGAACTGCCCATCACGTATACCTTCTCGATTCAGCTCAAGGGCTACACGGAGCCGCGACTGGAGCGAGCTTCGGCGCGATTCATGCATGAACTTGCTGGCGTGACGGGACTCTCAATCGGCACTGCAACCGCGGACACAACGAAACCCATGCTAGTGGCAACGACCGATCACGCGAGTCTTCCGGTTCAAGATGTCGGCGAAGACGAAAGCTACACGCTTGACGTGACGCCGACGCAGGCGACTCTCCATGCCGCGAACCCACTCGGCACGATGCACGGATTGCAGACTTTTCTGCAGCTCGTGCAAGTAACGTCGACTGGATTTGCTGCCCCTGCGGTCCACATCGAAGACACGCCGCGCTTCCCCTGGCGCGGGTTTATGTTCGATTCGGGCCGGCACTTCACGCCGATGGATGTGCTGAAGCGCAACATCGATGGTATGGAAGCCGTGAAACTCAATGTGCTGCACTGGCACCTCTCGGAAAACCAGGGATTCCGCGTCGAGAGCAAAGCGTTTCCGAAGTTGACCGAGTTGGGATCAGATGGACTTTTCTACACACAAGCGGAGGTGAAAGAAATCATCGAGTACGCCCGCGATCGCGGCATCCGCGTGATGCCAGAGTTCGACATGCCGGGGCACGCGACGGCGTGGTTCGTGGGCTACCCGCAAATCGCGAGCGGCGCTGGCCCATACAAAATCGAACGCGAATGGGGCGTGTTCGATCCGGCGATGGATCCGACGAACGACGCGACATACAAATTTCTCGAAAAGCTGCTGGCGGAAATGACGGCACTGTTTCCCGATGCGTTTTTTCACATCGGCGGCGACGAAGTGAACGGCAAGGAGTGGGACGCGAACCCGAAAATTCAGGCGTTCATGAAAGCGCACGACCTGAAGAACGATCACGACCTGCAGCACTACTTCAATCAACACGTGGAGAAGATTCTAGAGAAACATCACAAGATCATGGTCGGTTGGGACGAAATCATCGCGCCGGGACTGCCGAAAGACAGCGTGGTGCAATCGTGGCGCGGACAGGATTCACTCGCGGAGGCGATCAAGCTCGGCTACCGCGGGCTGCTTTCCTACGGCTATTACATGGACATGATGTCGCCCGCGGAGAAGCACTATGCGGTGGATCCGATGGCGAAGGGTGCAGCGCTGCTGAGCGACGACGAGAAGAAGCGGATTCTGGGCGGCGAGGCGTGCATGTGGTCGGAATACGTGACCTCCGAAGATATCGATTCGCGCATCTGGCCGCGGACGGCGGTAATCGCCGAACGGCTATGGTCGCCGCAATCGACGACGGATGTGGCGTCAATGTACGTGAGGCTCGATGCGGAGAGCCGGCGGCTTGAGGAGATCGGGCTGACGCACCGCGCGAGCGAGAACCGGATGTTGCGGCGCTTGGCGGGGCAGGAAGACATTTCAGCGCTGCGCGTGCTGGCGGACGTGGTCGAGCCGGTGAAGGAGTACGACCGCGAAAATCTACACGGGCCGGGCAGCCTTTCAACGCCGCTCAATCGCCTGATTGACGCTGTTCCGCCGGAGAGCGAGGGCGCGCGGCGGTTCTCGGCTCTGGTCGACCAGTTCATCGCCGGAAAACTTCAGGATCCTG
This sequence comes from Candidatus Acidiferrales bacterium, assembly GCA_050011035.1. Lineage (GTDB taxonomy): Bacteria > Acidobacteriota > Terriglobia > Acidiferrales > UBA7541 > Palsa-295. Next base: position 7,737 of record JBEKJW010000008.1, read on the forward strand.
CGCTTGAAAGGGAAATTCGCACGGAGCTGAAGCGGTGGAGCGAGAATCACACCGAATTGCAACCACTGTTCCAGTCGTCGTTCATCGTGGCGGAGGTCGAGCCGGTGTCGCAGAATCTATCGACCTTGGGCGCCATGGGATTACAAGCGCTCGACTACGTCGACAAAGGCCAACTCGCGCCAGAGAATTGGGTCGCCGCACAACTTGCCGCGATCAAGCAGACGGACGTGAAGAAAGCGGACTTGCTGCTGATGGTCGGACCGCCGGTGCAGAAGCTTGTGGAAGCGAGCGGAAACGCGAAGTAGCAGGAAAAATGGTAGCGGTACCGGGAATCGAACCCGGGTTACCAGGTTGAGAACCTGATGTCCTAACCCCTAGACGATACCGCCACCGGTGCGCCGGGGAAAAAGCGCGTTGACGATTTTCGCACGAGTGAATTTAAGGCGCAAGGCGCGGCGTCACGCGGGCTTGCGCGCGAAGATGTAGGCGCGGCGGCTTTGATGCTCAACTTCGGGCGCGTATGGCTCACGTTCGATCGTGTCCTCGATGGAAAATCCCGCAGCCGCGAGCAGGCGCTCAATCGCTTTCGTATCAAAGAAATAGAAATTCATCGTGACGCGGCGGCCCCAAAGTTCGTCGACGAAGAGTGATTCTCCGCCAACGTGGAACGCGAGAAGAAGCAGACCGCCCCTCCGAAGCACTCGGTACATTTCACCGAACACCGCGGGCAGCGAGGTCTCCGGGATGTTGACGATGGCATAGAACGCCGCGATACCCGCGAGAGAATCATTCGCAAACGGGAGCGCCAACATGTCGCCGGCTTGGAATTGAATCGCGGGATTCAGCGCGCGCGCGATTTCCGCCATGCGCGGCGAAAGGTCGAGGCCGATCGCGTTTGCACCGGCGTCGCGAAGGTAGCGCGCGACTTGACCGGGGCCACAACCTGCATCGCATACTAAGCCGCCGCTCGTGTCGCGTGCGAAGCGGTCGAGAAGCTCGCGATCGAGCGGTTTGCGGGCCAGCTCGCCGTAGATCCGGCGCGCATATTCATCCGAAAGCCGGTCGTAGCTTTCGCGCACGCTGCGGATTTGTTGCTCATCCATCGCGATTGTTTCGCTCGCAACAGTTTCCTGGCACGCCTATTTTCCCATCGTGGGCAAAACGCCGCACAAAAAGAAAAAGGGCGTCCCGCTTTCGCGAGACGCCCTTTCCTCCAAATCAACTGCTAGTCGTTCGAGGCAACAACCGCCAACTACGGCAGGTAGTAGCGGAACGACGTGAACCACATCGGCTCGGAGACCGTCGGCTGACCGGACAGACCGTAGCCGGTCGGCGACGTCGCGAGACCCACGCCACTCCAGGTGTTGCGAACGACGTAGGAGCCTTGCATACCGACAGCGACGGCGCCCTTGGGACCCTTGTAGAAGCGGTACCAGAAGCCAATCGTGCCTTCGAGCAGGTTGCGAGTGTCACCCGTGCAGTTTGCAAGTGCGCCCGGGATGTAGCCTGAGCTCGCGGTAGTGCCTGCCGGGACCGTGGTCGTAGGAGCGGTTTCCGTCCAGCAACCGGAGTTGTTGAACAGGGGTGAACCGTAGCCTTCGCCCTTGGTGCCTACCATATACGCCGCACGGCTCGCATACTCGCCGCCCGCGTTCAGGTAGATGTCCAGCTTCGGCGTGGGGTGGAACTGGATCGTGCCGAGAGCCTGATAGTTGTGCAGCAAAGCGATAGAGCCGTCCGGCCGAATCGTTCCGTCGGCCAAACCGCCGGTGCCGTAACGGCCAACGCCGCTGCCGCCAAGGAAGTGCACGCCGAGATCAACACGCTTGGAGAGCAAGCTCCAACGCGCATTGGCGCCGACGCCGCCACCGGTGCGCGAATCGTTGAAGGCGCCGACCGCGGAAGGAGCGGTGGAACCATCGATCGGGCAAGGAGTGGTCGCTGTGATTCCGACGACGCATGGGAAGATGCGATCGCGGAACTGCGAAACGATGCCGAACACTTCGTAGTGGCCGCCGAGGGCATCAAGCGCAGCCTTCACGATGATGTCCGGAGCGGAGTTGTACGAATAGTTCGCCAGCGGGTTGTACAAACCACCGCTCGTGCCGGCTTGGCCGAGCAGGAAGTTGGTGTAGGTGGTGGTAGTACCGCCGACGACCGCAGTGCAAGGTTCAACGGGGCAGGTGGCGTTCGTTGGAACGAGCACGGTGGTAGTGCCGGTGGTAATCGTGCCGGTCGGATTGCCGTGGACAGTAAAGGTGGTCTGCGGCTCTTCGACAGCGAGGCCAAAGGTCAGCTTGTTGTCCCAGAAGCCCTTGGTGAAGCGCATCCCGTACTGGCGCGCCCAGCTGAAGCCGACCGTATATTGCGGGTCGATCGTGAGCGGGAGAGCTTCGGTACGGTTGTCCAGGCCCTTCGTGGTTTCCGTGACCAAGCTCCACATCTGGCCGCCGGTAACTGTGAAGCCGTTGTCGAATTTCGCCTGGCCCCAGAACTGGCGCTGACGAAACACGTAGCTGTTGCTGGAGTTGTCGTTGGACGCGCTACCGACCCCGAGGAAATCACCTTCGTAGTAGCCGCCGATCGTGACGTTGCTCAGTTTGCCCTGAAACAACATTCCGATGCGCGACTGACGTCCGCTCGCATTGAATTCGCTGACGTTGCTCGCGGAAGTTCCGGGCAGTGGAACCGAGTTGAACGGCGTGTTAACGTCCGAACTGGTGGCCTTACCACGCCACACAGTTTCGGCCGCCGTGAAGCCGGTCGGAGTCATCGTAATGCCCTTGAAGTGGATCTGGTACGCGTCCTCGGTGCCCTGGCCCGCGCCCGCCATGGTCGTGTCGATGGGCATGGCGTTGTTGATGGCGATCGTGCGGCTCGCGGGAGCGGACATCGAAGAATCAGCGTTCTCGCCGGAAGCAGGACTCTTCGACGAGGACGAGTTGCTCAGCTCGGTCTCCATAATCTGCATGCGCTGTTGCTGCAAACGGAGCTGCTGATTCTGTTCCTGCAGTTGCTTGGATTGAGCTTCGATTAGTTCGCGAAGTTGCTGAAGCTCACTCTCCAAGCTCGAGGGGGCTGCCGCAGGCGCTGCCGCAGGAGTTGCCGGCTTATCCGACGAGTTGGTGGTAGTGGTAGCGGACTTGGTATCGTCATTCGGCTTCGTTGACGAATCCTTGTCGCCTGACCCGGTCCCTGCCATCGCCGGTGCTGCAGCGAGACCAAGGGCCAAAAGCCATGTTGCAAATGCTCGCATTTCCCTTCCTCCTTAAATTGACTGCCATTCCCTGCGCACAACTCGCTACTGCGTCGGCCTTCGCCCGCTCCGGTTTCCGGTGCTCATCCACCCATGCTGTTGCGCGAATTCAGAACACAGGCTTGCGACTTGCGTGATCTCAAACAAGCTTCACAACGTTACGGCTTACGACCCAAACCGGCTGTCCATACCCCACCGTTCGCACGCGTTGCTGCGTCACTGTGGCCCCAAAGTGCAAGCACCTTAAGAGCAGGGTTTGAACTCCCCGTGACGGCAATGTGAATTGTGCGTTACAACGCAAAACAAACAGGGGAAGAGGGTTAGAGTTCGTTAAGGTGCCAATCTGAAGCGTTGTAACAATTGCCACCCGGTGCGGGGTGCGGACCCTGAGCTTCGCTGTTTTTTCTCCTTTTGTTCGTCGACCAGCGCCTTAAGTTGCGCCGAATGTTGTTAAGGTCGATAAATTCGCTTTCGCGTCCGCGAAATCCACCGGCGGATGGACACTCAGCGGGCTCGAAGGACATCGAGAACGAAAAAACTCTGCCGCGAGACGATTTAGTTCAAACGGAAAACGAACGTGCGAGAGGGACTACGAGGTCAGCAACAACAACACGACTGAGGGAACAGATTCATCGCGCAGAAGATTAGCGACGAACAGGGTGGAGCGTCAACCTTTATCCGCAGCGGCAGTGCCGGGGCTAGCGGGAGCCGCAGCCACCGAAGGCATAATCCTGCGAAACGGTCGGATGCTGAAGAAGCGAAACCGACAGGGGTCGCAACGGTAAGCCGGAAAGCCGAGCCAGCGTTTCACTGTTATCAGGGTGCCGGTTTCGACGCGCTCGCGGGAAATGTGTTCCAGGTCGAAGTTGCCGCAACGTGGGCAGTGCGCGTTGAAGGAAAATGCGGCAGCAACTTTCCAGCCGTAGAAGCGTTCCTCGCACATCATGCAGCGCCACGGACGGAGGCTGGTGGTGCTGGCGATGAAGTCGAGTACACCCCCGCGATGCGACCGGTAGCACTCAACACTTCGACAACGCGGACAAATCATCGAGCCCCGTTCGCATCCCTGGAAAGAGCGCAGCATATCGAAATTGGCGGAGCGGAGCAAGTTGCCCCGAGATACCCCGCGATGCCGCCTCGTGTCATTACCGCAACACCGCGCCATATAGGATAGACTTCAAAGAATGAGTCGGCCATAATCCGCCGTAGTTTTTTGAGCGGTGAGGCCGCGCTGAAGGAGGCTTGATGAGTTCGACCCCGAACCTGCCGGGCGAAGACGTACCGGTGGTGGTAGAGAGCGGCTCGTTGCCGCGTTGGGTGAGTTTGCTATTTGCGGTGGCGTTTGCGCTGGTTGCGTACCTGCTGTACGCGGGATACACCGAGCGCGAAGCAGCAAAGAAGGGATTGGCGGACGCGGATCACAAGACCCAAGCGCTGGCCGCGGAACTGGACAAGACGAATACGCGGATCGCGGATTTGAAGGGCCAGTTGGACGTGACGTCGCAAAAGCTGGGCTTGACCCAGGATGAACTGGCGCGAGCGCGCACGCTCTCCGAGAACATCAAGCGCGACCAGCTACGCAGCGACAAAGCCCTTAAGGAACAGATTGGCCAAGTGGAAGCCGACGCTTCGACCAAGATCGGCGAGGTTTCGACGGAAATCACGAAGACGAATACGGACGTGGCCAGCACCAAGGCCGACCTCGAGACCACCAAGACCAAGCTGCAGAGCACGATTGGCGATTTGGGCGTGCAGAGCGGCTTGATAGCGCGCAACCACGACGAAGTGGAAGAACTGAAGCGGCGTGGCGAACGCGACATTTTCGAGTTCGATCTGGTGAAGTCGAACAACGCACAGCACGTCGGTCCGATTCAGGTGCAACTGAAGAAGGTCGACACGAAGAAATACAAGTACACGATGAACGTGATCGCCGACGACAAGAGCATCGAGAAGAAGGACAAGACGGTCGGCGAACCGATCCAGTTCTACGTGATCGGCGCGCGCCAACCATACGAAATCGTTGTGTTCACGCTCAACAAGGACGAGGCGAAGGGCTACCTCAGCACGCCTAAGGCGGGCGCCTCGGCGCCCGGTTCGAGCGGCGGCACTCCGGCTCCGTCTGGCACGAACTAAGTTGTAGTAGCGAATCTTAAGAGAGCGGGGTTCGGAGCGATTGGCCGGAGCCGCTCTCTTGTTTTTCTTCAATTCACGTTGTGAGAGCGCCCCTGCATCGAATCGTTCCCGCTTCGCATTCGCCTCGACCGGCACGAAATTCCTTTCGATTTAATTTTTGGCGCTTGATCGGTGTGCTTGCGTTAGGCGTGTTGAGTGCTGCATTCGCCTTTGCCGGAACGCTGACAACTGCTCATGGAAAACAGCAGCAGGCGATTCAGGCGCGGACGGAGATCGTGCGCGTTGTAGTGAGCGTGATGAACCCGTCGGGCGATTTCGTCGGTGGCCTCACGCAAAAAGATTTTCGTGTGCTCGATCGTGGCACGGATGCGCCCGTGCTCTCATTCGCGCCGGACGACGCGCCCGCGAAAGTTGTGGTGATGATCGAAACGAGCCCCGCGGTCTATCTGATCCAAAATCAGCATCTCGCAGGAGCATCTGCGCTGCTCGAAGGGCTCGCGCCGTACGACGAGGTCGCATTGGTAGCGTATGACGATGGACCGCGCGGGCTCATCGATTTCACTTCGGACAAATCGTCACTCGGGACGGCGATTCGCCAACTGCAGTACGTGCTTGGCACGGGAGAACTCAATTTCTTCATTTCCGTGGCGGACGTGATCGACCGGATCGCGCCGATCACCGACAAAAAAGCGCTCGTGCTGCTGACGACCGGCCTCGATTCGTCTCCCCGGTCGAACTGGAGCGCGCTGACGGCACGGCTGCGCGCGCAGGACGACGTGATTTTTCCGGTGGCGCTCGGCGGCAGCCTGCGCACCGCGCAACCCGACAAGAAAAAGAAGCCCGCGCCTGGGGAACCGCGAAATCCCCTGAGCTTCGCGCAATCGACTGCCGATTTGCAGGCGCTTGCGACGATGACGGGCGGACGCGCGTTTTTCCCGGAGTCGGCGGACGATTTTGTACCAGCCTACCGCCAGATCGCCGCGGCGCTGCGGCACGAATACGTGTTGGGCATCGCGCCCCAGCACGACGGGAAATTTCATCTGCTTGAGGTTCAGCTCGTGGGTCCGGACGGGCAGCCGCTCGCGACCGACGCAAAAAATCCTGCGCCAAGAATCTTTGCGCGCGAGGGATACCAGGCGCCGGCGGAATCGCCGTCACCAGCGCCTTGAAAATTGCGGGCCACGCATTCCTGGCGTGACGCATCTCTTGATGGGCTTATAATCCTTGGCTGGCCAAGCTTCGAAAATGGCGCCGTCAGGAGAATTGATGAAACTGCGCGTTCCCTACTTCCTCGTTGCCATCATTTTGCCGATCACGCTCGGAACGACGGCGCGCCAACAAGCACCGCAGGGGCAGCAAGGTCAGCCGCAACAAGCTCCTGCCGCGCAAGCGCCGGCCGTCGCAGATCCGAGCGCGATTCGTTACTCTTTCGGCGGCAACGCGTCCCAGATACCGGCGACGTTCCTGAACAATCTGATTTTCATTCCCATGCAACTGAATGGCGGGACGCCGGGATTTTTTCTGTTGGATTCGTCCGCCGAAGTCACAAGCATCGAGCCGGGCGCGGCTCCGGGAGCGACGGGCAACGCACTCACGTATGCGGTGCTGAAAATGCCGGGTGTTCAGGTGCCGATGGTGACGCTGCCGGTGATTGCGCATCCGAAATTTGCCGAGCAATTCGGCCAGAACGTGCGCGGCGTGCTGGGGCGCGATTTTCTCTCACGGACGGTGGTGGAGATCAACTACAACCGCCAGACGCTGCAGATTTACGATCCCGCTTCGTTCACGTATTCGGGACAGGGGACAAGTTTCCCGGTGACGATGACGCCCGCGGGACCGGCAGTGCGCGCTAAATTCGAAATTTCAGGGCACAAGGCGTTCGAAGCGCAGTTCGCGGTCGATACAGCGGTTGATTACTCGTTCCTTTTCTCGCGCGCATTCACCGATTCGCAGAAAATTTCGGCAGCGCATTTCCATTCACAGGAAGCGAGCGATCCCCAGGTCGATGACGGCGCGAAAATCTTTCTGGGGCGCGTGCGGGCGTTCGAGCTGAAGCCGTACACGATCGAAAACTCCGTCGGCGCGTTCTCCCAGCAGAATCTGAAAGGCGTGAAGGACTCGAAGATCGCCGGCGCGATTGGAGGCGGATTTCTGCGGCGGTTCAATGTGATTTTCGATCTGCCTCACCAGCGCGTAATTCTGGAGCCGAATCTGCAGATCAACACGCTGGAAGACGCGGACATGAGCGGCCTTGCGATCGTCGCGAAGGGCAACAACCTGCGCACGTTTGAAGTGGTGGGGGTGCAGAAAGGAACTCCCGGACACGACGCAGGGATTCAGGTGGGCGACGTGATTTCCGGCATCGACGACGAGCCTGCGGCGGATTACACGCTTACGGAACTTCGCGCCGCGTTTGAAAAGACGGGAAACGAGACCGCAGGCCACTCGTACAAGTTGCTGGTCGAGCGCAACGGACAGACTCTGACGCTCAAGATGAAGATGCGGCGGCTGATCTGACGAGTGATACGGCGCGTTAGTGGAATTTCTGCATCGTGCGCGCCATTTCGTGCAAGCGCGCATCGATCTTCGCAAAGACCGAACCGGCGTCGAACTTTCCAGTCGTGCTGCGTTTGCCCGCGCGCTCTCCGGTGAGAATCTCGATTCCCTGCGAAATATTCTCGACTGGATAGAGATGAAATCTTCCCTCCGCGACGGCCTTCACCACTTCCTCGCGTAGCATCAGGTCTTCCACGTTTTCGGATGGAATTAGAACGCCCTGTGAGCCGGTAAGTCCCTTAAGCTTGCACACATCGTAGAAGCCTTCGATTTTCTGATTCACGCCGCCGATGGGTTGCACGTCGCCCTGCTGGTTCACCGAGCCTGTGACGGCAAGGTCCTGTCGGATCGGCATGTCGGAAAGCGCGGAGAGAAGCGCATAAATTTCGGTGGAGCTGGCGCTGTCGCCATCGACGCCGGAGTAGGACTGCTCAAAACAAACGCTCGCGGACAAGGCGAGCGGCTTATCCTGCGCGAATGTGCGGCGGATGAAGCCTCCGATGATTTCGACGCCCTTGTCGTGAAAGCGGCCGCTGAGATTTGCTTCGCGCTCGATGTTGATGATGCCTACTTTTCCCGGCGACGCCGATGCGGTGATGCGCACTGGCTTTCCGAAAGCGTAACCGCCGACTTCGAGGACACTCAGGCCGTTGACCTGGCCGACGCGGCCGCCGTCCGTATCTATAAAGAGCAGGTTCTGCTCGACCATCTCGCGGATTTTCGTTTCGATGAGATTATGGCGCTCGATTTTTGCGTCAAGCGCGTCGCGCACGTGCGGCCCGGTGACGACTTCGCAGCCGTGGTCCTTCGCAATGTAGGAGGATTCACGCGCAAGGTCGGCAAGATCGAAAAAGCGCGTGGTGATTTTCCCGCGACGCCCAGCGAGCCGCACGCCGTGCTCGAGAATCGCCGCAAAAGCGTTTCGGTCAAAAGGCAGAAGTTTTTCGTCGTCGCAGATCTTTCGCAGGCGGCCAGCGTAGTGATGGATCACTTCGTCGGACCACTTCATTTCCTCGTCGAATTCGACGCGGATCTTGAAAATCTTTTTGAAGTCTTCCTCGAAATCGTAGAGCAGCTCGTACATCTCGCGGTCGCCGATCAGGATGATTTTCACGTGAACGTCGATCGGCTCCGGCTTCATCGCGGCCGAGGGAAACGGGAAAAACATATCAACCGGCTGGATTTCGAGCTTGCCGTGATTGAGCGTGCGTTTCAGGGTGCGCCACACGCCGGTTTCCGTGAGCGTATCGAGCGCGTACATCACCAGGAAACCGCCATCGGCGCGCAGCAACGAGCCACCGCGAAGGTCCATGAAATCGGAACTCCAACCGCCGCGCGAATCGTAACTGCGGTTCACAGTGCCGAAAAGATTCGCGTACGTCGGAATTGTTTCGAAAATCACCGGGCAAGTGTCCGTTTCGCCGTGCGCGAGGATCACGTTCACGCCATAGACGCGGAACGGATCGCGCTCCTGCCGCTCCGGCCTTAGGCCGCCTCCGCCTTCGGAGGGCGGCGATGCATCGTCTTCGCCTTCGCGTTCTTTGAAGGGATCGAGATTGTCGAGAATGTGGTGGCGAACTTCCTCGAGATATTCGCTGATCTGCGTGCTCGGATATTTTTCCTTCAGCTCTTCGATCACGCCGTCGACAAGAACTGACGCGGCTTCCTGCTCGAGGTAGCTCATCTCGCTGGCCAGCTCGCGCGACAGCGAAAGAGTCTTGCGGTAGACGACAGTGAACTCCTGCCGGAACTGGTCGTACTTGCGTTCGAGGTCTTCCGCAGCGGCGCTTTCGAGTTTTCCTTCCTGGACCATTTTCGGAACTTCCTCGATGGGCACCATCTGCCCCTCGAGCACGGGGAAAATTTCGGGCAGCGCGACGGCGCCGACCTGCATGCGGCCCAGCGCAAACTGCTCGCGCGCGATGCGGCGCGTGAAGTCGTCCATCAATTCTTTCTCGCGCTGCGTGAAGCGTTCGACGATGCGCGTCTTCTGGCGCTGGAAGGGCTCACCTTCGAAAACCTGCGGGATGCGGCGGCGCAGAAAGTCGACGCCGGAGTCCATTTCTTTTTTGAAGGCGTTCGCCTGGCCTCGCGGGAGCGTCAGGAGGCGCGGGCGGTCGGCGTTCTTGAAATTGTTCACGTAGCAGCGGTCCGGCGCGGATTTCGATTGCGGATGCATGGCTTCGACCATGCGCACGATCATGCCGCCGCGGCTCGTCCCGGAAAGTCCGCACACGAAAACGTTGTAGCCCGGCGCGGTAAGTTCGACGCCCATTTTCAACGCGCGGGCGGCGCGTTCCTGGCCGGGATCACCCGTCGAAGGTGCAACGTCCGCCGTTGTTTCAAACGGAATGCGCGCGGGATCGCACTGCCAACGCAACTTTTCCGGGGGCAGGCTTGCGTGCTTGGGCTTGGAATTTTTGCTCAAATCTTTCTTCAATGGACGCGTTTCCGTTCGTTTGGCGCGCGTTACTGTAGCACGGAGGTCAGGGCGCGGGCGTGGTTCCGCGCTTAGGCAGCACGGTGGCGCCCGGCCGCACACCGGCGGCATAGAGATCGAGAATGCTCGCCCCGGTGGCGACGATGATTGGGCCGAGCACGAGTCCTAACATGCCGAACACCGCGAGTCCGCCAAGCACGGAAATAAAGACGATTAGCCCGCCCATTTCGGCACGGCCGCTGATGACCCAGGGGCGAATCACGTTGTCGACCACCCCCACGACCACGCCGCAAATTATCGCGAGAATGATGCCCGCGACCGGATGGCCTTGCACCATGAGGCTGATTACAGCCGGCACCCAGATGAGCGCCGAGCCTACGACGGGAACGAGCGAGAAGAAGCCCATCATCACGCCCCAAAAAACCGGCGCGGTAATTCCCGTGAGGGCAAACGCGATACCGCCCAATATGCCGTGCGCTGCGGCGGCAACGGCGCTTGAGACCACGCTTGCGAAAATCAGGTCGTGCGCTTCGCCGATCATCCGGTCGCGATGCTCGTGTTCGAACGGAAGTACGACGCGCAGGCGTTCGACTATCGAGTCACCATCGCGGAACAAATAGAACATTGCGAGGATCATTACCGAGAGATGAAACAAAAACGCCGCGGTGTTCCGCAGGATCGCGCCGACGCGCGCGGCGCCATACGCGGCAGCAGCGTCAAAATATTTGCTGACCAGCGTCGAAAGATCGGTTTTGTTTTCTTCCGGCAGGCGGTCCTGGAGCTTCAGCCAGAGGTTGTTCACCCAGTCGAAGTGGCCGCTCTGCACCTGCGATTGGACGTGCGTGATGGCTTGCACGCCCTGCTTCACGAACGCCGTCATCACCAGCACTGTCGGCACAATCAAGATTAGCGTGACGATCGCGGTCATCAGCAGCGCGGCCATCGTCGGATTCGTTTTCTTTGTTAGGCGGTCGTAATAGGGGTGCATAATCACGACGATCACCACGGCCCACGCTAGCGGCGCAAGGAACGGCTGGAACACGAGGAACGTCAGGTAGGCGATGACGATCACGATGCCGTAAAACAGCACCGTGCCGAGCCTTTGCTGGGTTGTCTTGTCGTTAGGCAATACGCTCACGTCCCCGCGAAACCCCACATCGACAGATAGAGGCTTACTCCCCGTTTGTCAACCATATACGGTCGCATGCCGCAGCACAAACGCACTCGGTGGCGAATGATATACTCGGCGCTCGATTCGACGAGGTGAACTTTGCCAGTCGCGCGAGTCTCGAAAATGTCCGATCCCAACCAGCCCAAGCCGCCCTGCCAACACAAGCGTACGCAAGTGATTGCCAAGGACAATGACGCGCAATACGTGGAGTGCCTCGATTGCGGCGAGATTCTCGAAGTAGACGAGTTGCCTGCAGGCGAAGGCTCGGGCGAGTCGCTCGCCGACGCCTAGCGTACGCTTCGCACCGCTCCACTGTTACTTCGTAGAAACACTCTTGTGCCGCCGCGCGCGTAAGGGAGTAGAATGCGGCCAAATCTGTGGATTTGAAATCGGAGGACCCAATGCGTCTATCCGTACGTCTTCTCACACTAATTTTTCTCGCCGCCGCTTCTGTTTTTGCGCAACAGAATCCGCCAGCCGCACACTCTGACGGCAAGACTGAGCCGCCGCCCCCAGCGGCAGAGCTCACCATCCCGCCCGAAGCCGCGCAGAAACCGAATCCCGTGAAGCCGACGCCCGCTGTGCTCGCCACAGCGAAAAAGACCTGGGGCATCGACTGCGCGATGTGCCATGGCGCCGACGGCAGTGGAACCGGCGACCTCGCCGGCGACATGAAATTGAAGTTGCTCGACTACCGCGATCCCGACGCGCTGAAGAATATGACTGACGGTGAACTTTACTGGATCATCGAAAAAGGCAAGGGACAGATGACCGGTGAAGCCGATCGCGTGAAGCAGCCCGAAATTTGGGGGCTGGTGCTTTACGTGCGGTCGATGTCCAAGAAATCAGGTTCAACGCCGAAAGCAGGGTCGTGAAGTGCGCTGCGTTTACTTAATTCCGATCTTGGAGATGATGCGCGTCACGTCCGCGCTGGAAACGTCGTAGAGCTGATGCTCGTCTTCCTGTTCCAGACGCTCGCGTAGATATTCCGCGCCGATGTAGCTCGCTTCGCGATCGGTAAGGCCGCGCCCGGCGCGCGCATGAAAATCGATGAACGCTGGATGCGCGAGGCCGAGGATCACGCCTTTTCCGTCCACGAAAAATTTGCAATCCATCGTGTCGCTGTGGCGCGTAGCGATTCCGTTCCAGCAGTGCGAGAAGCGGCAGTGATAGACGAAGTCCGTGACCTTCGACGGAACGTCAAACGCGCCGATGAATTCGCTCATCGCTCCTGCATTCGGAATCGTGGGAAAAACCACTTTGGAAGCCATGAATCTCCTCGTAATACTGGTGAGGTGCACTCGTTAGCGAACCCGAGCGTCGCGTTTATTTGTGCGCGCCCGCGGTGACGGGCTGGCTCGCGCTCTGGTAACTCTGAATCGCCGCCGCAACGCCGGCGCCCGCTGGAACGCGATGGCCCTGATCGCCGAGCACCTTTTCCAGCGCAGCAAGAAACAGTAGCACGTTCTTGTTCTGACTCGAATAGCCCATCAAACCGACGCGCCAGACCTTTCCCTTGCCCGGCCCGAAGCCGCCCGCGATCTCAATTCCATATTCGTCGAGCAGCTGCTGGCGAACTTTACGGTCGTCGACTCCGGCCGGAATCGTGACGCTGGTGACGGTAACGAGCCGTTCAGCAGAATTCACGACCCACAACTCCATGCCCATTGCTTCGAGTCCCGCGATCAGAGCTTGCTGATTCTGCGCGTGCCGCGCCCAGCGCGCTTCGAGGCCTTCTTCCTGTACGAGGCGCAACGCCTCGCGTAATCCGAAGATCAACGAAATCGGCGGCGTGTGGTGGTAGGTGCGTTCCCCGCCCCACATGGACATGATCGGCGTGAAATCGAAATACCAGCTCGAGACCGGCGTCTTTCGCGCGCGCACCATTTCCTCCACGCGCGAATTGATCGTGATGGGCGCCATCCCTGGCGGCGCGCTCAAAGCCTTCTGCGATCCGCTGAAGCAGATGTCGATGCGGTCTTTGTCGACGTGAAGCGGAACGCCAGCGAGCGTTGCGACGGCGTCCACGATCATCAACGCGCCGAGTTCGTCTGCCACTTGTCGATAATTCGAGAGTTTCTGCACTACGCCGCTGGACGTCTCGCCGTGCGCGAGTCCAACGAATTTGATTTTGCGGCCCTTCCCTGCTCGGCGCACATCGTCGGGATCGACAGTGCGTCCGTATGGCGCTTCCACGCGAATTACTTTCGCCGACGTGCGCTCGGCGATCACCGCCATTCGCTCTGAGAACCAGCCGTTCACGCACACGATGCACTCATCGCCAGGCTCAAGCGTATTCACCACTGACGCCTCGATGCCACCCGAACCCGACGCCGAAATCGGATAGGTGATCTTGTTCTGCGTCTGGAAGACATCGCGCAACAGGACGGGCACGTCGCCCATCATCTCGGTGAACCACGGATCCATGTGGCCTACGAGGGGCGTGGCCATGGCGCGGTAGACGCGCGGGTCCACGTTCGAGGGGCCCGGCGTCATCATAATTCTTGTCGGGGGAAGGAGTTCACCAACCGTGTGGCTCATTGCTCACTCCTTGCTGGCAGGCGAGGACCGCCAAACGGGCGGTCAAGAACCTCCAGTCTGCGCAAGCCGACCCACAGAATCAACCACCAAAATGGCTCGAATTTTTGAGCGCTCGAAGACGGTTAGTACCCATGGGACTAGGCTCGCTTGGGGGCGGTTAACTAATTGGAATCACAGGGGGTAGCAGTTAGACAACTGTTCGGAGGCAAATTTGTCTGGCCCAAACCCGTGTGCTAGATTTTTGAATTAGCCCTAATTTTATGTCGGAACTGAAAGCCACCACGCCGCAGAAGCCAAAGATCACCCGGGTCGAGGTGTATTGGCACACAGTCACCTACAAGACCGTGGCGGTTTACGGAATTCTGATCGTGGCTATCATCGGCGCGGCGTCCTATCTGGTATTCCCTGATACATCCGCGAGTCTGGTGAAACGCGTGACGGACTCGATGAATTCGCACGACGCTGCTGTCGCGACGATTAATGCGAAGCAAGCGCGATTCGTGAACCTCGACGGAAAAGTCCAGATCAAGAAAGTGAATTCCGTCACGTGGGAAAACGCGGACTACACGCTCACGCTCGATAAGGGCGATCTGATTCAGACGGGCAGCGAAGGCGTGGCGCGTATCGCGTTCGCCGACGGAACAACGTACACCGTAAAGGGCGACACTCTCGTCACCGTGGAAGAAAACAACGTCGAACAGAATCAAGCTTCCACCGTCGCCGTGCACATCAACTCCGGCGAAGTCGATCTCGCCACCGGAGCGTGGGAAGATCCGAACTCCAAAGCGGAAGTTTCTTTTGAAAACGCGGTGGCCTCGCTGCGCTCCAACAGCCGCGCGGCCGTGACCAGCGATCCGAATACGAAACATCAGGAATTGACGATGTCCTCCGGTAGCGCCGAACTGCAGCGCGGCAATGAACACCTCGACATCGGACAGTTCGAGCGCGTGACCTTCCCGACCGGTGGCCCGATCACCAAGTCGCAGGTGCTTGCGCCTCCCGAACTCACAGTGCCTTTGAACCTGCAGCCGATCACAGTGGCCGATCCGAAAAAAGATCCTGTGCACTTCGAATGGAAGCCGGTCCCGACGGCGAAGCTTTACGAATTTCAGACCAGCAGCACGGCAATGTTCAATCACGTGATCACCAGCCGCAAGGTTTCCACCGAGAGCGTCGACGTGACGGGCCTGGAGCCCGGCGATTATTTCTGGCGCGTGCGCGCCATCGACGCGGACAACAAGACGAGCGACTTCAGCGATTCGTTCAAACTCACCCTGGTGGTGCAGGGCAAGGAGCAGGAAATGCTGCTCGAAGTCGACAGCACCGAATTGAACGGCAACGTGGTCGAAGTGATCGGAAAGACGGAACCCGGCGCGGCGTTGATCATCAACGGTGAGCAAGTCGCGAGCATTCAGTCCGACGGTAGCTTCCGCCACTTCTTGCCGGCGATGACCAAGGGCAGCCACGACATCGTAATTACGGGACAAAATCGCCGTGGTGGGACGGCGACCAAGCGCGTGCAGGTGGTAATTCCGTAGCGGTTTTGCGATTCTTGAAACGCACACACGAAATTCCGGACTCGCCGCGGCGGCGACCGAGGGGAACTTGGGGGTAGCACTACGTGACTAAGAACGGCTACAACATGCGGTCGGTGTTCAGTTTGTTTTCGTCCGACCTTGCAATCGATTTGGGAACCGCGAACACGCTGGTCTTCGCGCGCGGAAAAGGAATCGTCGTAAACGAACCTTCCATCGTAGCGATCAACAAGAACAGCGGAGACGTAGTGGCGGTGGGCCGCGAAGCGAAGGACATGCTTGGGCGCACGCCGGGAAACGTGGTGGCCATCAAGCCGATGAAGGACGGCGTGATCGCCGATTTCAAAGTTACCGAGAAAATGCTGACGTACTTCATTCAGAAGGCGCACAACCGCCGCGTGCTGGTTCACCCGCGCATTGTGATCGGCGTGCCCAGCGAAATCACGCCGGTGGAAAAGCGCGCTGTGCAGGACTCAGCCTATCGGGCGCGAGCGAGCGAAGTTTATCTAGTGGAGCAGGCCATGGCCGCGGCGATCGGCGCGGGACTGCCGATTGAAGAGCCGTCGGGCAACATGGTGGTCGACATCGGCGGCGGCACCACGGACATCGCCGTGATCTCGATGAGCGGCATCGTGTATTCGCGTTCGGTGCGCGTCGCAGGCAACGAGATGGACGAAGCCGTGATGCACTACCTGAAACGCAAGTACAACCTGCTGGTCGGCGAACGCACCGCGGAGCAGATCAAAATCGAAATCGGTTCGGCGTATCCGCTCGAGAAGCCTCTCACTCTCGAAGTGAAGGGCCGCAACTTGATCGAAGGCGTACCCCGCACCGTGACGATCGACGACAGCGAAATTCGCGAAGCGCTCTCCGAGTGCGTCTCCACGATCCTGAATGCGATTCGCGTGGCGCTGGAAAGAACGCCACCCGAACTCTCAGCGGACATCAGCGACCGCGGCATCGTGCTTACCGGCGGCGGCGCGCTGATAAAGAATCTCGACAAGCGCATCCGCGAAGAGACGGGCTTGCCCGTTTCTATCGCGGACGATCCGCTGGCTTCGGTGGTGCTGGGCACGGGCAAGATGCTCAGTGACTTCCGCTTGCTGCGCCTCGTTTCGATCGATTAATTAAGGCCGCGCGCCTATCTCGGCGTGGTCAACGAACAACCTTGTCGAAGGTTTCGCAGTGGAACGATGATCGACTCGATCTCACGTCTGCGCCCTATGATGCTCCTCGCCATCGTTGTGTTGGCGCAGGTGCTGCTGCTCGCTTTTCAAATCAAGACCGATCATAGCGTTCCGCTGATTCGCTACTGGGCCGCAGCCGTCGTCACGCCGCTCGAGCGCGGCGGTACCTGGGCGTTCTCCGGATTCGGCAACATCTGGAAGGGCTACGTGGGTCTGCGCAACGCGCGCGCGGAAAACGAAAGTATGCGCGCCGAAATGCAGCGGCTGCAGCTTCGCAACCAGGAACTGGAAAGCCAGAATGCCGAAGCGCAGCGGCTCGCGAGCCTGCTGAGTTTCCGCGACGCGCACACCGAAACGCAGATGCTCGCGGCCGAAGTGATCGGCTCGAGCTCCGATCCGTATTCACACACGCTGTTCATCAATCGCGGTGAGAAAGACCGCGTGCGGATGAATCAGCCCGTGATCACTCCCGAAGGCGTGATTGGCAAAGTCGTCGAAGTTTTTCCGAATTCAGCGCAAGTGCAACTGATCAACGATCCAAACAGCGGCGTCGGCGCGCTTTTTTCCACCACGCGGACGCATGGCGTGGTGCGCGGCAGCGGCGACCCGAGCCCGCACATGGAATACGTGGCTAACGAAGAAAAGATCACAGAGGGCGAGCTGGTCGTCACCTCGGGCGAGGATCGTATTTTCCCGAAGGATTTGCTGATCGGACGAGTGGAATCGTCAAAGACCGGCTCGACGTTTCAAACCATCACGGTGAAGCCCGCGGCACGGCTCGATCGCCTCGAAGACGTAATCGTCCTGCTCTCGCAGCACGATCTCGAAGGGAAGAAGAGCGACGATATTTCCGGCGCGGAAGAAAAAGAAAAACAGGCTCAAGCCGACGCTGCGGCCGCAGCCGCATCTGCGGCTCAGACGAGTGTGCCTGAAGCTTCGCAGGGCACGAAGCCGGGGTCGAGCACTCCGTCGGGCGCTCCGTTCAACGCTACCGCGGCGCAGCAAGCGCCAAAAAATCCGGCCGCGAAACCCGCGACGGCTCCGAACCGCTAATATGGCATCGATGCTCACAATCGGCGAGCGCGGCGAACCAAACGTCGAAGTCCACAAGTTTTACAGCGGCACGATTCTCGGCGTGTCGCTGCTGGCGCTTGTCTTTCAGGCGCTGCTGCACAAGTACGGCCGCTGGGCGGAATGGATCGACCTTCCGCTGCTTGTCACGATTTATTTCGGCGTGAGCCGGCGCAATCCGGTGACGGGCCTATTCCTCGGCGGCACGATCGGAATTTTTCAGGACGCGCTCAGCCACGACAATCCCATCGGCATGTACGGCATCGCGGGGACGGTCGTGGGTTACCTCGCCTCTTCGATCGGCGGGCGCATCGACACCGAACATCCGCTCGCGCGCTTCGGGCTGATCTTCATCTTCTTCCATTTTCACCAGGCGATTCTGGTGGTGACGCATCGCGTGCTGCTCAATCAGCCCGAACACTTCTTCAGTTTGAGCTTGCTGCTCGACTCAGTCGTCACGTCAGCGTTCGGAGTGTTCTTGTTTGCGATGCTGGATCGCCTGCGCCGCCCGAACTGACGCTGCTTCCCTTCTCACTTCCACTACGCTGGAAAAAACAGAACGGACGGTCTGTCTCGGATTGCTGCGAGCAGCACGTCGGCTGTGAATCTATTTGTTTAGACTGTGCTGCTGCTTGTGTCTACTGAGGCAGCAGCTTGATCGTATCGATTGCGAGGTAGTAGCCGGTGCTTGCGGCATTCTCGCCCGTTACGGTGAGCTTGATTGCGTGGCTTCCGGCAGTGAGCGCCACATTGCCCAGGTCAGTCTCGTACCACAAATCGGCCGCCGAATATTGATCCATCGGTGAACTAACGTTCACCCCGTCGATCGATAGCTGGCCGATCCCGCGCACGCTGTGCCTTTTGGTCGAGAAACGCAGATCGTACGTGCCGGCCGTAGGTACGCTCACATTGATCGTCACGTTGTCGCCGGGCTTGGTGGCATACAGACACGTGCCGTTGCCGGTGATGAACTGCGTCCACGCCACCACCTGATAGGACGGTCCGGAACTCGTGCTCGACGACATCAGGCTCGCCGCAACGAACTGCGTGGCGTCCTGCATCGTGGGCGTGCCTGACGCGAAATTCCAGTTCAGGATCTCTTGCGTCGAAACTTCGCCGCCGGTGCCGGCCGTAAAGCCCACATACGCCATCGTGCCGCCCAGTGTCGACGGAATGTTCACCTGGAATTGGTCGTTGAACGTCTGTCCCGTCGTCGCGTCTGTGATCGCAAGAGCGAGCCACGTGCCGTCGTACGTCATCGTCACGTTCATCACGTGGCCGCTGCTCAGGTTCAAGCCTGATGAGGTCATGTCAACGGCGGGAATTATTGGGGGAGTGCCGTTGAGGTAGAGGCCCGTGGAGTCGGTGCCTTCGCCGCTATTGTTGTAGAGGTCAAACTTGATTGCAACGCTCTTCGAAAACGGCGCTGTCTGGCTCGATGGCACCGAATAGCCGAGCGAGCCGCCCGCACCGCCCAGACCCGTCGTGGAGTTGCCCTGAATGACAAACACAAATCCGTCGGACAGCGGCGCCGGAAGCTGGAAGGAGAACGTGTTGGTGAAGCTCTGCACGTTCACGGGCGTTGTGGCAAAGAACGAACCCGCCTGGCTGGTGTTGGTGGTGAGTGCGATCGCGTTCGAAGACTGCAGCCACGTCGCGCTTCCGTTCAGTTGCAAGCCGATAGTCGACGTGAAGCCGCCGCTGTATGCCGAGATGCCGCCGTTTGAAGATTGCACTGTGTAATTTGAACTCGCGCCCGCGCTCGTGATGTAGCCCGTCGCCATCGCGATCGCACGAACTGTGGCCGATGCGCTGAGCGAGAATCCGGCCGCCGGATAGGCCTGCGTTGTGCCAACGCCTTGAAGTGGCGAGGTGCCGTCCGTCGTGTAGTAGATCGTTGCGCCCGGGGTCGCGTCCGTGATCGTGACCGGGACGCTGCTTGTGTACGTGCCGGGCGCAGGGCTGATTGTCGGAGTCGCCACGGTCTGCTGGGTGTATATCACCGTCGTCATCGCGCTCGTCGAAAAGTTTGGCGCCGTCGCGATGGCGCTGACGCTACTCGTGCCGGTGATCGTGAACGGCGCGCCGTAAGCCAACGTCGTCCCGGCGCCGGGAGATGGCGTTGTGCCGTCCGTGGTGTAGTAAATCGTCGCGCCCGTGGTCGTGTCCGACATCGAAACGCTCAGGTTGCCCGAAAACGATTCCGTTCCCGGCGTGATCGTCGGCGTAGCTGCGGCGGGCGACGACGGAGGCGTCGAAGTGAGCGTCCACGTTTCCACTTTCTGGCTCGACGATTTTCCGCCGCTGCCGCCTGTGAATCCGATGTAGGCAGTATTGCCGCCAACAATCGCCGGAATATTCACGGTCCACGATTGCGTGAACGTCTTGTTCACGATCGCGTCGGTCAGCGTCATCGTCAGAGTGGTGCCGTTGTAGACGATGTGGGCAGCGATTGCGTCGCCGCTTAGAAGAATCACGCCGGACGACGTCATATCAATTGCCGGCAGAATCGGTGAAGCTCCGTTCTCGTACAAGCCCGTCGAGTCCGTGCCTTCGCCGCTGTTGCTGTAAATGTCGAACTTGATCGCGATGCTCTTCTGAATTCCAGTTGTCCCACCACCACCGTAGCCCAGGTTCCCGCCGCTGAGCCCGATGGCCGACGCGCCCTGCGCGGAATTCTGGATCGTGAACGTCATGCCGTCCGCGATCGCGTCCGAAATTTGAATCGTGAAGTCAGTCGTGAAATTGCGGATGTCAATCGGCGTGGTGTAGAACGCGCTGCTCGCTTCACTCAAACCGCCGTTCGTGAGTTGCAGGCGGCTGTCGTCCAGATCGGCCGAACCGTTCAGCTGCAAGCCTGCGTCGTTGGCGAAACCCTGCGAGTAGTTGATCGTCGCGCCTGAGCTGGAGGAGATCGTGTACGTCGCGCTTACCGGCGCGCTATCGATCATTCCCGGCGACGACGCAATGGCCGTAATCGTGGTCGTTGCGTTCACTGGAATTGCGGCCGAGTAAACGGCGGAGCTATGCGTTGGCGTGGTACCGTTCGTCGTGTAGTAGATCGTTGGCGTCGGCGAAGCGTCGGTAATCGTCACCGGCTGGCTCGATGTGTACGATCCGCCTCCGGGCGTGAATGCCGGCGGTTCAGCTTGCGCACCAATCGTGTAGACGCCGGTCGCGACTGCGCTGTTCAAATATCCGCTGGCGACCGCAATCGCATTGATTGTCATCGACGCCGTCACGGGAATGCCGGTCGTGTACTTTGTGGAGGAAGTTGTGGGCGTCGCTCCATTCGTCGTGTAGTAAATCGTCGCGCCAGACGTCGAATCGCCGAGCGTCACGGTCTGCGAAGCCGCATACGAACCCGGCGTGGGCATGAAAGTCGGCGTCGCGGCCGTC
Source organism: Candidatus Acidiferrales bacterium (assembly GCA_050011035.1). Lineage (GTDB taxonomy): Bacteria > Acidobacteriota > Terriglobia > Acidiferrales > UBA7541 > Palsa-295. Next base: position 29,026 of record JBEKJW010000008.1, read on the forward strand.
GGAGAACTCCCGAACAATCCAAAGACGTCGAGTTCCGTGCTGGTTCCGACGTAGACCTTGCCGTTTGTCACCACAGGCACCGCGAACTTCACGGCCTTGCCGAGCGAATCACGCCCGCTCGTCAGGTTTGAACCGTAGAGCAATTGCGAAACGTTGAGCGCGTTGTAGGCGCGGAGAATCGCAGGGCCGCTCGTGTAGGTATCGGTTTCAACCGCCCACACAATTCCGTTCGTCGTTCCGTTCGCGGTAACGACCGGCGTCGAACCGGGAAACTGGCTGGACTCCGCCGATTGCGACGTCGGACTCGCGGAAAGCGCTCCATTCGCGAACGTGTACGCTTTCAGGTTGTCGCCGCTGCCCCAGAAATAGATGTTGCCGTTCCAATACGCAGGCATGGACCACAAGCCGCCTATGCCGTTCACCGTCTGCACAATCTCCGAATCCGTTGTACAGCCGGAGCAGTAATGGCTGTTGTTGTTCGTAAATTGGTCACGGTCTACAACGTAGATACGCCCCTGCTTACCGGCCTCCAGCAATTCGTGAGGATACGTTCCGGTCTGATTGGGCAGAACCAGCACGCCGCCCGAACCGAGATCCGTGTCCGCGGCGTCCAGGCTCGCCGTGTTGTACGGCGTGAAGTAATCCGTCGGCGTCATCACGCCGTTATTCAGAGAGAGCTGAATCATGCTGTCGCCGTAGTCCACGCTCGCCGAAGGCTGCGGCGCCGGATTCGGTACCACGTTGCCCGGCACGGGGTAATCCCCGTTGCCCGTCGCCACGAACAGGCGCCCGCCATTCAACGTATCCGCCGCAAGGCCGTTGCCCGACGCCCAGAATCCGCTGCCGATCCCATTTGGCGATGAATTGAATGCGCCTGCCAGCTGAAGCGTCGCTGCGTTGTAGCTCAGAATCCACCCGTGCCAATAGCCGTTATCGCCGTTCGCTGCGAAGCCGACATAGACGTAGCCGTTCAGCAGCAGCAGACCCGGCCGCTGGTTCTCATAGAGGCTGTTAAACGCCATCGTACCGTTCGAACTGCCCTCGCCGTTGCCCGGAACCGACGCCGCAATCACAACAGGCCCGTTGAATTTCTCGGCGCCCGTGGTGATATCGAGCGCGTGCAAACGGTGCACACAAGCGCTGTTCTCGTAAGTCTCGGACACCACGTACATCGTGTTCGTCGTGGGATCGATCACCGGCGTGCCGGTGATGCCTACCTGCGGATAAACGTCTGTCGCGTTGATCACCGAGTCTTTCACAACGGTCGCGCCGTTGATCAGAAAGCTCACCTGCCACAGAGCCGCACCGCCCGTGTCCGCGTCGAACGCATACACGCTGTCGTTTTCCGTCTCCACATACACAACGTTGTGCGTTCCCTGATTCGGAATCGCTACGCCCGGCATGTAAAGCGGCTGCGCGTAAATGAGACCGTCGACCGGCTCGGTAAAAAGGCGCCCGAACGTTGTCGAGTTCACGTTCGAAGGAGTGAGGAGGGTTTCGGAAGTATTCTGCCCGGTGCGTCCGATGTCGTAGTGATGCATGGTGACCGCCACTTGCGCCGTTGCCTGTTCGGGTAGGAAGAGCGCGAACAGCGCGAGAGCCGCGACCATCGGCACACGTCGAGCTGTCGCTCCTATTCTCTGCGACGCGGACTTCAGCAACACTTCCACCCGGTTTGGGGCCGACATCCTGAGGTTCTCCATTTCAAACTATCGTTCGGCGAACACACTACGGCGCGACTACGGTGCGGGGTTTGGAAAAGATAGCAAATCAGGCGGGAAAATCCACGTTAAAAAGAATGAAAGCGATTGCAGATCATAGAAGTACCAGGACTGCGATCGCCCTCGAGCACGTTTCTAAATCATCGTGGCTTCACGAGAAGAGGCTGCGTTTGCTCCGGCGAACCGACGGTCGAAGCGGTCGTGACGAGGCTCGTGTCCACAGACGGCATGCGCGTTTCCAGGGCTTTAATCGTCCTGTCCGTCTCGCCAGGCGCGATGAAATAAAACGGGGGCAGGCTGTTCAGCGCAGCTTGCGGCGTGGTGGCGAGCTTCACCCAAGTTCCGGACTCCGGTGCCTGCGCGTCGAGCGTGATTCTCACGTCGATCAGGTCGTGCCCCTTCACAGTCGCAACGTCCGCGCCATTCCTTTCGTAGCGCACGCTCTTCACCCGCACGCGCGCGAAAGAATGAATCGTATTCTTCGTTACGTAAATCTTGTCGCCCTCCGGATCGCCCAGGCAGTGCAACACGAGCTTCGTGGTCACCACACCCGTTCCAGGAGCAGGCGCGACGTGCGAATCTTCCCAAAAGAGATAAACGCCATTCATCACGATTGGAATCGGTTCCGTATTTTTCAAAAGTTTTGTTGTGTAATTGGTATCGGGCTTGTGCGGACCGTTGCCGTCATTCCAGTCGATTGTCGGTTCGAGCTTGTCGGCGTACGAGCACGAATTCACGATCATGCCGAGCGGCGAGTGATATTGCACGTCGCGGTACGAAATTCCCGCCTCGTAATCTTTCACGGTGAGATACATCATCGGCGCGCCCGAGTCCGCCGCGCGGAAATAAGCAAACGATCCAGCCGAGACAACTGCGGCGCCCGCCGCAACCAAAACCGCAAAAAATCGAACTTTTCCGAGGGTCATAAACTCAAATTTTACCATCCCGTTTCGCCCATCCACGCAAATCCGACGAATGTTCGCCGCTCTCTCGCTGTACCCGTAACCAGTATCTGTTTGAACCACTTGCGTTGACCGAATGGACATACCCAACTTGCGGCCCGTGCGTGCCGATGTTAGCGTTGAGATTCCTCCGAAATGTGGGCGCTACCGGAGGAGTAAGCGCTGAGGGCCGTGCAGGACCCGCCGCTCGGGAGTACCGTTGGCTTCATGGAACGTTAACGACCAGAAGATCCCTCAAGGCCGGCTTGCGCTCGTCTCGTATATTTCGGTCGCATGCATCATCCTTCTGATGGTGGGTTTCTGGAAGCTGCAGGTCGTCCAGTCCGAACATTTTGCGGACTTGGCCGAGCGCAACCGCATTCGCTCGATTCCAATTATCGCGCCGCGCGGTCCGATGCTGGACCGGCAAGGTCGCGTCCTCGTCGACAGTTATCCTTCGTTCAGCATTCTTCTTCTGCGCGACGATCCGAAGCAGCTGCAAAAGAGCCTTCCGGCTGTTGAAGAAGGCCTTGGCATCGATCCTGCCGACTTGCAGCAGCAGCTCGACGCCGCTAAAAGCGCGCCGAAATTTCAGCCCGTGGTGATTAAGCCTGCAGCCACGCAGGCGGACATCGCATTCGTCGAATCGCATCGCGCCGATCTGCCCGTTCTCGAATTGATGATGGTCCAGCGCCGCCGCTATCCCGGCGACCAGATGCTGGCGAATGCGATCGGCTACGTGGGCGAAGTTTCCGAGCAGCAGCTCGACGATAGTGACGGCCACTACCGGCCCGGTGACATCGTCGGGAAAGCTGGCCTCGAGCGCCAATACAACGACCAGCTCGAAGGCACCGACGGCATGCGGCGTGTAATCGTCAACAGCGTCGGCAAAGTGATTCGGACGCTCGACAACGTCGACTCGATCCCCGGCAAGCCCATCCAGCTGACCATCGACCTCGATCTGCAGCAGATCGCTGAGACGGATATGGCCGGAAAATCGGGTGCCGTGGTCGCGATGGACGCGCGAACGGGTGAAGTCCTCGCCATGGTCAGCAAGCCCACGTTCGACCCCAACGACTTCGCGGTACGAATTGACAAAGAAGAATGGCAGAAGCTCAACACGGACAAGCAAACGCCGCTACTGAACCGCGCGATCCAGGCGCAACTCGCCCCCGGTTCTGTTTTCAAAATCGTGATGGCCGCGGCAATGATCGATTCCAAAATGATTCCGGAGTCGTACAGCGTTTACTGCCCGGGTCACGCGAATTTCTATGGCCGCGAGTTTCACTGCTGGCGCCCCGCTGGGCACGGCGAAGTTGAGCTGCATCGCGCGCTCGTCGATTCCTGCGACATTTTTTTCTATAACGTCGGCAAACAGCTGGGCATCGACAAGATCGCCTTTTACGGATCAGGGTTCGGCTTGGGCAAAAGAACCGGCATCGATCTGCCCAGCGAAGAGCCGGGGCTGATGCCGTCGGAAGAGTGGGTTGAACGCGTGTATCACCACAAGTGGTACGCGGGCGAAACGATTTCCGTCGCGATCGGTCAGGGCGCCGTCACCGTTACGCCCGTCCAACTCGCGCGCATGGCCGCAGCCGTCGCAAGCGGCGGCACGCTCGTTCAGCCTCATCTGCTGAAGGGATATAAGGATCCAAAAATCGAGCGCTTCCCTATTTCCGATGAAGCCGTCGAGAAAGTCACGCAGGGTCTGTTCGGCGTCGTGAACGAAGCGGGCGGCACGGCTTACCATCTGCGTCTCGCGAACGTTGAGCTTTGCGGAAAATCCGGCACGGCGCAGCTGATGAGCTACGACGCTGCGAACCGCATGGGCACCAAGAAAATGGACGGCTGGTTTGTCGGCTTTGCGCCGCGCCGCGATCCCGAAATCGTGGTCGCTGCCATCGTGCAGGACACCATGGAGCACGGCGGCGAAGCCGCCGGCCCGGTGGTGAAAGACATCGTGAAGATGTTCTACGACAAGAAGACAGCCGGGACGCAGCAGCAGACGAAGGTAATTCCGACGACTCCGCCTTCGGCCGATAAACCCGCTACTGTTTTGGCGTCCGCATCCGCCGAAAAGCCCGCGGCCTCGCAGCCACTCGTCGCCACCGTAGGAGGTCCGCGCCGATGAAAGACCGGCCGCAGACGCAGGATTTCGACTGGGTGCTCCTCGGGATCGTTGCGGCGATCAACGCGCTCGGGTTGTTCGAGATTTATTCCTCCACCCACGCCAGTGCGATGGCGGGCATGCAGTGGAAACAGCTGATCTGGATCGGCATTGGCTTCGTCGGCATGTTCCTGATTTCCCGCGTGGATTACCACACGCTTCTCGACCAGGCTCCTATCCTCTACATCGCAGGCATCTTAGGGCTGTTAGTTGTGTTGGTAATGGGCTTCTCGCGCTTGGGAGCAAAGCGCTGGATCGCTCTGGGCGGCGGATTCAATTTCCAAGTGTCAGAGCTGATGAAGTTGATTATAATCATTGTGCTGGCTCGCTTTTTCAGCGAGGTCCGCACGGATCGGCTCACCCTCGGCGATCTGGTGAAAGTTGCCCTGATCACCATGGTTCCGGTAGCATTGATTCTGAAGCAGCCCGACCTTGGAACTGCTTTGGTTTTGATCCCGGTGGCCGTCGTAGGAATTTTTCTCGCCGGCATCGAGTGGAAACACCAGTTGATCGGGCTAGTTTTGCTGGCCATGCTGATACCATTTGGCTGGCACATGCGGCATCATTTGAAGCCGTACCAGCAGCAGCGTATTGAAACGTTCCTCCATCCTGAGGAAGATCAACGCGGCGCTGGTTATCAGATTTTGCAGTCGGAAATTGCGGTAGGTTCCGGTGGATTCTGGGGCAAAGGGTTTGGCAAAGGCAGCCAGAATCAGTTAGGCTTCGTGCCCGTCCGGTATTCGGACTTTATTCTGGCCGCGCTCGCCGAAGAGCAGGGGTTTATCGGCGTATGCGTGGTTCTGCTTTTGTATTTAGCCCTGATTCTGCGGCTTGTCGACAATGCGCAGAAGGCGAAAGATCGCGCCGGGATGTACGTGGTGATGGGAGTTACGGCGATTCTCGCTTTTCACGTTTTGGTCAATGCATCCATGGTCATCGGATACATGCCGGTGACTGGCATTCCCCTGCCGCTGATGAGCTACGGAGGCTCGTCAACGGCATTTGTATTTTTAGCGTTGGGCATGGTGATGAACGTCCGGATGCGGCGTTTCGTCAACTGAAGCCCGCTTTTTGGTTCCACGGTTTTTCAGGCCCGAGTCGCGCACAAAAACGCGGCCGGGTATTTCAGCTTTGAGTCAGGTCAGCACCGGAATGAGGAAAGCCCTCCTACAAATTGGAACGCCTTTCCTGGGCGGCCCGCAGCGTCGAAGTCTTTCTTCACGCTTCTCCGGCCGAGCGCGCGCCACAGTGTGTGCCGCGGATCCCCGGTGCGCCATGAGGAGTTTACATGTCGAAGGAAATGGTTATTTCGGCCAACCCCCACGAGACGCGGGTGGCCATCTTGGAAGAAGGTCAGCTTTGTGAGTATTACGTAGAGCGCGAAAAAGAGTTTGCGTTAGTCGGCAGCATCTACAAGGGCAAGGTCACGCGCGTGCTTCCCGGCATGCAGTCGGCCTTCGTCGAAATCGGTCTCGATAGCGACGCCTTCCTGTACGTCAGCGACTTCCTGGAAGAAATTGAAGGGCTCGACCACGTCGCGACGGACGATAAGTCCGCGAAGCCCGCGCACGCGGCGCCCTTCAGCAGCGCACCGGCGGAGAACGGCGGCAGCGAATCTGCTGTGGCTCCGATGGAAGGCGAAAGCATCTCGGGTGATCCGGCGGATTCGCTCGAATCGCAGCCTCCTGCCAATTACGTTCCATCCCCCATTGTTGCGCGGCCGCAGTCGGGCTCTCAGCAGCACGACCGCCCTCGGTTTGAACATCGCGGCGGTAGCGGTGGCGGAGATCGCAACCGTGGTGGCGGTGGCGGTTTCAATCGCCGCGGCGGGCGAAACCGCCAGCGCGGGCGAGGTCCCGGCGGCGGTGGTGGCGGACGGGGCGGAGAACGCCGTTTCGGGCGCGATTTGCCGTCGTCCAAATATGCTTCGTCGCGCAGCCACGAAGATCAGCCGCAGGATCCAAGCCTCCCAGCCGGCCATATCTCAACCGTACTTCCCGGCGAATCGATCTCGAAGTTCCGCGACCGCCCCGACGCTCTTTCTGCGCCGGTCGCCGAGCAACCTGTGCACGATCCATTTAACGTAGCGCCGCCGCCCGAATCCGTCGAGCAAGAGGCGCAGCCGCGCGACGAGCACGAGCACCAGCCGCCGCGTGAATTTCAGCAGCGCGACACACGCCGGTTCGACCGTGGTTCGCGTTTTGACCGTGGGCCGCGCCACAGCGGTGGTCCGCGTTTCAGCAATCAACCGACCAGCAGCGCTCCTAGCTCGGGCGGCGGCTTTGCGTCGCATATCGAGCCTCTGCCGGGCGAATCGATTTCGAAGTGGAAGGCGCACGCACACCTGCCGCCCGATCCCGTCGATGAAACTCCGGGTGCGTCCGCTTCGCATGTGGATGAAGTCGAAGGCCACGTCGATGAAGGACAGCACGACGAGCTTGGGCTGCACGCCTCGCACGCGCTCGATGAGATTGCTTCGGGGCGGGAACACGCTGCCGAAGCGCGTCACGCCCAAGCGGAGCACGACGACGGGCATGACGACGAGCGTCACGATGTGCACCACGATGAGCCGCGCCACGAAGCTCGCACCGAAGTTTCGTCGCATGTGGACGACGCACCCGCATCGCACGTGATCGACGAGCACCTCACCGAGGACGAAGCTGCCGCGCTCGCCGAGCACATCGCCGAAGCCCAGGAAGAACAATCTGCCCTCGAGTCGCACGGCCACGAACACGATGAGCACGAGGACGACGCGCATCGTGACCACGAAGACCGCGACGCCGATGACGCGCACGACGAAATTCACGCCGGAGAAACCGAGACGCACGCCGTTTCCGACGTTGATCTGGAAGGCGCGCACGAGCCGCACGAAGGTGATGAATCCGAATCCTTCGAATCCCGCGCCGAAGCTCTGATGGCGCCGGACACGATGGACTCCGAAGAAGGCGTCGCATCAGAGGAAACTCTTGACGCCGGCGACGCGCAGGCCGACGCCATCCTCGCCGCCGATTCCGCTCAGCAGCCGCCGAACGAAGCGCGCGTCCGCAACGACTTCCGCTCGCGCATGAACAATCCGGCGCGCCGCGGAGGACGCGACCGTGGCCGCCGCGATCATCGCCACGGCGGCCGTCCGCACCACCACGGCCATCACCGCCCGCATCAGCCGCGCAAGATCCAGCTGATCGCGGACATGCTCAAGCAGGGCCAGGAAATCATCGTCCAGATCGCGAAGGAACCTCTCGGCAAGAAGGGCGCGCGCATCACCAGCCACGTCGCTCTGCCGGGCCGTTTCCTCGTCTACATGCCCACGCTCGATCACACCGGCGTTTCGCGCAAGATCGCGTCCGCCGAAGAGCGCGCGCGCCTGCGTCATCTGGTGAACGAAGCGAAAGGCACATCCGGCGGCGGCTTCATCGTCCGCACCGCCGCAGCCAGCGCCGCGCCGGAAGATGTTCGCGCCGACGTGGAATTCCTCACCCGCACGTGGGCCGAAATCAAAACGCGCTCGGAGTCGAAGAAAGCTCCGTCGCTTTTGCACCGCGATCTAAACCTTGTGGAGCGCATTCTTCGCGACTTCGTCACGCCCGATTTCGGGGCGATCTGGGTCGATTCCGAAGAGGGCTATACGAAGGTCGTCGAGTTCATGAGCCGGTTTCAGCCACAGCTTGTGAGCCGCGTGAAGCTCTACTCCAAGCAGACACCGGTATTCGAAGAATTCGGCATCCAGCAGGAAATCGACAAGGGCCTGCGCCCGAAGGTCTGGCTTAAGTCCGGCGGCTACATCGTCATCAACCACACCGAAGCGCTTGTTGCGATCGATGTCAACACCGGCAAGTTCGTCGGCAAGGGCTCGAACCGCCTGGAAGACACCATCGTCCGCACCAACGTGGAAGCGGTGAAGGAAATCGTCCGCCAGATGCGCTTGCGCGATCTCGGCGGCATCATCGTCATCGACTTCATCGACATGGAAGAGCGCCGCAATCGCGACAAAGTGATGGCGGCGCTCGAAGACGCGTTGCGCGCCGACCGTGCTCCGTCAAAGGTGCTGCGCTTCAACGAATTCGGTCTCGTCGCCATCACGCGTAAGCGCACCAAGCAAGCTCTGGAGCGCACACTCTGCCAGCCGTGCCCTTACTGCACGGGCTCCGGCATGGTGAAGTCGATCGCGACGCTCTGCTACGAATTGCAGACCGAAGCCATGAAGATGTCGCCGGAGATGCCGTCGGGCAGCATCACGCTTCGCGTGCATCCCGAAATTTCGAAGGCGCTCAAGACGCGCGAGTCGTCGCTGATCGAGGAACTCGAGCGCTGGACGAAAAAGAGCGTCATCATCCAGGCCGATCCCACGCTCCACTGGGAGCAGTACGACATCTACTAAAGTTCATCCAGGGATTCGACGCGATACAATAGCGCGACGCACATGAATCCTTTCGGCATAGGAAGACTGACGTGACCTCTGCGGTGCTTATATCCACGTGGGAAGCCGGCTTGTTCGTCTTCTCCAGCGGCGCGCCTGAACGGGAACTTGTTGGCCATTCTATTCAAGCGCTCGCATCCGACGGGTACGGCGGCACTCTCGCCATCGTCGATGAGAACTCGCTGCGCCGTCGCGCAACCGATGGCACCTGGAGCACAATCGCGGCTGCCGAAAATCTCGCGTGCTGTGTGGCCGCGGGCGGTGCTATCTACATCGGCACGAATGACCCATCCGTCTTGCGCGTCGATGCCACGGGAAAAATCGAAAAACTTGCTGGCTTAGATCGGGTCGGAGGCCGCGACACGTGGTACGCAGGCAGCGCCATCGTCGACGGCAAGCGTGTCGGCCCGCCGCTCGGGATTCGCTCCATTACCGCAACACCCGACGGTTCCGTGCTTCTCGCAAATGTCCACGTCGGCGGCATTCCGCGATCGACGGATCGAGGCGCAACCTGGCAACCCACCATCGACGTTGCCACCGACGTTCACGAAGTTCGCGTACACCCAAGCCGCTCGAATATTGTCGCTGCCGCCTCCGCGCTCGGCCTCTGCACAAGCACGGATGGAGGCGTCACCTGGGAAATCGACAATCGTGGGCTTTACGCCTCGCACTGTTCTGCGGTCGCATTCGCAGGCGACGCTGTTTTCGTGTCCGCGTCGATAAACCCGTTCATTCCCGAAGGCAAGCTCTACCGCCGAGGCGTGGATGAGCGTGGGCCGCTCGTTCCCGTCAGCGATGGCCTTCCCGAATGGCTCGGCGGCAAGATCGACACTCGCTGCATCGGGGCGAAAGGCTCAAACGTCGCATTCGCCGACATGAGTGGAGTTCTCTACGTGTCATCCGACGCGGGCCGTACCTGGTCGCGCCGGGCTGACGGCATTCCCATGCCAAGCAGTGTCGTGCTCGTCTGACCGCGCCGTCGATTGGATGATGGCGAGAGACTACGGAGCAACCATGAAAATCAGATCGTCGTTAATCGCCGCAGTCATTCTCGTGTCGCTCGGGGTAGCATGGTTGCTCGGCGTTGCGCGAGCGAGCGCGCCGCAAGCTGCATCCGCTGCCAAGGAGACCGCCGTGACGACGCACCAGGCCAAAGGCCCATTTGACGTGAAGCTCGCGCCGCTCAAATCCGACGGCATCGATCCCGGCATCGGCGCGATGTCCATCGACAAGCAGTTTCACGGTGCGCTGGAAGGAACGAGCAAAGGCACGATGCTTTCGTTCCGGACGGAATCTAACGGCTCGGGCGGCTACGTCGCGATCGAGAAAGTCGACGGCACGCTCGACGGCCGCAAAGGCACGTTCGTCCTGCAACACAACGCCACGATGGATCGCGGAACGCCCATGCTCAATATCATCGTCATCCCCGATTCCGGCACCGGCGAACTCACCGGCATCACCGGCAAAATGAATATCGAAATCGCCGCCGGTGGCAAGCACTCCTACACTTTCGACTACACGCTGCCCGCCGCGCAGTAGCAATTCGCGCCGGCGTTATATACTGCGCGAATCATGCCCGCTCCCGACCGCGCCGCGCTGCTCGCTTTCCTCCGCAAGCATCGCCTCGGCGTGCTCTCCACCGTTTCGCCCGAGGGCAAGCCTGAAGCCGCAGTCGTCGGCATCGCCATCAGCGACGATCTTGAAATCGTTTTCGACACCCTCGACACCACGCGCAAAATTCGCAACCTGCGCCGCTCGCGCAACATCGCGTTTGTAATTGGATGGGACGAGGAGATTACCGTCCAGCTGGAAGGCATCGCCGACGAGCCGCACGGCGCCGAACTGGCGCGCCTGAAGCAAACTTACTTCGGCGCCTATCCCGACGGCCGCGAGCGCGAACGTTGGCCGCATATCACCTGGGTGCGCGTGCGGCCACACTGGGTTCGCTACAGCGACTTCAATGCCGGCGGTGGAATCTTCGAATTCACGAAAGACCAGCTCTGAAAATCCTCAAAGCGCCTCTCCGCGCGCCGCTTGGCCCTTCAACAGAAATGTTTTGGGATACTTTCCTTCGCCGCAGATCTTGAAGGTGCCGAAGTCCTTATACCGTTCACCGTCAGGCGCATCCGGTTCCGATTCGCGCCACAGCTTGAGTTGGTAGAGGTCTTCCGCCGTGATCTTGCGTTCTTGCAGCCGGTCGAAGAGGTGGTCGCGCAGCGCCAGTGGCAGATTCGTCCACTGGATCTTCGGCATCACTCACCAAACGTCATGCGTGCCAACTCTTTTTTGATCTTCTCTCGCTCGCCGGTGTCGGCAGTTTCCGAAAGCTTTCCCGCGAGCGCGAAAAATCGGTCTTTCTCTGCATTCTTTGCAGCAAGGCCCGCTTCAATCAGGTCGGCCAGGACGCGGCTGGAGCTGGTCTTATAGCTTTTCGCCATCGCCCGCACGCGCTTCATCACCTGCCCCGACACGGGCACGCTAGCTCTTATTGATTTGTTTTCCTTAGGCATCTGTTCATTTTACACCACTTTGCATCACTCTGCATCAAAGTGCCGTTGTCGTTGTTTTCCAGGCCTGTGCTATGATGTCGTTTCTTCAGACGCCAAATATTCAGGAGCCAAGCCGCTTGTCTGCGCGCATTCTGAACGGCAACGCCATCCGTGACCAGATTTACGGCGAGCTGAACGCTGAAATTGCGGCGCTCGCAGCGGCCGGAATTCGCCCGGGCCTCGCCGCCGTGCTCGTCGGCGATAATCCCGCCTCAAAGCTTTACGTAAACAGCAAAATCGCCGCCTGCGAAAAACTCGGCCTCGCGAGTTTCATGCTCACACCGCCCGCGACGATCACCACCGACGAACTTCTCGCCGTCATCGACAGCCTCAACCGCCGCGACGACATTGACGGCATCCTCGTCCAGATGCCGTTGCCACCGCAGGTCGACGCAAAGCGCATCCTCGATGCCGTCGCACCCGAAAAAGACGTCGATGGCTTTCACCCGATCAACGTGGGCAAGCTCGTCGCGGGGCGCCCGAGCCTGGTGGCCTGCACGCCCGCGGGCGTGATGGAAATTCTGAAGCGCAGCGGCATTCCAACGGATGGGGCGAACGCAGTCGTGATCGGCCGCAGTGATATCGTTGGCAAGCCGATGGCGCTACTTCTCCTCCACTCCAACGCTACGGTCACGATCTGCCACTCAAAAACGAAAGACCTCGCCGGCACCGTCCGTCGCGCGGACATCGTCGTCGCCGCCATCGGCCGCGCTGCAATGGTCACGCCCGATTTCATCCGCCCGGACGCCGCGGTAATCGACGTCGGCCAGAACGTGATCACCGACGCCGCAGAAGCGCAGAGAATTTTCGCGGATTTCCCCGACAAGATCGAATCCTTCCGCAAAAAAGGTTCGGTGCTCGTCGGCGACGTTCATCCAAGCGTTGTCAACGTCGCCGGTGCGTTCACGCCGGTTCCCGGCGGCGTGGGGCCGCTCACCATCGCGATGCTCATGAGCAACACCGTCCGCGCCGCGCGCATGCGCCGCGGCAACCTCGTCCCCGCCGCGGCTGCGGCGAAATCCTAATGCTCCGCGTCGGCCTCACCGGCGGAATGGCTGCCGGCAAATCCACCGTCGCGTCTATGCTGCGCGCGCACGACTATCCCGTGCTCGATGCGGACACCATCGGCCACGAACTGCTCGAAGAAGGACAGGACGCTTACAAAGACGTCGTCGCTACCTTTGGGATCGACGTCCTCGACCAGCACGGCAATATCGACCGCGCCGAGCTTGGCAAAATTGTTTTCGCCGAACCGGAGAAGTTGAAAGTGTTGAACACGATTCTTCACCCGCGCATCGGCAAAGTTGTCGAAGACTGGTTCGCCGCGCTTGCTCGCAGCAGCGATCCTCCCGACATCGCGGTCGTCGAAGCAGCGCTGCTCTTCGAATCCGGCTTTTCACATTCGCTCGATAAAATGATGGTCTGCTGGTGCCGCCCCGAGCAGCAAGTCGAACGAATGCTCGAGCGCGGCCTCACCGAAGACGAAGCAAAGCAGCGCATCGCCGCGCAAATGCCCAACGAAGAAAAGCTGAAGCTCGCCGACGCTACGATCGACTGCTCCGGCACGATCGAAGAAACCGAACGCCTCGTCGCCTCCGCGCTCGCAAAATTGATACGCAGCTCAGCTCCGCCGCAGAAACCGGCCTAGCCGTCTCCACTCACTCATGCGAACGCGAATCGCTGCCAATATCTCCGCCGTCGCCGTTCTCGCAGCCGCACTCGTGACGAATCTCTCGCCCGTCGTGCCGGCGGCCTCAGCCACACGCCGTCGCGCTATCGCGCCGCCCGCCGAAACGCACGCGACACGTTGGACCGAAAAGCAGGCCAACGATTGGTACGCCGCGCAGCCGTGGTACGTCGGCAGCAATTACATCCCGTCAAACGCGATCAATGAGCTCGAGATGTGGCAAGCCTCCACATTCGATCCAAAGCGTGTCGATGTCGAGCTCGGTTGGGCGGAATCGATCGGGCTGAACGCCATGCGCGTATTCCTGCATGACCTGCTCTGGCAGCAGGATGCCGCCGGCTTTCAGAAACGCATCGATACGTTTCTTGCGATCGCCGCGAAGCACCACATCAAGATCCTTTTCGTGCTGTTTGATTCGTGCTGGGATCCGAATCCGCAGCTAGGCCCGCAGCGGGCGCCGCGTCCGGGCGTACACAATTCCGGCTGGGTGCAGAGCCCCGGCGCAAGAGCTCTGGAAGATCCGTCGCAATATCCGCATCTTGAAGCGTATGTGAAGGGCGTCGTCGGCGCCTTCGCGAAAGATTCGCGCGTGCTGGGCTGGGACGTGTGGAACGAGCCCGACAACACCAACGACGGAAACTATCCCGATCCGGCGAACAAAGTCGAAATCATCGCGAAACTGCTGCCCCAGGTTTTCGGTTGGGCGCGTTCAGCGCATCCAACGCAGCCGCTCACCAGTGGCCTGTGGAAGGGCGAATGGGCTCCGCTCGAAAAACTCGACGGCGTTCCGCGCGAGCAGGTCGAACTCTCTGACATCATTTCGTTCCACAACTACGACAAGCCGGAATCTTTCGAGAGCCGCGTCACTTCTCTACTGCCCTATCGCCGCCCGTTGATTTGCACCGAGTACATGGCACGATCGAACGGCTCGACATTTCAGCGCACGCTTCCCATCGCGAAAAAATACAATGTCGCCGCGTTCAATTGGGGCCTGGTCGAAGGAAAAACGCAGACCACCCTGCCGTGGGATTCGTGGCAAAAGCCTTACATCGATCGCCAGCCCGCGATGTGGTTCCACGATATTTTCCGCACGGACGGTACGCCCTACAGCACCGATGAAGTGAATTTCATCCGCACCATCACCGGCCGCGGAACACCGCTACCGGCGCGGCACTGATACGACCCGCCATATTGGCATCGCGCCAACTCGCTTTGCCGCGTAATTTGCTAAACTGCGGCGATGGCCCTACGCCCCTCGAACTCAAGCCGTGCGCTGCGCCTGCTCGGCGTCGGATTGATCATTGGCCTCGCCGCGTATTGGGCCGGTTCGCACTTCGGTCCGCACCCGACGCCAACGACGGTGAACGCCGTGCATCTGCCACCCGCGGGCACGGAGACTGGCCTGGACCCCACCGAAAACGAAAACGTTCGCATCTACCGCGACGCTTCGCCGTCCGTCGCAAACATTGTCACGCGCACCGTTCAGTACGACTTCTTCTACAATCCCGTGCCCGTCGAAGGTGCCGGCTCCGGCTTCCTGATCGACAAGGACGGCCACATCCTCACGAACTATCACGTCGTCGAAAACGCGCAGCAGATCGAAGTCACCCTCGGCGACCAGACGCGCGAAACCGCGAAATTTATCGGCGCCGATCAACGCAACGATATCGCTTTGATTCAGATCGATGCCAAGGGCCACAACTTCACGCCGCTCACGCTTGGCGATTCGCGCAATCTCGTCGTCGGCCAGCGCGCCCTGGCCATCGGCAATCCGTTCGGCTTTTCCGGCACGCTGACCACCGGCATCATCAGCGCGCTCGGCCGCACCGTGCAAACCAGCGACACCACTTTCATCGACGAAGCCATTCAAACTGACGCTGCCATCAACCGCGGAAATTCGGGCGGCCCACTGCTCGATTCGCATGGCCAGGTGATCGGTATCAACAGCGCGATCTACGCGCCCAGTGGCACCACCTCCGGCATCGGTTTTGCGATTCCTATCAACACCGCGCGCCGCGTCGCCGAAGATCTGGTCAAGTACGGCCGCGTGCGCCGGGCCTCGCTCGGTGCCGAAGGCCGTCCGCTGTGGCCGCAGCTCGCCGACTATCTGAAGCTGCCGGTGAAGTCCGGCATCTTGATCGAGAAGGTCACTCCTGGCGGACCGGCAGCACTCGCGGGAATTCGCGGCGGATCGAAAACGATTCTCGGATTGCAGGAGCTGCGCGTAGGCGGCGACGTGATCATCGCGATCGACGGCAAGGAAGTCACAACGGGGACGGATCTGAATCTCTTGCTGAATCGCGCGCAGCCCGGCGACACTGTGACGCTTACCATCATCCGCGATGGCAAGCGCGTGGACATTCCCGTCAAGCTCGGCACCACTTAGCTTAAAGCGCCGCTGAATCGCGCGTTCTAGTGATGCGTGTGTTTTTGGCGCGATGCGCCGCGATCTCGCCCCGCATACTCGTCGCGCACGTCGCTCTTTTCGTCTTCGCTCATCGCGAACCATGCCTCGGCATCGTCCCGCACTCGCTCGAGCGATGACTGCATCTCGGCCAGCGTCACCTTTAGATCGTCGCCGCCTCCATCCGGTTTCATCCGAATCACCGGGGCGAAGATCATCACAGCGCGTGAGAACGGCATCGGCACTTTGAAAAGGTCCCAGGATTTCTTGAACGTGTAGCCGCTCTCGACCCCGATGTGAAATACCGAAATGGGACAATTCATCCGCCGCGCCAGGATCACCGGCCCCGGCTTCGCCACGTAACGCGGCCCTCGCGGCCCGTCCACCGTGAACGCAACGTGCTTCCCTTCCCCCAGCTTCTGCGCCAACGCCGTAAGTCCAGCCATTCCACCGCGCGACGAGCTACCCTGCGCCGTACCAAATCCGAGCCACTCGATAACCTTTCGGGTCCACTGCCCGTCAAAATTAACGGTGTTCATCACCACCACGCCGCGATTGCGCCAGATCCACGCCGCGGGGAAAATGCAGCGGTGCCAGAAAACGCCGATGCCCGCGTTGCTCTTATCGCGAATTTGAGCGGCGTGCTGAATGCCAACGATTTCGACGCGTAGCGTTGGGCCAATCAGGCGAATCACGCTATAGACTGCGGCGGCGATGATCGGAATCTGCATCCTGCGCCAGCGCGAGAGCTTCGGCATCGGAATCGCGTCAGCGTCTGCTGTCGGCTGGGCGGCAGCCGGCGCAGCGGCGGGAGACGGATCGGGGATGGGTTTGGGGTCGTCGGTCACGGCGAACTAGTATAGGCGGAGCGTTCGCGCAGCCGAAAGCGCGGACGACTGGCCGCCCGATTGCAAGCATCTAAGTAAATGAGAACAGAACAACTGGCTCGATGCGGGCCACGGCGGACGGTATAGAATAAAGGCTACGAGTCGAGTCGGCGTCCTGGTGTACTCCCTGCAACAATTCGTGCGGCACGTCGGGCAGCGCGCGTTTCGGCGCGGCACGTTGCGCTTTGCCTCCGTGCGTTCGGTGCTCCTGTGCGTGGCGCTCGCGTGTGGCGCCGGTGCAGTACAAGCGCAGGATGATGCACCTCCGCCGGGCACGATCGGCCGCGTGTCGGGCTACGACATCTCGGTCGACAGCGGCGTCACTGCTCCGCTTGATTCGGCGACCAACTCGCCGGCGATCTATGTATCGAACGGCAGCGTCGTCACCGTGCACTCCGGCAGCGCGCACATGATCCTCGCTAGCGGCGGCCAGGTCGACATCTGCGGCCCGGCGAAATTCACATTGCTCGTGAGCGGTGGTTCGATCACGCTCGCGCTCAACTTTGGCCGCGTTCACGTGCTGTTGCCGGCGGCGACGCCGCTTCGCATCTTCACGCCGACGATTGTGGCGACGCCGATCGATATCAGCGGCAACCAGCGCGACGTAACCGCCGGGCTCGACCTGAACGACTCGCTCTGCGTTCGCGCCACCAGCGGCGCACTGCGGCTCGAGCAGCAATTCACCGGCGAGGACCTGATCGTCCCGCAGTCCGGCGAATTTTTTCTCGCGAACGGAAAGCTCGTCCCCGTCGCTGGAACTCCCGGTGGCTGCGACTGCGCGCTGATGGTCGCGAAAAAACCGGCGCCGCCTCCCGTGATCCCTGTCCTCGGCATCACCGGGCATCCAGCGCCCGCGCCCGAAGCTCCCGAAGTTGCGGCGAACAATCCACCGCCAAGCAACATTCCCGTAGAGCAGCAGAACGTAACGCTGCACGCGCTTCAACTTAACAACGACGCGCATCCCGTTGCGCCGCAGCCGAAACCGGCGGAACCGCCGAAGCCACTGGCGCCGTCCGAAGTTCCCGATTACAAAATCATCGCGCCACCGCTCGCGTTTTCCGCGAACGAGCCGCAGGCGCCGCAAGAATCGCAAAACGACGTTGCGCTTCTTGTGCGCACCGTGCACGTCGAGCCCGAGTGGCAATTCGCCGGGCACGTGCAGCCGCCCGGATCGAGTTCATTCACGAACCAGCCGTCCGTGAAGCCTGTCTCGGCTTCCAGGCCAGCGCCCAGCGCTCCGGCAAATCCGCCGCCGTCGAACCCGGCTCCTGCGCCAGCCGCAACCAACACGCCAGCACCGTCCACGAATGCTCCGCCGTCCGATGCGACGACTACCGCGTCAACCACGCCGAGCGTTCAACCCGTCTCCGCGCCTCAAAAAAAGGGCGGCTTCTGGTCGAAACTCAAACGCGCTTTCGGCGGAAGTTAAAACTCCCCTCAAAAAGCAACATTACATGCCTTCGTAGTTTGGTCCCCCGCCACCCTCCGGCGGAACCCAATCAATGATCTGATACGGGTCGGCAATATCACACGTCTTGCAGTGCACGCAGTTGGTCGCGTTGATCTTCAGTTTTTTCGAGCCGTCTTTATCGAGCGTCATTTCATACACCGCGGCGGGACAGAAATACTGGCACGGGTTGCCGTACTCGCGGACGCAGCGATCGCTACAGATGCTCGGATCGAGCACGTGCAAGTGCGGCGGCTGATCTTCGTCGTGGCGCGTTCCCGAATGATAGACGTCGGTTAGGCGGTCAAACGTGAGCTTGCCATCGCCTTTGAATCGGGTCGATTGATCGACGAGCGTGTCAGGGCGATTGAGCTTGTTGTAGTCGAGATAGCCGGCCTTGGTGTGCATCGGATCGACGAGGCCGCGACCGCCGCTGACGAATTGAAGGCCCGAAAGAAAGAGCCCCTTCCACAAGCCGCCGTGAAAGGCCTGGTGGAAATTGCGAACCTCCCAGAGTTCGTCGCGCAACCAGCTTTTGTCGAGTTTGCGTTTGTAGGCAGAGAGCTTTTGCGCCGACGCATCGCCCGCGACGAGCGATTCGTAAGTCGTTTCGGCGGCGAGCATGCCGCTTTTGATCGCGGTGTGAATTCCCTTCAGCCGCTGCGAATTCAGAACGCTTGCGGAGTCGCCGACGATGAGCGCGCCATCGACGTACGTGCAGGGCATGGAATACCAGCCACCGTAAGGAAGCGACTTCGCACCGTAGCGGACCAGCTTGCCGCCTTCGAGAATGTCTTTCACGAACGGATGCGTTTTGTATTGCTGGAACGCGGCGTGCGGATCGAACAGCGGATCGGCGTATTCGAGCGAGACGACCAGGCCGAGCGACACGCGATTGTTCTGCATGCCGTAGACCCATCCGCCGCCGTAATAGTTGGTCGCAAGCGGCCAGCCGAGAGTGTGGGCCGTAAATCCTGTTTTGATTTTTCCCGGCTGCACCTCCCACAGTTCTTTCACGCCGATGCCGTAAACCTGCGGGTTCATCCCATCGAGATTCAGGTGCTCGACCAGTTTCTTGCTGAGCGAGCCGCGCGTGCCTTCGGCGAGCACTGTGATTTTTGCGCGCAGCTCGTAGCCCGACGTGAAGTTGTCTTTCTGTTTGCCGTGCTTGTCGATGCCCTTGTCCTCGGTGAGAACTCCGGCGACGCCCTCGGTCGAGCCGCGCTTTTCGTAGAGCAGTTCGGCGCCGGCGAATTGCGTGAAGATGTTCACGCCTTTGGCTTCGACGAGACCACCCAGCCATTTCACCATCCGGTTGAGCGACACCACGTAGTTGCCGTGGTTTTGGAGAGGCGGCGGGGTGATCGGCAGTTTGTAGCTCGACTTTTCGGTGAAGAAGTACGCGGCATCGTCGGTGACTTGCGCATCGAGCGGCGCCGATTTTTCGAAATCGGGAACCAGTTCGCGCAGTCCGCGCGGATCCATGATCGCGCCGGAAAGCTGGTGCGCGCCGACTTCGCGTCCCTTTTCGAGGACGTAAATATTTTCGGTGGAGAGGGCGGGAGACTTTTTGGCGGCGTTATGAGCTTCGATGAGATTCGAGAGATGGAGGGCGCAGGACAGGCCTGCGGGGCCGGCTCCGATGATCAGTACGTCGGCTTCCAGTTGTTCGCGTTCAATGGCCATGGCCCACAGACTACCAGCGGAATCGGCAATTTGGAGGCTGAATTTGTGTCGATTAGAACCGGGTGCGGGTCTTTGTTTTGTGTGAGTTACGGGCGTTTCTAATCGCATCGAGTATCGATTAGAAATGGCGGGGCGGCGAGTGCGCGCACAGTTTATTGCGGAAGGGTTTAGGTTGCGCAGCCAGGAATCTCCGCGCTGAACTGCCTGCGCGGAGGCAAAACCGGCGAAGTGGCTACCCCACGTCACGCGCAGGCTGAAATCTACGGTACGAGATTTGTGGGCGCTGCGCTTGTGATCGGTAATCGACGTGTGTGTCATCTAGTGCCGATTAGAACGCACCTCCTTCGTTTGTTTTCTGGAAGTTACACCGGTTTCTAATCGTACGAGATGTCGATTAGAAATTCGCCCGGAGATCAATTTGCGGGAGAAACGTACGTATGAATACGGATGAATGGTCTGGGCGAGATTGGGCGTCGTGCCGGGAGTGGTGCGTCCGTCGGCTTGAGTGAAGTGGCCGCGTCGCATACGGTTTCGTTGTGGGGGCTCTACTTAGCCCCGACTCACGTTACCACAACGGTAACTAGTTGTAAAGAGAATAGTGCGAATTTCTAAACGGGAATGGGGCCCACAGACTGACAGTCCATGTTACAGCGCCCGCTTCGCGAGCGCCTGAGCGTGGAACGGGAGCTAGTGGGGCTTTTCGAGTTCTTCGACCAGGGCGGGGACGATTTCGAAGAGGTCGCCTACCACGCCGTAGTCGGCGATTTCGAAAATCGGGGCGTTCTGGTCTTTGTTGATGGCGGCGATGGTGCGGGCGCCTTTCATGCCGACGACGTGCTGGATGGCGCCGCTGATGCCAAGGGCGAAGTAGAGCTTGGGCGCGACAGTCTGGCCGGAGCTGCCGATCTGGCGGTCCATGGGGAGCCAGCCTTCGTCGCAGATCGGGCGCGAGGCGCAGAGTTCGCCGCCCATGGCTTTGGCGAGTTTTTCGGCGAGCGGAATATTTTCCGGCGCTTTGATGCCGCGGCCAACGCTGACAAGGATCGGGCTTTGCGTGAGGTCGACGGCTTGCTTGGCTTCGCGGAAAAGCTCGCCGGGCTTAGTGCGAATTTGCTCGGGCTTCAGGTCGACGGCGGCGGGCTTCACGGGCGCTTTGCCGCCGGCGTGCTTTTTTGCGAGGTCGGCACGGAAGGCGCTGGCCTGAAACGTGGCGATCCAGGGCGCGTCTCCGGCGAACACGACGTCGGCGACGGTGCGGCCCTGAAACATCTGGCGGACGAAGGTGAGCTTTCCGCCCTCTTCCCGATACGAGGTGCAATCGCCGATCATTCCCTTCCCAAGCGACGCGGCGAGAGCGGGCGCGAAGTCGCGGACTTGATAGGTGTGTGGGAAAAGGACGAGGTCGGGCTTGCTCACTTCGATAATTTGCTTGAGCGCGATGGAAAAGCCGTCGGGAGTGTAGTTCGCGAGCAGGTCGTGTTCGACGAGAAGCACTTCGTCGAGATGGTAGCCGGCGAGTTCGTCGGCGAGAGCACCGACGCCTTTGCCGATGACGACGGCGGTGACAGTGCCTTTAGTCTGCTCGGCGATTTGCTGCGCGGCGGCGACGATCTCGAAGCTGACTTTGTTCCACTTGGCGTCGCGCTGTTCGGTGATGGCAAGAATTTTCATGATGAGTGCGTTCCCTTTCGATATTCCGAAATTTTTTAGAGCACGCGCGCATCGTGGCGCAGTTTTTCGACGAGCTTGGCGGCGATTTCTTTCGGCTGGCCGGTGATGAACTCGGTCTTCTTCGTTTTGGTCGGAACGTAGATGCGCTGGACCTGCTGTGTGGGAGTGACGGTGACGCCGAGGGACGAGCGGTCAACCGTGACGATTTCTTTTTTCTTCGCGGCCATGATGCCCTTCAGCGTGGCGTAGCGGGGCTTGTTGATGCCGGACTGAATGGAGAGCACGGCGGGCAGCGGGATTTCGACCCACTGAAACCAGCCGGCTTCAAGTTCGCGCTTGAGCTTCAGGTGATTGTCGATCACTTCGATGGCCATGATGATGGTGCCGTGCGGACGGCCAAGAAGTTCGGCGAGGAGGACGCCGGTTTGGCCGAAGCCCTGGTCGTCACTCTGGAGGCCGGTGAGGATCAGATCGAAATTTTCGGCTTTGATCGCGGCGGCGAGGGATTTCGCGGAGTTCAGCGGGTCGAGCTTGAAGAATTCGCTGTCGGCGATGTGAATGCCGCGGTCGGCACCCTTGGCGAGAGCTTCCTTGATGGTTTGCTTGGAGCGCTCGGGGCCCATGGAAATGGCGACGACTTCGCCGCCGTGCTTTTCTTTCAGGCGCAGGGCTTCTTCGAGCGCAAAGCCGTCCGGCTCGTTTGTTTCAAAACCGATGTCGGATTCGCGAATCCAAGCGCCTTCGCCCAGGATGGCGAGGGGCGCGTCTTTCGCGGGGACTTGCTTCACGCAAACTCCGATCTTCACGACTTCCTCCGGAAATTGGGCTGCAACGACAATTTGATAGTTTCTATCAGTATTTCATATTTGGAGCCAGGGCACAAAGGGGTGAGGTGGTCCGTGTGGACGGGCCAAATTGTGCTATTCGTGGAAGGGTACGGTTCGTTCTATGTACCGGCGAATTACGTCCGAACGGATTTGCTGACTACGAACTTGGGAGACGGGACCAATGGGAAAAGGCATCGGAATACTGGCGCTGATCGTGGTGGGGATTGCAGTGCTGGGGCTAGGCGCATGGAAGTACGACACGTCGCACACGGACGACGAGGTGGTGGCGGCGGAAACCTTGATGAAGAGCGACCTGGAAGCGCACGTGCCGACTAGCTCGACGCGGGAGCAGCTTGAGAAGTTTCTTGATGCGCGAGGGTTGCCGGACCACGCCTACCTCAATCATGTGCCGCCACAGCCAGAGTTCCAAGGCGCGAGCGAGCTGGAGTGGGTAACGTCTCCGCAATACGGCAACATGATGCACGAGTGCCGGCTCTACTGGCATTTCTTCCTCGACGACTCGGAGCGGCTGATTGGATACTCGGACACCGCGCTGTGCAAGGCGGACCTCACGACAGCCACGACCGACCCTGGAGAGCCGATGCGCCCGGGGGTGGACGTGAAGCCGAAGCAACCGAAGCGGGAGTAGGAAGAGTGGCTTCGTGACTGAGCTTCCAAAATTCCACGACGAACTTCTGGATGGGCTGCGAATACTCGCTGGCGGAGTGGTCGAATTCTATTTGCGTAACGTGAGCGGCGAGACATTCACGCTCGAGCTGCGCGGCGTGACGCGGATGGGAATTTGGGAGGTTCGCGAAGGCAACATCATTTTTGACTTGATCGTGCGCGACGTGGCGAGCGCCACTGCGGAGGATGTCGCGACGCTGGGCCTCGCAGGTCCAGACGGCCCGGATACTGACGCGGTGGCGTGGTTGCGTGGGTCTAAGTCGAAGCTGCTTGAAATTAATTCTTCATACGGGGCGAATGGGCTCGTCGTATTTGAGAGCTATAAGTTGCACGCAACCGGGGAGCGGTCGAGCGGCTCTACTATTCCCAGCGCTTGAAGATCAGGGAGGCGTTGGTGCCGCCGAAGCCGAAGGAATTGCTGAGGGCGTAGGTGACCGCGGCTTTGCGCGCGACGTTGGGGATGTAATCGAGGTCGCAGGCCGGGTCGGGCGTTTCGTAATTCGCGGTAGGCGGAAGAATTTGATCGCGCAGCGCGAGGACGCTGATTCCGGCTTCGAGACCGCCGGCGCCGCCGAGCAAATGGCCGGTCATCGACTTCGTGGAACTGATAGGAACTTTTTTGGCACGGTCGCCGAAAACGCGCTTGAGCGCGGCGGTTTCGATGGCGTCACCAAGCGGCGTGGAAGTGCCGTGGGCGTTGACGTAGTCGACCTGATCGGGCGTGATTCCGGCGTCCTTAAGGGCGGCCATGCTGACGCGATAGCCGCCGTCGCCGCCTTCCGCGGGCTGGGTGATGTGGTAAGCGTCGCCGGACATGCCATAGCCCACGATTTCCGCGATGATTTTTGCGCCGCGATTTTTCGCGAATTCCAAATCCTCGAGGATCAACACACCGGCGCCTTCGCCGACGATGAAACCGTCGCGCGCCGCTTCGAACGGGCGGCTGGCTTTTTCAGGCGCGTCATTGCGCGTGGAAAGGGCGCGCATGGCGGCGAAACCGCCGACGGACATAGGCGTTATGGCGGCTTCGGTGCCGCCGGTGATCATCACGTCAGCCGCGCCGCGCTGAATGATTTTGAACGCGTCACCGATGGCGTGCGCGGAAGCGGAGCACGCCGTGGCGGTAGCGGAGTTCGGCCCCTTTGCGCCGTAGCGGATGGAGACGTGGCCTGACGCGAGGTTGACGATCGTCGCGGGAATGAAGAACGGCGAAATTTTTCCCGGGCCGCCGGCGAGATATTTGGAGTGTTCGCGCTCGATGACGTCGAAACCGCCGATGCCGGAGCCGATATAGACGCCGGTCTGGTCGGCGTTTTTTTCGTCGACTGCAAGGCCGGACATCTTCATGGCGAATTCGGAAGCGGCGAGAGCGAGCTGGATGAAACGGCCGGTCTTCTTCAGCTCTTTCTTTTCGAGCCAGTTGAGAGGATCGAAGCCTTTCACTTCTCCGGCGATGCGGCAGTCGAAAGCGGTGGGGTCAAAATGCGTGATGGGCCCGATACCGCTTTTGGCCGCAAGCAGATTGGTCCAGACTTCCTCGGTCCCGATACCGCATCCGCAGACCAGTCCTACTCCCGTGACGACAACTCGGCGATTCAAACGGCACTCCTGTTCGGATTGGTAAAACCGGCGGACGGCTTACTTGCTTTTCGCGTGCTTCTCGATGTATTCGTTCGCGTCTTTCACCGTGGCGATTTTTTCGGCGTCCTCATCGGGAATTTCGATCCCGAAGTTTTCTTCGAAAGCCATCACGAGCTCGACGGTGTCGAGCGAATCCGCGCCCAAGTCATCCACAAATGAAGCGGTCGGAGTGACTTCAGCTTCATCTACTCCGAGTTGTTCGACGATAATCTGCTTCACGCGTTCTTCGACGCTGGCCATTCTGATCTTTCCTCCGTTTCAGCTATCTGAGGCCTCCGGGCCCCAGCCAAGGCGAACGATGCCACCTGAACAACCTTAACATTTTAAGCGTGGCGCAATGCTGGGTCAACTTATCACGAGGGGCACGCGCAGCGAAGTCTAAAGAATTTACGAGCGAAAAGGAGCTAGCCCATGTACATGCCGCCGTTGACGTCGAGGACTTGGCCGGTGATGTAGGCGGCTTCGTCGCTGGCGAGGAACATGACGGCGGAAGCGACTTCCTTGTCGGTGCCGAAGCGGCCCAGAGGAATCATGGACTTCATTTTGTCTTTGAGTTCCTGCGAGAGCGGGTCGGTCATGGGCGTTTCGATGAAGCCGGGCGCGACGGCGTTGACGGTGATGCTGCGCGAGGCGACTTCGACGGCGATGGCGCGAGTGAGGCCGATGAGGCCGGCCTTCGAGGAGACGTAGTTGGCCTGGCCGGCGTTGCCGGTCTGCGCGACGACGGAAGTGATGTTGACGATACGGCCGTAGCGCGCCTTGAGCATCGCGCCGAGCGCTTGCTGAATGCAGAGATACGCGCCGGTGAGGTTGGTGCGAAGCACGGCGTCCCAGTCTTCGACCTTCATACGAAGAGCGAGCGTGTCGCGGGTGATGGCGGCGTTGTTGACGAGGACGTCGAGCTTGCCAAATTTCGCGAGGACGGCGGCGAAGGCGGTCTTGACCTGAGCGGGGTCAGCGACGTCGAGAGGGACGGCGAGCGCTTCTCCGCCCGCGGCTTCGATCTCCTTCACGAGTTCTTCAAGCTTTGCGACTTGGCGCGCAGCGACGGCAACCTTCGCGCCGGACGATGCGAAGGCGAGCGCCGTGGCGCGGCCGATTCCCTGCGACGCGCCGGTGATGAGAGTAACTTTTTCTTTCAGAGAACACATTTTAGGATCAACCTCTCGAGGGCGATTGCCATATCTACTCGAACCGGTCCGTAAGCTGCTCGACGCCCGGGTCCATCGTGCGGAATTCCACAAATTCGTCGTGGCTTACAAAAACCCAGCGGCGAGAATCCAGGATATAAAAGTCCCATCCACAAATCAGCGCGACCTCCACGAAGTTCGTAAGGTCAACAATTTCGTGGCGCAGAAATACTTGAGCGGGCGCTTCTTCAATTCGCCGAAGTTCGCCGTAACTCTGACGTAAGCGATAGAACAAAGACCAGTTCTCACTGCTCGGCCAAACGCCTGTTTGGGTGACCCACAAGAGTGACTCTCGAACCGGGTCAGTAAAGGATGCGATGAAGCCGCTCGCCCATGTGAGGCGTGCCCAGTTGCTACCAGTCAAAGGCTTTCGAACTCTGTGACTCCATTTGCTCTGATCCGGTTCCCGACTGGAATCGAGGCTGAGACCTTTACTCCCACACCATAGTTCGGCTTCAGATTTGGTTAAACACCACATTTGAATGGATCGTCAGACTAACTCGCCGGCGGCGCGTTGCGGTCCTGTGTGATTTTTTCGATCGTTGCGTTGAGGCTGGCCGCGTCTTCGACGTTCAATGCGCGAACCGATCGATCGATCTGGCGAAGCAGTCCACAGAGCACCTTGCCGGGGCCGACTTCGACGAAAACGCTGACGCCCGCTTCGATCATCTCGCGAATTGAATCGAGCCATCGGACGGGCGAGGTGACCTGGCGGATGAGCGATTCGCGCGCTTCGTCGCCGGTGGTGATGGCTTCGGCGTCGACGTTGGTGATGAGCGGAAATTTCAAGCTCGAAAAGCGCGCGGCGCGCAAATCGGTTTCGAGGCGCTTCTGCGCGGGCATCATCAATGCGCAATGGAAGGGCGCGGAGACGGGCAAAATCACGGCGCGCTTGGCGCCGGATTGCGAGGCGATCTCGACGGCGCGTTTGACCGCGGCGGCGGCGCCGGAAATGACGGTCTGCTCGGGCGAATTGAGGTTCGCGGGCGAGACGACTTCGCCTTGCGAGGCCTTTTTGCAGACGTCGGCAACGTCGGACGGAGCCATGCCGAGAATCGCGGCCATTGCGCCTTCGCCAGGCGGCACGGCTTCCTGCATGTATCTTCCGCGGGCGCGGACGAGCTTCACGGCATCGGCGAATTCAATTCCGCCGGCAGCGACGAGCGCTGAATATTCGCCGAGGCTGTGGCCGGCAACGAAATCCGGTACGACGCCGCGCTTTTCAAGAGCGCGATAGGCGGCGATGGAAACGGAGAGAATTCCGGGCTGCGTGTTTTCGGTGAGCTTCAGCTCTTCTTCGGTGCCTTCAAAGCACATCTTGGAGATGGGAAAGCCGAGCGCGGCGTCAGCCTGTTCGAGAGCGCCCTGAGATTCGGGAAAATTCTGGGCGAGATCCTTGCCCATGCCGCAGTACTGCGAGGCCTGTCCTGGAAAGAGGAAAGCAACTTTGCTCATGAGCGATCGGGTCCGTTCGGTCAGCCGCGAGAGGCGACGGCGGAAGCGGAGAGCTCCTGTTCGATTTTTTCGTTGAAGCGAGTGCGGCACAGCTCGGTGGCGACGCGGATAGCATTTTTGATGGCGACGGCGTTGGAGCGGCCATGGCCGATGATGGTGATGCCGCGAACGCCGAGAAGTGGGGCGCCGCCGGTTTCCGAGGAGTCTGTGCGTTTGCGGAAGCTGTCGAATGCTTGCTTCGAGAGAACGTAGCCGACCTGCGATGCGATGCTGCTCTTGATGGCTTTTTTGAGCATGCCGCCGACGTGCTCGACGAGGCCTTCGCTGATCTTCAGCGCGATGTTGCCGATGAAGCCGTCGCAGACGATTACGTCGACGTCACCTTTGAAAACGTCGCGGCCTTCGACATTGCCGACGAAATTCATCGGCAGCTGTTTCAGGCGGGCCGCGGCTTCGCGAGTGAGTTCGTTGCCCTTCATTTCCTCTTCACCGATCGAAAGCAGCGCGACGCGCGGGCGCTTCGTGCCCCAGATGGTCCGGTAGTAGATCTCGCCCATGACCGCGAACTGTTCGATCTGCTCGGGCTTGGAGTCGACGTTCGCGCCAACGTCGAGAATCACAGTGAGCTTTTCCTTGGCGTTGGGAAACGCCGCTGCAAGCGCCGGGCGGTCCACGGCGGCAAGCGTGCCGAGGACGAAGCGCGCGACCGTCATCACGGCGCCGGTGTTCCCCGCGCTGACCAGAGCTTCGGCTGCACCGTCTTTGACGAGTTTCGCGGCGACATGGACCGAGCTGTCCTTCTTGCGGCGGAAAGCCTGGGAGGGCGAGTCGCTCATGGTGATCGCCTCAGTGGCGTTCACGACCTCAATGGGAAGGTTGCGGAGGCTGTGTCGGGCAAGCTCCTGCCTGACGCGATCCTCGAGGCCAACCAGGAGAATGCGCACGCCAAGCTCGCGCGCGGCGAGAATGGACCCTTCTACTTCCGCGCGAGGCGCATGATCTCCCCCCATGGCATCGACGGCGATGGTGATCATTCAGAACACCCTGAGAGCCAACGACCGGTTCGGATCAAAGATGAAGGGAACTTAGGCTGTCTTCGACGTGGTGTCAATCACTTCACGGCCTTTGTAGTAGCCGCAGGAGGGACAGACGTTATGGGGCAGCTTTTTCTCGTGGCAATTGGGGCAATCGGCCAGAGAAAGTGGCGTCAGAAAGTCATGGGCGCGGCGCTTGTTCTTGCGCGCATGAGAGTGACGTCGTTTTGGATTCGGCATTGCAAAGCTCCTAGTGACAGGCCGCTACTCAGAGCGGCTTAAAGGTAAGCAACTAGTTTAGCGTCTTATTGCTTTTTGAACCAGTCCTGCTTGAGCCGGGCGAGCGGGGCGAGACGTGGGTCGGCCGCGTGCTTCTCGCAGCGGCATTCTTCGTTATTGAGGTTGGCACCACAGTGAGCGCACAGGCCGCGGCAGTCGCTGCGGCAGATGACCTTCATGGGAAGGCCGAGGATCACCTGTTCGGCGAGCACGTCCGCCAGGAACATGCCATCCCCTTCATAAAAGGCCACTTCCGTGTCGTCGTCGTTCAGTTTGAACTCTTCATTTTCGGGCAGCGAGTTCATCGGGCGGTAATAGAGGTCGAAATCGCGGCTGATTTCTTCGACCACGCCATCCAGGCAACGCGCGCACACCATTTCGACGCGGGTGTGCAGGTTGCCGTACACGCGGATCTGGTTATCCGCCATCTCGGCGGTAGCACGCACTTCCAGGGGCTCGATCTGGCGGAATTCGCCGGAGTGATAGTCGATCGTGCCCGGGGCGTAGCTCTTCCGGATCCGGATCTTTCGCAGTGCCAGCTCGTTGATATCGAAGAACATCGATTTTTCCCCGTGTCGGGTACCTAAATTTGATTATATGTGCGGGGCGAGGGTTGTCAAGGAAGGCAGAACTTTTTGATGCGAAGAAGTGATACGTAAGGCACAAAATCTTCGGTGACCGGAGTGACAAGGACGGTGAGCGGACGACGAACGTTCTTGTGAGTTGGCGCCAAACCGGAAGAGAGATCCTTCGGCCGATGAATCGGCCTCTGGATGACGTCAAAGGCCGAAGACGACGGACGAGACGGGGACTAACGAGTGGTTGACGAGGCGACGGAGTGATGGGGTGGGAGCTTGCGGCAAAGCGGTAGCTTCGCTCCCGCACTCTAAAGGGATCGCACTAGTCGTAGAGGTGGAAAAGACCGTACACGATGAAGGCGGCGCCGGCCGCGTAGAGAAACGTCGTAAGGTAAGCGAGCCAAGGTGACCATCCGCGCTGGCTCGCTTCCCGGACATATAGCAAAGGTATCTTCCATTGCGCGGCCGTGCCGATAACGCTCGCGCCAACTTTTTGAAGCTTGAGGAACATGTGGAAGTACAGGAAGTTCCCCCCAGCCAACAATGCAAAACCGATGAATGGCCACGGGTCGTGCTTCATAAATTCGACCGCGGGCGAATCGAGCGCGGCAATCGAAGCGGCGGTCACTGGTCGTGTTGGGGTTGAGAGCGGAGCATTTCTTTGTGCTGGCGGAGGAGGTAGTGGTC
>JBEKJW010000009.1:0-35971 GCA_050011035.1 Candidatus Acidiferrales bacterium
GGGACGGAAATTTTGGGAGTCCCAGGACTGTACTTTCTGGCGGGCACCGATCGAGGGGCGGAGTTCGTGCGACACTAACCCGCGATGCGTGAACAGTCGGCTGGGCCTGCGCTGAAAAAATTGCAGGAACATTTATTGGCGTGGTTTGTGCAGCACCGGCGTGAGCTGCCGTGGCGGGCATCGCGCGATCCGTATCGCGTGTGGATCGCGGAGGTGATGCTGCAGCAGACGCGGATTGCGGCGGTAATTCCATATTACGAGAGGTTTCTTGCGCGATTTCCGAATGTGAAGGCGCTGGCGGAAGCGCCGCAGCGGGAAGTGCTGAAGATGTGGTCGGGACTCGGTTACTACAGCCGGGCGCGGAACCTGCATGAGGCGGCGAAGAAGATCGTCGCTGACTACGGAGGCGTGTTTCCGCGCGACCTGGATGCTGCGCTGGCGCTACCAGGCATCGGCGTTTACACAGCAGCGGCGGTATTGAGCATCGCGTACGATGTGCCGCTTGCAGTGCTTGATGGAAATGTGGCGCGGGTGTTGGCGCGAATCAACGTGATACGAGGCGAATTGCGCGCGTCGGAAAATTGGGCGGCACTCGGCGAGATCGCGAACGAATGTTTGGTGGCAGAGCAGGCGGGAGATTGGAATCAGGCGTTGATGGAGCTGGGCGAAGTTTGTTGCACGCCGAAGAGTCCGACGTGCCTCGTTTGCCCCGTGGTGCATGAATGCAAGGCGTACGCGTTGGGGATTACGGGCGAGATTCCGGAGCCGCGGAGGAAACGGGCTACGGTGACGGTGACGATTGCGGCGGCGGTGCTTGTGGATGGGCGCGGGAGGACGTTACTGGTGCGCGATCCGGGGGCGCATGATGATGTGCTTTTCTCACGGATGTGGCAGTTTCCGGCGGTGGATGTGAAGAGGAGTGCGCGGGTGGAGCTACGGGAGCATCTACGAGAGACGTTGGGGCTGAACGGCGATGTGAAGTTGGAGAAATTGGAGGCGGCTCGGCATGGGGTGACGTTTCGCGACATTACGCTGGAACCTTACTTGTTGAGAGTGGAGACGTTGCCAAAGGTGGCGCGGACTCGGGTGCTGACGTTGGCAAAGTTGGGGGCTGTGCCGATTTCTAGTGCCACGCGGAAGATTGCGGAGAGGGCGGTGGCGGCGATGAGTGGGGGCAAGAAGCGAAAGCTAAAGAAGGACGCAGCCTTTTGAGAGGAAAAGGATGCGGCACCCGGAAAAGCGGGGCTCAGCGTCGGAGAGAGGGCCGGCGGTGAGCGTGATGGTAGCGCGATGAGTGGTCGTAGGAAGACAGCCGGGTCGGCTATCCCACTAGAGACGGTCGATGAAAAGGAAGTAGGAGCTGGACCAGAGAGCGGAGGGGATGCTGGTCTGGGGGCGGGCGGTGATGATGATTTTGAAGAATTCGTGATCGGAGGCGAGGTCGTCGAGGAAGGCGCCGCCGAGGGAAGAGGGATCAGGCTGGATGCGCGCGAGTTCGCGCAGCGCGTCGTAGATGATTTCGTTGGCGGGCGCCATCGGCGTGGAAAATTTGTGAGTGCGGAACTGCAGGCCGGAATTGAGCATGTTGAAGTGCCAGGCGATGCAGGCGGCCATCGAAACGGCGCGTTCAAAGCGATCGGAGTAGTTGGCCACGGCGGGTTCATCGGAATCTGGCGGCGGCGCGCCGACGAACGGATCAAAGACGAGCAGGACGCGGCGTTCATCTTCACGCGCGAATTCGCGGACCATCAGATGTCCGGCGCGCGCGGAAACTTTCCAATCGACAAAACGGGCGCTGTCGTTGGTGGTGTATTCGCGGAGCGAGTGTAGCTCGTGTCCGCGTCCGCGGAATTGCGAAGACATTTCGCCGCTGATGAGCGGGAGGACTTCGTAGAAGGGATCGGTGTCTGTGACGCGCGGATAGACGACGATTTCGAGTTTTGAGTCGACGATGCGCGTCTTCTCGAAGAAGCCGAAGGGAAAGCGCGTGCGGATGCCGAAGGAATCCTGGCGATAGACGCCGCGGCGCGGGAAGGTGACTTCGACTTTCTGGCGCGACGAGTTGAGGCGCGGGATGTACGGGAAGAAAACGGGCTTCGAGAGAATTTCGCTCGCGCCCGGTTTTTTATCTTTTTTCGGATCGCCGACGACACGCAGCGAGAAGGACGGGAGCATCTGTTTTTCGTTTTGCAGCTCGACTTCGGCGAGGACGGGCTGGCCGGCGAAAATGTGCTCGGGCAAATCGAAATGGAGATCGACGCCGGTGAGGACGGCGCGAGAGAGAACGCCGGAAATCAAAATTCCCGCGAGAGCGCAGGCGAGAATCATGAAGAGCATGTTGTTGCCGGTGTTGACGGCGGCGAGCACGAGAATGAAAACGGCGGCGAGGTAGATGATGCCTTCGCGCGTGAGCTTGTAGTCGACCTGGTAGACGATCCAGCGGAGGCTGGTGCGTTTGGCGAGGCGCGGAACGATGGTGACGGCGACCCATCCGGCGAGTCCGAGCGCAACTGCCGTGGTGGTGGCAGCGAGAACGATGCGGCCCTGCTGCGCGGCGGCGGCGGAGAAGAGCGCGACGATCAGCGCGCCGGACAGAACGGCGATGGCGAGGGCGAAGTTGCGCCAGCCCCCGCGGTCGCGCTGTTCCCAAAGGCGATGGAGCGTGGATTCGGCCATCAGGCGCGGCTCCGCATGGCGCTAGACCGGAACGCGAGTGGAGTCGACGATTTCGCCGAGGATGGCTTCGGCTTGCTCGGATTTCTTTTGCGTGGAGACGTAGCGCGAGCTGACCACGACGCGGTGCGCGAAGACCGGAACGATGAGCCTTTTGAAATCGTCAGGCAGGCAGAAGTCGCGTCCTTCGACGAAGGCGCGCGCTTGTGCCGCGCGATGGAGCATGACGGCGCCGCGAGGGCTGACGCCGAGGCTGAGCAGCTCGGTCTGGCGCGTACGGTCAACGATTTCGAGAGCGTAGTCGAGCAGGCTGTCGTGAACTTTTACGCGGGAGACGGCTTCCTGCATGGCGACGACGTCGGCAGCATCCATGACGGGAGTAATCGAGTCGACGGGCGCGTGGCCGGCGTTATTGCGCAGAATTTCTTTTTCGCTTTCGCGGCCGGGGTAGCCCATGCGGATGCGCATGAGGAAGCGGTCGAGCTGCGATTCGGGCAGCGGATAGGTGCCGTGGTGCTCGATGGGATTTTGGGTGGCGAGCACGAGAAACGGATTCGGAAGCGGGTGGGTGTGGTTGTCGACGGTGATCTGCGCTTCGTTCATTGCTTCGAGGAGCGAGGACTGCGTTTTCGGCGTGGTGCGGTTGATTTCGTCGGCGACGATGATGTTGGCGAAGATCGGGCCGGGCTTGAATTCGAATTCGTGAGAGACGGGATTGAAGACGCTGATGCCGATCACGTCGCCGGGAAGCAGGTCGGAGGTGAACTGGATGCGCTGGAATGAGCAGCGGAAGGAGCGGGCGAGCGCGTGAGCGAGGGTCGTCTTGCCGACGCCGGGAACGTCTTCTATGAGCAGGTGACCCCGCGCGAAAAGGGTGGTGAGCGCGAGCTTGATGACTTCGTCCTTGCCCTTAACCGCTTTGGAGATGTTGCGGACGAGATCCGCCAGGCGGGCAGAGATGGGGGATGAGTTCGCCGGAGACACGGTAGTGGTTTGCAATTCCCAAGGCCTTCTGCTACAAATTTAGCTTCTGCTTCGGTTTACGCGGGCGACTAGCTCAGTTGGTTAGAGCGCTCCCCTCACACGGGAGAGGTCAAAGGTTCAAGTCCTTTGTCGCCCACCACTCCCTTTACGAGATTCGGATACAGGATAAGTTTGCCATCACCGCTTGGACGCACGGCGGGGCAATTTGTGTGTGTGTGCTCACGGAGTAGCTGTACTTTTTGACTGCTGGGGGGGCCGGGCTGACGTGGCGAATTACGGGCGACAGTGGGACGAGTACCGGCGCTCGCGCAATATCGTACTCGTCGCGCTGGTTGGATTCGTGCCATTTAGCGCCGTGGCGCGGCTACTGGCAAATTTGACCAAGATTCCCTCACTATTCGCGATCGCAATGTTCGGTTGGCTCGTTTTACTAGCGTGCGGCGCCGGCGGGCTGGGTTCTTTCCGATGTCCGCGTTGCGGAGAACTTTTCGGAGAAACCTGGTGGTATCGAGTCGGCGTTTTCGCGCGTAGGTGTATGCACTGCGGGCTGAAGAAATATTCGAACGGGTGAGGTGCCCGCACGTCTGACTGTGGCGATCTCGGGGCTGGGGAAATCGCAGAGGGATCCTTCAGCCGATGTATCGGCCTCTGGATAACGGAAACTTCAGTCGGTTCGGCGACGAAAAAGCTTGGGAAGACGGAACCGTGAGAGTGAGACGAACGTCTAAACGGGCGGTGAATTGAATGACTAACTTTTTGAGATTCTTGCAGGTGCTGGCGTTAGGGACCTGGATTGGGTCGATTTTTTATTTCAGCGCCGTGGTGGCGCCATCGGCGTTTGCGGTGTTGCGAGCGAAAGACGACGCGGGGCTGCTCGTGGGGCAGTCGCTTTCGCGGCTGCACGCGCTGGGGCTGATCGCGGCGATCGTTTTTCTGATTGCGGGCGGGGCGATCGCGGGATCGATCCGCGTGTTTTCGAAGCCGGCGATGACCGGCGTGGTGTTGATGGTGCTGCTGACGGCGATTTCCCAGAACAAAGTGACGCACCGGATGAACGAGTTGCGGACGGCGATGGGATCGGTGGAGAAGACGCCGGCGGACGATTCGCGGCGGGCGGAGTTCGACAAGCTGCACTCGGTGTCGGTGGGGCTGGAAGGCGCGGTGCTGTTGATCGGACTTGCTTCGCTGTATCTGACGGTGAAGAGCCCGATCGAATAGCGACTGTTATTTCCGGGCGCGGCGTTTTGGTTTTGTGCGGCGCGATTTTGTGACGCGCTTCTTCGACGATTTCTTCTTGGCGCGTTTTTTGGTTGGGGCTTTGGTGACTTTGCGCTTTTTGCCGTAGTGTTCGACGGCGCGCCACATGTACCAGCTGGCGATGCTGCGGTAGGGGCGCCAGCGTTCGCCGAATTCGGCGAGTTCGCGCGGCTTGGGGATGAACGGCTTGTTGTAGGTGAGCGCGAAACCCTTCTGCACGCCGTAGTCGTGAATCGGGAGCACGTCCGGGCGCCCGAGACGGAAAATCAAAAACATTTCGACGGTCCAGGCGCCGATGCCTCTTACGGAGACGAGGCGCTCAACGAGTTCTTCATCGGAGAGCGCGTGGGCGGCGTCGAGAGTCGGGACGATGCCGTCGATGGTTTTTTGCGCGAGGTCGTGCATCGCGGCGGCTTTGGCGTTCGAGAGTCCGGCTTCGCGAAGAGCTTGAATGGATGTGGCGAGAATTTCGTGCGGCGTGGGGCAGTGACGGTTTGCGCCGAGCGCTTTGATACGCGAGAAAATTTTGGCAGCGGCTTTGCCACTGATGCTCTGATGGACGATGGCTTCGAGGAGCGATTCGTAGACCGAGTCGCAGGTGTCGAGCGCGAATTTGAATTCGCCGTTTTTGGCGATGAGGCGGGCGAGGCGTTTGTCTTTCGCTGTCAGATGCGCGTGGGCGGCGACGTGGTCGTAGGGGAGTTTGAGTTCGGTGGACATGGTGGATGCAAAGATTATAGCTAGCCGAGTCGCGGTAGAATGTAATTGTTGCAGGGCGCGCGGTGACTACCGGGCAGCGCTCGCACACGAGGAGTGAGAAAACACTACGACGTAACTGGTCCCGTCCGCAGGCTTACGCAACTCAGGGAACGCCGCACCGCTTTAGCACCGCTCGACCACCTCATCGATTTCGATTCATTTCAAATTGAATTTTCTTCGGAAGGGCTCGTGCTGGTCGCGACGCGCTACCGTTTCGACGGGGTGGTGGGTGACGTCGAATGCTTCGAGTATGACGTGCAACGGCGTGTAATCGGCACCGTGAAGACAGACGGGGCGGGCGCTCCGCTTTCGTCCTGCACCGTTGAGTACGAAGCGGATGGTAAGACGAGCGTCACGCGGAACGCCGGAGGCGAGGCGATTCATAGACACGTTAACGAGTTGGAGGGAGAGCGGCCGTTGGTACTTGCGAGCTTTCGGGCGGATGGGACGCCGCTGACGCGTAAAGAGTTCGAATATCGTGATGGAGAGCTGGTCGGTTCCATTGGGACTTATTGGGGAGCGTTGGGAGGCGTGTCGCATCGGTGGGTCACGCAGTATGACGAGTTCGAAAGAATCCTAAGAACGCGCGGGGAAAAAGCGGATGGTTCGCCGCTCGGAGACGGTAAATATAAATACGACTACGGCGACGGAGGCAGGCTTTGGAAACTGTGGACGTTTAGCGACTTTGAAGAAAAAGCACAGTCAGTCGAGACCTACACTTACGTCGATGACGAGCGCGGCAACTGGATCGAGCGGCGCGGCGTGCATGTGTGGAGAAGCGATAATCGGAAAACCACGAACTTAACGACGCGCGAGTTGCTTTATGAAGATTGAATCGTGAGCCTAGCTGAACTTGATGGTTTCTTCGATCGAGGGGACGGGGGCTTGGCGTAGCCAGAATGGGTTTTGGGAGGGTTTGAAGCCGACTAGGTCGTCGGCGGAGAGAGGCTCGATCAGCGAGACGCTCGGATTCGCGGGGTCGTAGCGGACGTTGATTGTTTTCCGGGTGAAGCGGTCTTTTACGGTTTTGAGTTGCATGTTGCTGCCGCCGTGGACCAGGAAGAGTCCGGTATACGAGCGATCGTTCGCGGCGTAACGGTAGTTGAAGTACACCGCAGGAATTCTTACTCCGACGCCGCGGCTGACGAAGCCGACTGTGGCGCCTTCCACTGTCGCCGGAGCGACCGGCCAGGTGCGGCTCTGCTTCCGTTGCGTCGCGTAGCGGATCCAAATGGAAAGCCAGTACGCCGCGAAAACGGCGACAGCGATTGCAATTGCGTAGCCCCAGTATTTCATCGCGGTTGAGAGAGACTTTTTATTTTCTTTGTGCGCGGCGCCAACCGGCGTCACAAACTGACAGTCTATGTTACAGCTCGCTGCGCTCGCCTAATGCGGGGGTGAGGCTCCGTACTTCGACTTCGCATGTTACTATCAAGGGCTTATGAAAACGGGAATTATTGGTCTGCCGCAAGTAGGAAAGTCGAGTCTGTTCCGGATCCTCACCAAAGCGAAGGTGGAGGGGCGGAGCACGCCGAACCAGGCGCACATTGGCATCGCAAAAGTGCCCGATCCGCGCGTGCTGGCGCTCGCGGAACTCTATAAACCGAAGAAGAATACATTCGCGACGATCGAGTACGTCGATGTGGGCGGATTGCAGAAGGACCGCGAAAAGAATTCGGCGTCGCTCGTGCCGTTGCGCGAAGCGGATGCGCTGGCGAACGTGATTCGTTTGTTCGAAGATCCGGCGATTCCGCATCCGGGTGACAAGCTCGACGCGATGCGCGACATCGAGTCGGTGGAAGTGGAGCTGATGCTCTACGACCTCGAGCAAATTTCGAAGCGCATCGAGCGTGTCGAGAAAGACCTGAAGAAAAAGAAAGAGCCGGCGCTCGAAGCCGAGTTCGCTGTGCTGCAGAAGTGCCGCGCGGCTTTGGAATCCGAACAGCCGCTCCGGGAACTCGAACTGAAGCCGGACGAGGCCAAGCGGCTGAGCAGCTTCGAATTGCTCTCGCGCAAGCCGATGCTATTCGTGCTGAATCTCGGGGACGACGAAGCGCCCGAGATCGACAACGCGATTGCAAAGTACAAGCTTGAGAAGCTCACATCCAAGCCGAAAACGCTGATCGTGCCGTTCTGCGGAAAAATCGAAGCCGAACTTTCCGAACTGCCCGACGCGGAAGCGGCCGAGATGTTGAGCGCATACGGCCTGAAAACTTCCGGTCGCGATCGGTTGATTCAAGCGAGCTATCAACTGCTCGGACTGATTTCGTTTTTGACAGCGGGCGAGCCCGAATGCCGGGCGTGGACGATCAAGCGCGGAATGAACGCGCAGGAGGCGGCGGGCGCGATTCACAGCGACATCGAGCGCGGCTTCATCAAAGCCGAAGTGGTGAACTGGGAAAACCTGGTGAATGCGGGCAGCATGGGCGCGGCACGCGAGAAGGCGCAGGTGCGGCTCGAAGGCAAAGAGTACATCGTGCAAGACGGCGACGTGATCTCATTCCGCCACTCGGGGTAGAGCATGTCTCGGGGAGTGCGATAGCGGCGCAGACTGAAGTCCGCGCTATGGAAATCGGGGGGAGATCCTTCGGCCGATGAATCGGCCTCTGGATGACGTCAAAGGCCTGGTCCATGGCTTTACTCCCCCGATCCGCACTAGGGGCTGCAAGCCCGTAACTTATGAGCTCGATACGTCGGAGCTAAAGCTCTGACCTCTCTCGCGATTTCGATGGACCTCAATTCAAACCGAATCCTGCTGGGAGCGTTGCTCGGCGCGGCGGCGGCCGGCGGCAACGTGCTGGGCGGCGTGCTGGTCGCGCACCGGCAATGGTCCAACCGATTCCTGAAATACTTCATTGCGGTGGGCGCGGGATTCATGCTCGCGACGGCGGTACTGGAGATGATTCCCGAATCGCTCGCGCTAGCGACCGAGGCGGGCGGCAAATCTCGAACGACTGGCGAGACTCCGGTGGTTTTCTTGTGGGTCCTCGCGGGATATTTCCTGGTTCATTTTTTTGAGCACACGCTCGCGCCGCATTTTCATTTCGGCGAGGAAGAGCACCACGATCAGGTGGCGCACTCGCACGCGAGCTATGCCGCGCTGCTGGGACTGGGCATTCACACGTTTTTCGATGGCGTGGCGATCGGGGCGGGGCTGCTGGTGTCAAGCTGGCTGGGCGGCGTGATCTTCGTGGCAATTCTGCTGCATAAGCTGCCGGAGGGATTCACGGTGGCATCGCTGATGCTGGCCAGCGGGAAGAGCGCGCGTGCGGCGGTTTTGTCGTCAGCGTTGCTCGGCGCGATGACGCTGCTGGGAATGGCGTTCATGTTCGTGGTGCACGGGACGGTGAGTTATGCGTTGCCGCTTTCGGCGGGCGTGACGCTGTATGTGGCGGCGACGGACCTGGTGCCGGAGTCAAACAAGGAGCACGGCGTCGGAATGGGCGCGCTGGTTTTCCTGGGCGTGGCGGTAATGATCGTGGCCAAGATTCTCTTTCACTTCTAAATCCAAAACCTCTAAGACTAGCGCTCCTAAACCTGGAACTATTCACAGGGTTCGGAGGAATCGAGGGTGAAGAACGCCTCGGCGGGCACGCCTCGTGGTGTGCTTCGGCGTCCTTCAGTTAAGTCCAATTCAGTCAATGGCTTGGGATTGCGGTCCGCCCGTGCCTCGTTTGATGGCTCGGCTTTCGAAAGTGAGCCCCACGCGGGCAACTTTTGGCGGGGGGGCGGGTTGCATACGTAGGGTCAGAGAGGCCCATGTATGGAACACACGCAAGCCTTGCAACTTTATGGTGCGATGGGTGTTAGATACAATGTGGAGGCTATGACCAGGTCTGACGTCCAACTGATGCTGGACGTGAAGGCAGGGGACGAAGCGTCCTTTGAGATCCTTCTGCATAAGTATCGCTCGCCTTTGGTGAATTTTCTTTTCCGGATGGTGCGGGATCGAGCGACGGCAGAAGACCTGGCGCAGGAAGTTTTCCTCCGCGTATACAAGGCGCGCTCCCAGTATTCTCCCAGCGCGAAATTCACGACCTGGCTGTTCCGGATTGCGACAAATCTGGCGTTGAACTCGGTGCGGGATAACCGGCATCGGCAGATGGACGTTTCGATCGATGCGCCGCTCGAAGAGGATGAAGCGCCGCCGTTGCAACTGCCGTCGCGCGAAATGCGCATCGACGAGCACATGGTGGAGCGAGACCGGGCGGAATTCATCCGCCAGAAAATTTCAGCGCTGCCGGAAAAGCAGCGCGTAGCGGTGTTGCTGCACAAGTACGAAGAGATGGATTACGCGGATATCGCGAAGGTTTTGGAATGTTCGGAAAGCGCGCTCAAGTCACTTTTGTTCCGCGCTTACGAAACCCTGCGAGTGCAACTGGCCCCTCTGGTGTCCCAGCCAGCTGAGGGTGGCAGGGAAGGAAGGTCGTAATGAACAACGTGAAGAAATGCGATGACGTATCGAATCAATTGATCGCCTATCTGGATCGCCGTGCAAATTCGGCGGACCGCGCCGAGGTGGAAGACCACCTGGCTTCGTGCGCGAGCTGCCGGGCGCGGGCGGAAGAGTTCCGCCTGATGTTTGGCGCGATGGACCAGATCGAGACGATCGAACCTTCGGCGGCGTTCGATGCGAGGATTCGTGAACGGATAGCGCAGGAAGCGCGGCCGCGTTGGTTCTCATGGCTGGTGCCGCAACC
This sequence comes from Candidatus Acidiferrales bacterium, assembly GCA_050011035.1. Lineage (GTDB taxonomy): Bacteria > Acidobacteriota > Terriglobia > Acidiferrales > UBA7541 > Palsa-295. The sequence continues at coordinate 10,374 of JBEKJW010000009.1, forward strand.
ACGGCTGGCGTTTTCGATGGCGATGCTGCTGGCGCTGAGCGTGTGGATGGCGAAACTGCCGCGCGAGAATGCGAACGTGACGACGGCGGCGATCGAGCAACAGGACTTCGAAGCGATCAAGGATCTGGACGTTCTGGAAAACTACGACGTGCTGAGCAAGTTCGACGCGCTCGACGAAGTTCCCGAAGATCAGGTGGTACCGGGCCAACCAACAGCGCAGCCGGTGAATCAGCCGGCGGGACAGCAGCCCGCGGCGGAAGAATAATTTTTCGTTTTCGTAAGGCAACGGAGAAATGCAATGCGGTGCGCTAGGACACTGGGAGCGTTCGCGCTAGCCCTGATGGTGGGGTTTGCGGCTCCGTGTGTTCATGCGCAGCGGCATGGGGGCGGCGGTGGACACGCAGCGCCCCACGGGAGCGCTCCGCTGCGGCAGAACTATGGACGCCCTCCTGCGAACCGGCCGAACGCGCGCGTTCAGGCGCGAGCGCCACAAGCTGGCGGTGCGGCGCACGGTGAGGCAGGCAACGCTAATGCGAATGCCTACCGCCCACCGGCGAACGCGGAGGCGAACGTTGGCGCGACTGCGCAACGTCCGGCGGGAAATCCTCAGCAGGGCGGCGCGACAAACGCGAACGAACGCTCGATGTCCAAATTGCCGCAGAAGTGGGCGGAGAATCTGAGAGACCGTTCGCCGGAGGAGCAGGAGCGCTTTATGCAGAACAACGAGCGCTTCAAGAGCTTGCCGCCTGCGCAACAGGCGCAGATCCGGCAGAACCTGCAGAAGTGGAACAGTCTTTCGCCGACCGAGCGCAACGCGATTCGCGACCGGCAGGAAACCTGGCAACGCATGTCGCCGGAGCAGCGGCAGTACGTGCAGAAATCGCTGCTGCCGAAGTGGCAGGCGATGTCGCCGGATCGCAAACAACTGGTGACCGGCCGGCTTCACACGCTGCAGCAAATGAATCCGGACCAGAGAGCGGCGGCGCTGAACGACCCGCGATTCATGCAAGGGTTGTCGCCGGATGAGCAGTCGGTGCTGCGTGGGCTCGATTCGGTACGGAATCCCAATCCGTAAGCTCGCCAGAATTCCAAAATGAAACAATCGCGGTTTTTCGATCGTGCGACGGCGCGGGCGCACATTGATGCGCGCGTGAGGCTGCCGTAAAGTGGGTCTCAAACTTGCGAAAGCAAGGACGAGATTCAAAAATTTTGGCGGTCCTGTTGACTGATACGAAACAAAAAAATCGCGCCGTGGCAATGCTGCATCCATCGCTACGATAGAAGGGAAACGCGTTCCACAACTAATTGTGGTTTTGCCCACCGACGAGCACTAGAGAAGTTTCCGCGCAAAAAATCTTTTCCCACAAGAAAAAACGGATCCTCCGCGAATAGCGCTTGACATGGTTTGCAGCGCATCTACAATCGGGGTCCAAAGTGGTTCGAAGTGGCGCGAAGTGGTAGCAAATGTGGTTCGGTGGTCGGGCGGCCAACGAGTGAACCAAAGAGCGCACACGCAGGGCGGGCGGGACTCAGTTCCACATGCTTCGGGGAAGCCATCAAGCAACTGTCGACGAGAAGGGCCGCATGAAAATTCCGGCCGACTTCCTGGCGGAGCTGCGCAAATCGGGAAACAAGTACTACGTGACGAGCGAGAACGGAGTTTTCGCGAAAGTTTTTCCGCTGAAGGCGTGGGAAGAGATCGAAAAGAAGCTGGCGAAAGTTTCATCGCTGAATGCCGCGAAACAAAAGTTTCTGGCGCGCACCAGCTACTACGGACAGCAAGTGGACGTGGACGGGCAGGGCAGGATCCTTATGCCCCCGGTGCTGCGTGACGAGGCGGATTTGAAAGGCGAAGTGAACGTGCAGGGGCGGCTGACGTATCTGGAAATCTGGAACAACGCGCGATTCCTGGATGAGATGAAGAAGAACCCGATCACGCCGGAAGACGCGAAGACGCTGGAATCGTTGGGTATCTAGTTTGTGAGTGTGCTGCACACGCCGGTCCTTTTGGCGGAAGTTCTGGACTGGCTGAGTATTCGGCCCGATGGGATGTACGCAGATGCGACCGTCGGGACCGCGGGCCATATTTTAGAAATTGCAAGGCAGTTGACCACGGGGCGGGTGCTGGGGCTGGACCGCGATCCGCAGGCATTGGCGATCGCGGCGGAACGGCTGGAACCGTACAAGCAGCGGGTGATTCTGGTGCATCGAGAGTTCTCACAAATCGGCGAAGTGGCGGCGGAACAGAACTTGCCGCCGTTCGATGGAGTGATCGCCGATCTGGGGATTTCGACTCTTGAGCTCGACAGCCCTGAACGCGGGTTTTCGTTCCGCTGGGCGGCCGACCTCGACATGAGGATGAACCCCGACAATCCGCTGACGGCGGACGAAATTGTGAATCAGTGGTCGGAGAAAGAGCTGGCCAATCTTCTCTACAACAACGCAGAGGAGAGAGATTCCTACAGAATCGCCAGGGCGATCGTGCGTGCGCGGCCGATCCGCGATACCGAACACCTGGCAACGGTTGTGGCAGGGGGCCGAAAAGCAAGGGGAAGGCAGAGACTGCATCCCGCGACAAAAACGTTTCTGGCGCTGCGGACAGCGGTGAATCGAGAAGAGGAGGAACTCGGGCAGTTTCTTTCGCGGACCCCTGCCACTTTGAATCTGGGAGGACGGTTGATCGTCCTCAGCTATCACTCGCTGGAGGATCGGGCGGTGAAGCGATCGTTTCAGGACCTTGCTCGCACGGGCGAGTACAAGGTGCTGACGAAGAAAGTAATCGTACCGAGCGAGGCGGAGACACGGGAAAACCCGCGAGCACGCAGCGCGAAGATGCGAGTGATTGAAAGAGCGGCGACGGCAGAAAGCCTGGCGCCCGAGGTGCGGGGATGACGGAATACTACACGGTAAAAAGAATCGACAATTCGCGGCTGGTGCGGCCGATGGCTCCGGCGCGGCTGAAGGATTACGGGCGTCGAGTGGCGGTGGGCTGCGCGATGGCGGCGTTCCTGCTGGTTTACGCGTGGCAGCACTTCGAGTGCATCCGGCTGCGGTACGAAGTGCAGCAGCTCGAAGCGCAGCGCGCGGAATCGGCGGAGATGAACAAGCGGCTGCACGTGCAGGTATCAGCGCTGACTTCAGCGGGCCGCGTGGACACGATCGCGCATGACGAGATGGGATTGACGGTACACGCGCCGGGCGAAGTGGTGGGATCGGAAGGCACGGCCGAGCCGGTGCTGGCGCAAGCGCGTTTGACGGCGGCGCAGCGGCAGTAACGCGGCATGTGAGCGCGGATTCGCGCTTCCAAAAAGTTTGCGCGGTGGGATGAAGCAAAGCGGCTCGCGCGTGGCGAGCCGTTTTTCGGCGCCTGACGGATGGTGGCCGGCACGAGATCATTCGAACGTTAGGCGGAATCGATGGAGCAGCGCAGGCCGCGTCTCCGCTGGTTGTTGATCTGGGCCGTGGCGGTGGTTTGGATGGCGGCGGTCGTGGGCCGCCTGGCGTATCTCCAGCTTTACTGCTACGGCGATTACTTCGCAAAAGCCCAGCGTCAACAACAGCGCACATTCGAAGTCAGTCCCCCGCGCGGCGATATCTACGACCGAAAAGGCCGCGAGCTGGCCATCAGTATTCCGATGGACTCGGTTTTCGCCGATCCCTCCGACATGAACGATCCGGGCATGGTGGCGCGGCTGCTCGCGCCTGCGCTGGATATGCAGCCCGCCGACATCGAGCAAAAAATCCGCGATGCGAGCAAACCGGTGCGGATCGCGAAGAAGCTCACTCCCGAAACCGTCGAGCGCATCGACGAGATGAATTTGAAAGGCGTGTTCTTCCAGAAAGAAAACCGCCGCGTGTATCCGTTGCACGAGCTCGCTGCGCACGTGTTGGGCTATGTCGACACAGACGAAAAGGGCATCGGCGGAATCGAGCACTCGCTCGACAAATGGATTCGCGGAAAGCCCGGACACGGCGTGGTGATGGCGGACGGAAAGCAGCGTCACTACGACCCGCACGAAGCGGCGGCTGATCCCGGCGGGAATGTGACGCTGACGATCGACGAGACGCTCCAATCCATCGCCGAAACAGAACTCGCTACGGGAATGAAGGAAACCCGTGCCAGAAGTGGCGCTGTGCTGATTCAAGACCCGAACACCGGCGCGCTTTTGGCTGTCGCAAACGCCCCGATCTTCGACCCGAATGATGCGGGGAAATACTCGGACGAAACGCGGATGGATCGCGCGGTGAGTGCGGCGTACGAGCCGGGTTCGACATTCAAGATGATTACGCTTGCGGGCGCTATCGAACGCAACCTGACGAACCCGAACGAGATGATCGACTGCCAGATGGGCAGCATTCTGGTGGCGGGGCGGCTGATCCACGACCACAAGCCGTTCGGCGTGCTGAGCGTGACATACGTGCTGGCGAATTCGAGCGACGTGGGCACGATCAAGATCGCGGAACGGATGGGACCGGAGCGCTTTTACGAGACGATTCGCGATTTTGGATTTGGAGTGCTGACGGGAATCGAGTTGCCGGGCGAACAGCGGGGCCTGCTGCGGCCACCGGCGAACTGGGGACCGAGTTCAATCGGGTCGGTGGCGATGGGGCAGGAAGTGAGCGCCACGCCGATTCAGATTATCTCCGCGATTTCGGCGCTCGCGAATGGCGGGACGTTGTATACGCCGAAGATCGTGGAGAAGGTGGAAGGCGGATTTGGTGGAGTGCTGCCGCCGCGTGCGGAGCCGCGTCAAGCGACAGATGAAAAGACCGCGGCGACGCTGCGCGAAATGATGGAGACCGTGATTCTGAAGGGCACGGGCAAGCCGGCGAAGCTCGACGGTTGGACGGCGGCGGGGAAATCCGGAACGGCGCAGAAGATCGATGAAAAAACGGGACGTTATTCGCCGACAGCGTATGTGGCTTCGTTCGTGGGATTCGCGCCGGTGAATACGCCCGCGATCACGGTGCTGGTGATGTTCGATTCGCCTGTCGGGGAACACATGGGGGGGAACGTCGGCGGGCCGGTGTTCAAGCGGATTACAGAGCAGGCTCTGGCGTATCTCGAGGTGCCGCACGATGTGCCGGGCGTTTCGGACGAAGAGCAGGCGAGCAACATCAAGAAAAGTGGAAGTGATGCGGCGCACACAGCCGATGCAGCGGCGGACTCGGCGGACCTAGCGAAGTATCAGGCGACGGTGGCGAAGTCGACGGGCGCAACGACGGCGAGCGACGCGGTTGCAATCAACGAGCAGGGAATTGAAGTGCCGAATTTCACAGGGCAGCCGGTGCGAACCGTGATTGAACAGTGCTCGCGAATGGGAATTACGCCGACGCTGATTGGCAACGGTCTTGCGGTGGAGCAGTCGCCTGAACCGGGCACAGTTGTGCCGCACGGAACCGGAGTGACGGTGCGTTTCGGGCACGCGGCGAAACTGGTGCCCGCATCGGCAACGAGGGCTGCACATTGAAAATGATGATGGAAGGGGAGACGGAAGTGGGGACGGCGGGAACTCGAGTGGCTCGCGAGGACGCGAGAACGATGGAATTGAAGAACGTGTTGGCTGGAATCAGTGCAGTGCGTGTGGGTGGCAACGGTGGCGCGGCGAACGGGCGCGTCACGGGAGTCGTGTGCGACAGCCGCGCAGCGGCGCCGGGTAGTTTGTTTTTTGCGTTGCCGGGAGCGAAGGCTGATGGGAACGAATTCGTAGGAGCGGCGATTGCAAGTGGCGCGACGGCGGTAGCGAGCGTGATGCCGCGTCCTGCAAATGTGCCGGCGCATGTGACGTGGATCGAGCTTGAGCCGCATACAGAACGGAAAGCGCTGGCACTGGCGGCCGCGAATTTCTATGGGCACCCGGCGGATGCGCTCAAGCTTGTGGGTGTGACGGGAACGAATGGGAAGACGACGATCACGTTCATCGTCGATTCAATTTTGCATGCGGCGGGATTTACGACCGGGCGGATTGGAACGACGGGATACCGGACGCCCGCGGGAAGCCGGAAGGCGAAGAACACGACGCCCGAGTCAGTCGATTTGCAACAGATGTTCGCCGAGATTCGCAACGCGGGTGGAACGCATGCGGTGATGGAAGTGAGTTCGCATGCGCTGGCGATGGACCGCGTGTGGGGCTGCCACTTTGCTGCGGCAATTTTCACGAATCTGACGCGCGACCATCTGAATTTTCATAAGACGTTCGACGACTATTTCGCGGCGAAACGGACTCTGTTCGAAGGAACGGGACACGGTGCGCCGGATGTTGCAATCGTGAACGCGGACGATTTGTACGGGCCGCGCCTGGAAGGATTGGCGAAGCGGACGTTGACCTACGGGCTTTCGGATTCGGCGGATTTGTGCGCGAAGAAGATGGGGCTGAGTTTTGAGGGACTGGAATTCACGGCGCATACGCCGGCCGGAAAGATCGAGGTGCGCGCGCCGCTGGTGGGGCGAATCAACGTTTACAACATTCTGGCGGCGATGGGTGCGGCGATCGCGCTGGACGTTCCGGTTGCAAGGATCGAAGAAGGCATCGCGAATCTCGAGCAGGTGCCGGGACGGTTTCAGAGGATTGACGAGGGGCAGCCGTTTTTGGTGGTTGTCGATTACGCGCATGCCGACGATGCAATGCGGAATCTGATTGCAACGGCGCGTGAGCTGAATCCCTCGGGACGGATCATCGTGCTTTTCGGCGCGGGCGGAGAGCGCGACCGGTCGACGCGTCCGCCGATGGGAGAAGCGGCAGGCGCGCTCAGCGATCTTGTGATCCTGACGAGCGACAACCCGCGCACGGAAGATCCGCTGCGGATCATCAACGATTTGATGGTGGGGCTGCAGAAGGTGAACGGAAATTACAAGATCGAGCCGGACCGCGAGACGGCGATCGAAATGGCGATCGATGAAGCGAGGAAAGGCGACATCGTACTGCTCGCGGGCAAAGGCCACGAGAACTACCAGATTTATCGCGACCGGACGTTTGAGTTCGACGACCGGGAGATGGCGCGAAAAATTTTGCGCCGCAAGGGCTATTCAAAGACGCGCTAACGGGAACGCAAAAAAGACGCGCGGAGTTTTGCGGAAATTTTAGATGTGGCAGTCCAATCGAGCGCTTTCGAAAGTGAGCGTGCGAGTGAGACCAGGCCCCGGGGAGAAGAACGATTGCGGTGGACGGCCGGCCAAGTCGCGGAAGCTCTGGGTGTCGCGCGGCCGTCCGGGATTGCCGCCGTGGCCGGGGTGGCCGGCGTCTCGATTGATTCCCGAACGATTGGGCCTGGCGAACTGTTCGTTGCGATACACGGAGCGAGTCACGACGGACACAGTTATGTGGCAGGCGCTCTCGATCGTGGCGCGGTGGCGGCGGTGGTGGCGCGGAGCCGTGCTGCGGAGTTCAGCAACGAAATTGCAGGGAAACTATTCGTTGTGGACGACACGCTCGAGGGCCTGCACCGACTGGCCGCCCGCGCCTGCGAGATTTGGCGTAAGGCGAAACTGGGACGGCGACTCGGCGGCGTGGCCGGGTCGGTGGGCAAGACCACAACAAAAGAAATCTTCGCGGCGCTTTTGGCCTCGCGGATGCGCGTTCTGAAAACGCTGGGAAATTTGAACAACGAGTACGGCTTGCCGCTCACGCTGCTGAAGCTCGATGACGAGCACGACGCGGCGGTGATTGAGATGGGCATGTCGCACCCGGGCGAGCTCGCGCGCCTGACGAAGATCGCAAAGCCGGATGTGGGCGTGATCACGCGGATCGCCGTGGAGCATTTGGAATTTTTCGCGTCGATCAATGAGATTGCGCTGGCCGAGCGCGAACTGATCGAGCATTTGCCGTGGCCGAACGCAACGGCGGTGCTGAACGCGGCGGATGAGCGTGTGGCGATGATGAAGGAAGTGGCGCACGGGAATGTGATTTGGTTCGACGGCACGGGTGGCGCGCGTAGTGCGGACGAGAAGGATGCGTACCGCGCCGAGAACGTGGAAGAGCGCGGCTTGAATGGAACGAGTTTCGATTTTGTGTGGCCGCAAGGGCGCAGGCGGCTCGATTTGGCGTTGATCGGGAGGCACAACGTGATGAATGCGGTAGCGGCGCTGGCAGCGGCGAGCGTCTGGGGCATCGGGGCGGAGGAAGCGACGGAAGTTTTTCCGAAGCTGGCACCGGCGGACAAGCGCGGCGAAGTGGTGGCGTTCGAGAAAGGGTTCACGGTGATCAACGACAGTTACAACTCGAGCCCGACGGCGCTTGATTCGGTGGCGCAACTTCTGGCGGCGACGCCGGGTTTTAAGAGGCGGATATTGGCGGCGGGCGAGATGAGGGAACTGGGCGGAAGTTCAGCGGAGCTGCACCGGGATTGTGGGCGCGTGATCGCTGGGCTTGGAAAGATCGATTGGCTGGTTGGTGTGAACGGCGACGCGGCGGAGCTGGTTCGCGCGGCGGTCGACGCAGGCTTTCCGAAAGAGCGAACGAAATTCTTCACGGATTCGACGGAGGCGGCAGGGTTTTTTGCGGGATTCGTCGAGGCCGGCGACGTGCTGCTGCTGAAAGGCTCGCGCGGTGTGAAGATGGAAAAGATACTCGAAGCGATCGATGCGGCGCACACGCGAGTGGCGAAAGTGAAAGCGCCCGCGGAAACGGCGGGGAAAAAAGGCTGAGATGCTCTACTGGCTTCTGGTTTACGCGCTCAGGCCGCACTTCAGCCCGCTGAATGTGTTCCGCTACATCACCGTGCGGACAGCGGTGGCAAGCTTGACGGCGTTTTTGCTGTCGCTCTTGTTGGGGCCGTGGGTGATCGAACGGCTCAGAAACTTGCAGGTGAAGCAGTACATCCGCGAGGAGGGCCCGAAGGGTCACCAGAAGAAGGCGGGTACGCCGACGATGGGCGGAGTGCTGATCGTCGCGTCGATCATAATTCCCACGCTGTTGTGGGCCGACCTTCGCAACGCGTACGTGCTGCTGGCGATGGGTGCGACGCTGGCATTCGGTACGATTGGATTTATCGACGACTACAACAAAGTAGTGCGAAAGCGAAACATGGGGCTGACGCCGCGCGGGAAATTCTCATTGCAGGTGCTGACGTGCGCGGTGGTCGGCGTGGTGCTGTTGATGTTGCAGACGCACGGAGCGTATTCGACGCAGCTTACCGTGCCGTTTTTGAAGACGCTGCATCCCGACCTGGTGATCGATTCGATTTTGGGGATGAAGTATATCTGGGCGCTGGCGTATGTGCCGCTGCTGCTGTTTTTGGTGCTGGTGATTGTGGGCAGCTCGAACGCGGTGAATCTGACGGATGGGCTTGATGGACTGGCGATCGGGTGTGTTCTCGTTTCGGCGGTCGCGTTGACGGTGCTCGCTTACATTACGAGCAACGCGCGTTTCGCGGACTATCTTGATCTTCAGAAGATTCCGGATGCGGGCGAAGTGGTGATTTTTTGCGGCGCATTGGTGGGAGCGTCGCTGGGATTCCTTTGGTACAACGCGCATCCGGCGGAAATGTTCATGGGCGACGTGGGATCGCTGGCGCTGGGCGGCGCGATCGGCACAGTGGCGGTGATCATCAAGCAGGAATTTTTACTGCTCTCGATTGGCGGCGTGTTCGTGCTGGAAGCGCTGAGCGTGATTCTGCAAGTTGGCTCGTTCAAGCTGACGGGCAAACGTATTTTCAAGATGGCTCCGCTGCATCATCACTTCGAGCTCATGGGGTGGAGCGAATCGAAAATTATTGTGCGATTCTGGATTGTAGCGCTGGTGTTTGCGCTGTTTTCATTGACGACTTTGAAATTACGGTAGCGCCGTTGCGGTTTGAGTTGCCTGTGAGCGTGACGGCGGAAAGCGGGAAGGTGGTTCGGTGAGGCCGGGTTTCGATCTGGAAGGAAAGCGCGTGATGGTGGTTGGACTCGCGCGCACGGGGTTGGCTTGCGCGCTGTTTAGCGCCGCGTATGGCGCGCACGTGACGGCGACCGACGACCGGAGCGAAGCGGAACTGGGCGAGTCGGCGACGCGGCTGCGCGAAGCGGGAGTAAAGCTCGAAGCCGGCGGAATTCGAGAGGAAAGTTTTCTCGAGCAGGATCTGATTGTGGTTAGTCCGGGCGTTCCGGCAAATATTCCGGCGCTCGCGGCGGCGCGCAAAAAGGGGATCGCGATCTGGAGCGAGATTGAGCTGGCGTGGCGTTACCTGCGCGGCAAGCTTGTGGCGATTACGGGATCGAACGGGAAGACGACGACTACGTCGCTTGTGGGGCACATTTTGAGGACGTCAAACATTCCGACGCATGTGGGCGGGAACATTGGAACGCCGCTGCTTTCCTTTGTGGAGAGGTCGTCGGATACGGACGTGACGGTGGCGGAGGTGAGCAGCTTTCAGCTGGAGACAGTGGACGCGTTCCGGCCTGAGATTGGCGTGATGCTGAACCTGACGCCGGACCATCTCGACCGGCACGCGACATTCGAAGATTACGCCGCGGCGAAGATGCGGATGTTTGAAAACCAACTCGAACGCGACTGGGCGGTGCTGAATGCGGACGACCCGGAAGTGACGAAGCGGACGCCGGCAAAGCCGAAGCTGTGCTGGTTCAGCAGGCAGAAGCGCGTCGCGGTCGGCGCGTTTTTGTTGAACGACAACATCATGTTCCGCAATGAAGGGTTCGAAGTGGAGCTGGCGAAGCGCAGCCAGATTCCGCTGCGCGGAGAACACAATTTGGAAAACGTGCTGGCGGCGTGCGCGGCTTCGTATCTGGCGGGTGCAACGCCGACGGCAATTGCGAAGGGCGTGAAGACGTTTCAGGCGGTCGAGCACCGGCTCGAATTTGTGGCGGAAATCGGCGGCGTGGAGTTTTTTAACGATTCGAAAGCGACGAACGTGGATGCGGCTGTGAAAGCGCTTGAAGCGTTCCCATCGGGACTGCGCGTGATTTTGGGTGGCAAGGATAAAGGAAGTCTGTACACGCCGCTCGTGCCGCTGTTGAAAGAACGCGCGCGGCAGGTGCTGCTGATAGGCGCAGCGGCTCCGAAGATTGCAGACGATTTGGCCGAATTGGGAACCGTGGTGCCAATCGAGCGTGCAGACACGCTCGAGCGTGCGGTGCATCTGGCGTACCGGTCGGCTGAGGCGGGCGATACGGTGCTGCTTGCGCCGGCGTGTTCAAGCTTCGACCAGTTTGAGAATTACGAGCACCGCGGGAGGACGTTCAAGCAGGTGGTGCAGCAACTGGCGGAAGAATCGTCGGCAGGAGCGAGCGCAACGGCTGCTCCGCTGCCGGAAAAGGGATAGGGATTCGCGTCCTTATATTCCTTATATAAGGATGGCTGAGGTTTTGTAGGAGCGACAGAAAAGCGATGCCGAGAAGCCTACAACCCGACCGGAAGCTGTTTGGCGTCACGTTCGCGCTGTGCCTGATTGGTGCGGTGATGGTGTTCAGCGCGTCGGCGATGACGGCGAGCGAGCAGTTCGGCATGGGCTACATTTTCTTGCTGCGGCAGATGGTGTACGTGGTGCTGGGGATTGCGGGGATGTTCTGGCTTGTGAACACGGATTACCGCAAGCTGCGGAACCCGCAAGTGATTTTCACGTTTCTTTCGATCGCGATGGTGTTGCTGGTGCTGGTATTTTTTCTGGACCGTTCTCACAAAGTGCACCGGTGGGTGAGGCTTGGGCCGCTCAGTTTGCAGCCGTCGGAGCTGGCGAAGCTGACGGTGATTTTGTATCTGGCTTGGTTTTTGGAGAACCGGCGGGCACCGGGCGCACCAGGAGTGAACGATATCAAGAGGACGTTACTTCCGGTGCTGGGCACGGTGATGATGGTGGTGCTACTGGTGCTGGAAGAGCCGGACATGGGCACCGCGTTCATGATTTGCTTGATCGCGTTTGCGATGCTTTGGGTGGCGGACTTTTCCCTGAAATACATCGGCGTGACGCTGGCGGCGGCGATTCCCGCGATTTTTGTGCTGATCGTCAGTTCGCCGTACAGGCTCGAGCGCGTAAAGACGTTCTTCGGGCTGAGCGCGGATCCCAAGGGGCACGGTTTCCAGTTGGCTCAGTCGCTGATTGCCGTGGGCTCGGGCGGGATGACGGGCGTGGGACTGATGGAGAGCCGGCAGAAGTTGTTCTTTTTGCCGGAGGCGCACACGGATTTTATTTTTTCGATCATCTGCGAGGAGTTGGGATTTATAGGAGCTGTGGTGGTGCTGGTGCTGTTCGCGATCTATGGCTGGCGCGGATTTGTGGCAGCGATGAAGGCTCCGGACGATTTCGGGAAATTTCTGGCGCTCGGAATTACGACAATGATCGTCGGACAGGCGCTGATCAATTTGAGCGTGGTAATGGGGATGCTGCCGACCAAGGGCATACCGCTTCCGTTCATCAGCTACGGCGGCTCAAGCCTCTTTGGCATGCTTCTTGCAACTGGAGTCTTACTGAACATCAGCCAGCACGCGGAAGAGTTGTGAGCCGGAGAAATGGCGGGAATTTTGCGGGGCACGATGTGCCGCGGCGGAATGGGATGCGATGAGCGCCGGGGCGGGCCGTTCGAAAAGATTATTGATTGCCGGAGGCGGCACGGGCGGCCATGTGATTCCGGCGATAGCGGTGGCGAAAGAGTGGCTCCGGCGCGAACCGGAGGGAGTGCGCAGCGTGGTGATCGTAGGAACCGAGCGCGGGATGGAAATGCGGCTGGTGCCGCAAGCGGGATTGCCGCTTGAGACGATCCGCGCCGCGGGGCTGAAAGGTATCGGCGGCATGAAGCTCTTGAAGAATGCCGCGAAAATTCCCGCCGGCATGATCGATTCGTTCCGGATACTTAACAACCACAAGTTCGGCGTTGCGTTCGGCGTGGGCGGTTACGCTTCGGGACCGATGATGCTCGCGGCGCGGCTGACGGGCGTGCCGTCGGTGGTGTTCGAGCCAAACGTCGAGCCGGGATTCACGAACCGCGTGCTGGCGGGAATTTCGTCGCAGATCGCGGTGGGGTTCAAAGAAACGGCGGAGAGGCTCGGACGCAAAGCGGTGGTGACGGGAATTCCAGTCCGCAAGGAATTTTTCGCGATACCCGATCGTGACCGGCAGTCGGGCGACCCGTTCAACATTCTGATTACAGGTGGAAGCAGCGGCGCGCTGCCCATCAATCGGACGGTAATCGACTCGCTGGACATACTTTCGTCCCGAAAAAATCAGCTTTTCATCGTGCACCAGACCGGAGAACGCGACTATAATGCGGTTCGCGTGGCTTATGCGCGACGTGAATTCCGAGCGGAGGTCGTACCCTTCATCGAGAATATGGCGGAGCGGTTTGCCCAGGCGGACCTGATCGTCTGCCGCTCGGGCGCGATCACGGTGGCGGAAGTAGCTGCCGCCGGACGTGCCGCCATCTTCATCCCCTTCGGCGCCGCGACCGACGCGCACCAGATGCTGAATGCGGCGGCGATGCGCGACGCGGGCGCTTCACAAGTAGTGCCGCAGCAGGAACTGACACCGGAACGCCTGACGACCGAGATTTTCTCCCTGTTGGACCAGCCCAGTCGAACCAGAGAGATGTCCCAGAATGCGCGGAAGCTTGCGCGGCCGCGCGCGGTGGAAGATATGGTGGACATGCTGGAAGGGTTGGTGCGGTCATGAACGGCGCGTTTCGCAATTTTCAACGCATACATTTGGTCGGAATCGGTGGCAGCGGCATGAGCGGGATTGCCGAAGTGCTTCTGACGAGCGGCTACGCCGTTTCGGGTTCGGATACGAAGCTTTCGCCGGTGACAGAACGTTTGACCAAGCTTGGCGCAAAGATTTTCGAAGGCCACGCCGCTGAGCACGTGCAAGGTGCGCATGTGGTGGTGATTTCGTCGGCGGTGGTCGGGTCGAACGTAGAGCTGGTGGAAGCCGCGCGGCTGAAGATTCCGATCATTCCACGCGCAGAGATGCTCGCCGAGCTGATGCGATTGAAGTACGGCATCGCGGTGGCAGGCGCGCACGGAAAGACGACGACAACTTCTTTAGTGGCGGCGGTGCTCGATGCTGCGGGGCTCGATCCTACGTTTGTGGTGGGCGGGCGCGTGAACCACGCTGGGTCGCATGCGGGTGTGGGCAAGAGCGAATACATGGTGGTCGAGGCGGACGAAAGCGACAGGTCATTTTTGCTGCTTGCGCCGGTGGTGGCGGTGATCACGACGATTGATCGCGAGCATCTCGACCAGTACAAATCGCTGGAAGAAATTCAGGATGTGTTCGTGCAGTTTGCGAACCGCGTTCCGTTCTACGGCTCGGTGGTGTTGTGTCTAGACGAACCGAACGTGCAGGCTATTTTGCCGCGAGTGAAGCGGCCGGTGATCACGTACGGGACGTCGAAGCAGGCGGATCTGGTGATCAGCGACGTGAAGCTGCATGGAATCGCGAGCGAGTTCCGGTTGACGTACAGAGGAGATGATCTCGGGATCTTCCACCTCTCGTCGCCGCCGGGAATTCACAACGTGCGCAACGCAGCGGCTGCGGCAGCAGTGGCGCTGTCTTTGAATGTGCCGCCCGATCTGATTCGCAAAGGCTTCGAGAAATTCGCGGGCGTCGGCCGGCGATTTGAGATTAAGGGCGTGCATGCAGGCGTGACGCTCGTAGATGACTACGGCCATCACCCGTCGGAAATTCGCGCAACGCTTTCCGCGGCGCGGGGATGCGGATTCCGGCGGCTCCTGGTTCTCTTTCAGCCGCACCGCTACACGCGGACCAAGCAACTGTGGGATGAGTTTTGCAATTCGTTCAACGATGCTGATGTGCTCGTGGTGCTGGATGTTTACCCGGCCGGCGAACACCCGATTCCGGGAGCCAACGGCGAGCGGCTTTCGGAATCGATCAGCTTCGCCGGTCACAAGAACGTGGTCTACGCGAATTCGATGGATGCGGGGATGGAATTCATGCTGCGGGAAGCGCGGCTGGGCGACGTGGTGCTGGCGATTGGCGCGGGCAACGTGAATCGGGCGCTTGACGCGCTGGCACTGAGGCTGGACGCAAAGTTCGCGGAGAGTCATGCGAATTAGCGACCGGCCGATTGCGGCGCAGCTAGCGGAACTGGGCGTTGAGTTGATTCCGGGCGTTTCGCTGGTGGATAAAACGTCGCTGGGGATCGGCGGAATGACGGACCAGCTGAATTTGAGGAAGTTCGAGACGATTCCGGATGTGATTCGTCTTTTGAAGCAGGACGGCATCCCGCATAAGTTTTTGGGCGGCGGGTCGAATTTGCTGGTGGCAGACGGAGAGCTAAGCTTCGTCGTGTTGCATTTGCCGACGTCGCAGCCGGGGATGCACGTGGAAGGCACTGTGGCGTATGTGGATGCGGCGGCGGACTTGGGCGGCACGGTGACGTTCTGCGCGAAGCGCGATTTGGGCGGGATGGAAGGTTTGATCGGCGTACCGGGCAGCATTGGCGGCGCGCTAAGGATGAACGCAGGCGCGTACGGCACACAAATCGGAACGCACGTGCGCGAAGTGGAGCTGTATCGCGCGGCGACGGGGCGAATCGAGAAGCTCGAAGGCAACGACATCCGGTTCGACTACCGGCACACGTCTTTCGCACCGGACGATCTGATGTTGCGCGTGAAGCTGGAGCTGCCGTCGAAGCCGTTCAAGGAGATTTTGGCGGGAATTAAGGTGTGCAACGAGAAGCGACGGTCGAGCCAGCCGCTGAATCAGAAGAGCGCGGGCTGCATTTTCAAAAACCCGCAGGGCGGGTCGGCTGGAAGGATGATTGATGAACTCGGATTAAAGGGTCATCATGTGGGCGACGCGACCGTGAGCGACCGGCATGCCAATTTTTTTGTTAACAAAGGCAACGCGACCTGCGCGGAGATGTTGCAACTGATCGACGACGTGCGCGAGCGGGTGCGGAAAGCTTACGGAGTCGATCTCGAAAACGAAGTCATCGTGTGGAAAAATTGAAAGCCATGAACGCCGACGCGTATCCGCAAGAAGTGCTGGCCGACGAGGAGCCGAAGTATCTCCGGCGGCAGAAGCCGCTCGAGATCAAGCGGCGCAAGTTCGGCAAGAAAGCGTGGAAGACGTACGCGCGCGTGGCGGCATGGTCGGTAGCAGGCGTGGCGCTGGCCGGAACGTGCTACGCGATGGGTAATTTCCTGTTTTCCTCGCGGCACATGGCACTTTTGCAGCGTGATCAAATTCAGATTCGAGGCGCGAACTACGTTTCAGCTTCGGCCGTGCAGGAAATCTTCCGCGTGGACCGCAATCACAGTGTGCTGCGCATTCCGCTGGACGAACGGCGGCGGCAATTGGAACAGATTGCATGGGTCGAACACGCGACGGTGATGCGCGCGCTGCCAAACCGCATCGAAGTCGAGATCAAGGAGCGGACGCCGATCGCGTTTTTGCGTACCGGCAATTCGCTGGCGCTCGTGGATGCGAATGGCGTGATCCTGGATCGGCCGCTGAAGGCGAACTTTCATTTTCCGGTGGTGACGGGGATCAGCGAAGACATGCCGCTCGAAGACCGCGAGTTGCGGATGCAGATGTTCGCGAGTTTTTCCGAGCAGGTGGAATCGGCGAAGCCCGGTGCGCTGGATCAGGTGAACGAAGTCGACCTGACCGAAGCGAAGAACTTGACGGCCACGATCATTGGGTTGCAGGCGGGCGTGCCGAGCGCGACTGCCCCGGCGGGCGATGCGTCTGGCCCGTTTGGTGGCGATCCTGCACCGCTCGTGGTGCACTTCGGCGACACGGAATTCAAAGACCGGTACATGGCGTTGATTTCGGACATCGGCAAGTGGAACACCGCGAAGGGCCGGTTGAAGTCAGTGGATTTGCGGTTTACGGGTGAGGCGGTAGCGATACCGGAAACGACTCTGCTTGCGCAGAACACCGAGCCGGCGATGCCGAGAGCGGCGGCGCCTGTGGTTCCGGCGAAGCACGCACATCCGGCAGCAAAACAGAGGCACGCGCGGTAACGCCGGTCGGGCTCCGGCGGGAGTAACGCGGCATTGTAGATTTGGCGGCAAGGGCGGCAGTTCGGGGGAAGCGGATTTGACGAAAAAGGAACGGCATATTGTTGCGCTCGATATCGGCAGCACGAAAACCTGCGCGCTGATCGGCGAAATGGACGACGACGGCGGCGTGAAGTTCGCGGCGCTAGGCGCGGCGGAATCGAAGGGTTGGCGGAAAGGCCAGATCGTGAATCTGGATCTGGCGGTCAGTTCGATCCGGCGCGCGGTGGAAGAAGCCGAATCGATCGTGAGCGTTCCGGTAGAATCGGCGCTGATCGGGGTGGCGGGCGTGCACGTTCGCGGCGTAAACAGCCGCGGTGGAATGACGATCGGGTCGCGGCCGCGCGATGTTCAACGCGACGACGTGCGGCGGGCCATCGAAGCGGCGCGCGGCATCCAACTGCCGGAAGATCGCGAAGTGCTGCATGTTTTGCCACAGGAATTTTTCCTCGATTCGCACGACAACATTCGCGACGCGATCGGGATGGTGGGGCAGCGTCTCGAAGCGAACGTACACATCGTGACGGCTTCGGGCTCTGCTACACAGAACATCGTGACGGCGGTGAACCGTGCGGGCGTGCGCGTGGACGATACGGTGCTGGAGCCGCTGGCGTCGGCGGAAGCGTGCCTGACGCAAGACGAACGCGAGCTGGGTTCGGCCCTGCTGGATATTGGCGGCGGGACGACAGAGCTGATCGCATTTTCGGGCGGAGTGGTGAGGCACACGGCGGCGATTCCGGTGGGCGGCGACCACTTCACGAACGATCTGGCTGTTGGGCTTCGTACGCCAATTCCGGAAGCGGAGAAAATCAAACGCGAGCACGCGTGCGTTTTCCGCGCGCTGGTGACTTCGGACGATCCGATTGAAATCGCAAGCGTGGGAGACCGCCCGCCGCGAACCGTGTATTCGCGCATGCTTGCGGACATCGCGGAGCCGCGCGCACAGGAATTGCTGATGCTGGTGCGCGACGAGTTGCGGCGCGGCGGCGTGGAGAATCAGATTCCGGCGGGCCTGGTGCTCACCGGAGGCGGCGCGCACCTGCGCGGCCTGTGCGAACTCGCAGAAAAAATCTTTAACCTGCCCGTACGCGTTGCCGTTCCGCGCGGACTTGCGGGCATGAGTGAAGAGGTTTCCCGGCCCGAGTACGCAGCAGCTGTTGGACTGGTCCTGTATGGCGCCCGCACTAGGCGAAGCAGCGGGGCGAGGCCCAATGGCTGGGTAGGAAAGTTGAAGAGCATGTTTGCAGGGGCCTGATAAGGACAAAAATATTCGCAGTAAGCAAAAGACCGGAGGAAGCATGACGCCGAAAGAATCGGGGTTCAGAGTCTCATTCGCAGAAGAAACGCATAATGGCGCGAAGATCAAAGTGATCGGCGTGGGCGGCGGAGGTTCGAACGCCGTCAACCGCATGATCCGCGCCAAGGTCGAGGGCGTCGAGTTCATCGCGGCCAACACGGACTTGCAGGCGCTGAAGCTGTCGCAAGCGCCGGTCAAGTTGCAACTGGGCGCGAAGCTCACCAAAGGTCTGGGAGCGGGCGCGAATCCGGAGATCGGGCGCAAGGCGGCGCTCGAAGATACCGAGAAGATTCTCGAAGCGCTAGACGGCGCGGACATGGTGTTCGTGACGGGCGGCCTCGGCGGCGGCACGGGTAGCGGCGCGGCGCCGGTAGTGGCTAACCTCGCGAGCGAACTCGGCGCGCTGACAGTAGCTGTGGTGACGAAGCCGTTCGCGTTCGAAGGCAAGCGCCGCATGGAGCAGGCCGAGCAGGCGCTGGCCGAACTGGTTGGCTGCGTCGATACGGTGATTGTGATCCCGAACGAGAAGCTGATGGAATGCGTCGAGCCGGGCACGAGCTTCTTCGAAGCGTTCCGCATCGCCGACGATATTTTGCGGCAAGCGGTGCAGGGCATTTCGGACATCATCACGATTCCGGGAATCATCAACCGCGACTTTGCGGACGTGAAGACGATCATGTCCGGCCAGGGCTACGCGGTGATGGGCACGGCGATCGCCAATGGACCGAACCGCGCGGTGGAAGCGGCGACGCGGGCGATCAACAGCCCGCTGCTCGAAGACAATTGCATTCAGGGCGCGCAGGGCATCCTGATTAACATCACCGGTTCGACCACGCTGAGCTTGCAGGAAGTGCACGAGGCTTCGTCCGTGATTCAGAAGGCGGCGCACGAGAATGCAAACATCATTTTCGGCGCAGTGATGGACGACAACATGAAGGAGTCGGTGAAGATCACGGTGATCGCGGCGGGCTTCCGCGAGGTAGCGGCGAAGAAAAGCGGCGGATCGCGTCCGTCGTACGTGCCGAAGACGTGGAAGGCGACGCGCGAGCAGCCTGAGCCGGTGAACGTTGCGCCGCAGCAGACGAACGTGGTGCAGCAGGTGGCCCGGAACGTAAACGAGGTGATGCACGACGTTCAGTCGGACGATCTGGATGTGCCGACGTTCTTGCGGAGACAGGCGCAGAAGGCTTAGCTTCTTCACAATTTGTTTATTGTCGGATTTGGGCGGGAGCGGATGCGAATTCGCTCCCGCTTTTTTATTGTTCGCGAGGTAAACTTTGCCTGTGCCAGACGCGCTGAAAATTCGTGGCGACGCGCTGCGCGTGATCGAAAAACACGTGCTGCAATTTCCCGACGAGGAGGTCTGCGGGCTGCTCGCGGGGAAGAGCGGTGTGGTCGAGCTGACGCTGCGCACGTTGAATGCGGCGGAGAATCCCGCGACGGAGTACGAGATCGCGCCGAAGGAATTGTTCGCGGCGATGCGGGCGATACGCGCGTCGGGCGCGGCGTTCATGGGGATTTACCACTCGCATCCCAATGGAAGCGGCGCGCCGTCGGCGCGAGATGTAGCTGAGGCGTACTATCCCGATGCGGCGTACCTAATTGCGACGATTGGTGCTGGTGGAGAGGCGAAAGTGCAAGCATTCTCGATTCGCGATGGAGCTGCGAAGGAGATTGCGATCGAAGTGGCCAACGGTTCGACTACAAAGCCTTCAGGACGACGGCGGTGAGGTCGCAGTTGCGCTAGCCTCCAAATTGAAACGGCTCTTGCGGCAGCGATGATGCGCCGGCGCTAGCGCGCTGCATGCGTGTGTTGCGCTGCGTCGGCGGCTTCGAGGCGTGCCGCGTAGAGCGGAAACTGTGATGCGAGCGCCGCAACTTCAGCGCGAACGCGCTGTTCGGCAGCCGCATCGCCGAGATTCGAAAGAATTTCCGAGATCCAACCTGCGATTTTTTCCATTTCGGGCTCGCGCATGCCACGCGTGGTGACGGCGGGGGTGCCCATGCGGATGCCTCCTGCTTTCATCGGCGGTAGGGGATCGAACGGAATCGAATTCTTGTTGATGGTGATGCCCGCGCGATCGAAGGCGGGTTGAGCGGCGCTGCCGGTGAGGCCGCGCGACTGGACGTCGACGAGAAGCAGGTGATTGTCTGTGCCGCCGCTGACGATGCGGAAGCCTCGCTTGGTGAGACCGGCCGCGAGGGCCTTGGCATTGGCGACGACCTGCTGCTGGTAGGCCCGGAACTCGGGCTCGGCCGCTTCCTTCAGGCACACGGCTTTCGCGGCGATCACGTGCATTAACGGACCGCCCTGATCGCCGGGGAATACCGTGCGATCGAGATCCTTGGCGTATTTTTCGCGGCAGAGCACCAAGCCGCCGCGAGGACCGCGCAGAGTCTTGTGTGTGGTGGTGCTGACGAAGTCGGCATGCGGCACAGGCGACGGATGCACGCCTGCAGCGACGAGGCCGGCGATGTGCGCCATGTCGACGAAGAAAACCGCGCCGACGGCAGCGGCCGTCTTGGCCATGCGCTCGAAGTCGATGATGCGCGAATACGCGCTAGCGCCCGCGACGATCATTTTCGGCTTGTGTTCCTGTGCAAGGCGGTCGATCTCGTCGTAGTCGATGCGCTCGGTTTCCTTCGACACACCGTAGGGAACGAACTTGTAGGTCTTACCGGAAAAGTTGAGCGGGTGGCCGTGAGTGAGGTGGCCACCGTGCGCGAGGTTCATGCCGAGGACGATGTCTCCGGGCTGCAACGCCGTCATGTAAACGGCAATGTTGGCCTGCGTGCCGGAGTGCGCCTGAACGTTCGCGTGTTCGGCGCCAAAGAGAGCTTTCGCGCGATCGATGGCGAGTTGTTCGGCGACGTCGACAAATTCGCACCCACCGTAGTAGCGTTTGCCCGGGTAGCCTTCCGCGTATTTGTTCGTGAGCACCGAACCCGCCGCTTCGAGCACCGCTTCGGACACGAAATTTTCGGAAGGGATTAGCTCGATGCCGGTGGCCTGGCGGCGCACTTCCTCGCGCAACACTTCGGCAATCTGCGGATCGACGGCGTCTAGCGAGCGGGACATTCTGGTGAGTTCAGGCGATTTCACGGTCATCGGATTTTGCCTCGATACGAATTCAGCGCGGGATTTTTAGGGTATTACCCGTATAGGACTTTCCGGGCGCGCGTAGAACACTCTCAAGCGAAGTCGGTGTCTCTAATTCCGAGGAAAGTTTAGCGAAGGCAGCAGGGCATTGCAACGGCGCCGCCCTGCACATTCAGCGGAGGAGCGAATTGATGAACTCTCGAACGCGACATCTGAGCGTGATTCTCGCGGGCTCGGCGATGTTTACGGCGCTGCTTTTGGGTGGATGCTCGAACACAACGGAGGAGACCGTGTACGATCCGGGCCATTCGGATTATCACAAGTGGGACAGCGCCGAAGCCGCCCACTACCAGCAGTGGGTCAACGAGACGCACCACGCGAATGTGGATTACAAGAAACTGCCGCCGGACGATCAGAAATCGTATTGGGACTGGCGCCACGGGCAGCACTAGAAGTTAAACGTCGCCGATTCCGCTTCGACATCAGAACGAACGTAATAAAAATAAGAATGCCGGCGAGGAGAGTCGCCGGCGTTTCTTTTTGTGCGCGATTTGAAATTCGATTACGGCTTGTCTTGCGTCTCGGAATGCGTGGAACCTGTGGCGTTCGAAACGATGGGCACATGCACTTTGTTCAGCAGTGTGTGCGGGCCGCCCCAGATGAATTCAAGGCCGAGGTTCATACCGATCTGATCGAGCAAATTGTAGTTGCCCATGCGGAATCCGTCTTTGGGACCGAAGCGGCTCGGATACCAGAGCAGGGCCGCAGTTTCGCTGCCTGCGTACGGCGCCACAATCGCGGGAATCGAGATGACGCGATGGCCGTCTTCGCCTGCGCGAGCCGTAAACGTTGAAATGACGGCGTGCTTCGCGCGCGGCAATATTCCGTTGCACTCACAACGGTAATAGAGCGTGTCTTCGCGAAGCAGTTCGGAAAACGCGTAACGCGTGGTCTGCGTCACCACGCTGACGCCGTAGGCCGAGCCAACGCGCGCGCCCCACGCTTGCCAGCCCTGCCCCCAGTCCGGCGGGGCATTGGTAGCTTGGTGAATCGTGCCGGCGCCGATCGATCCAATGATGGAATAGGGCCCGAATGCGTCGAACAGATAATTGCGAAATTTTTCGCTATGCGTCGGCCGGTGGTAGGTCGCGTAGCTCAGTCCGGGCTGCACGTGAAGCGCCGGGGCCTTCGACGTGGACGACTGCGTCGTCGTAACGGTCGTCGTCGACTGCGTGCTCGAGCTGCTCTGGGCGCTCGGCGCAGTCGCGGGCGAACCTGCCGCACCTTGCCCCTGTGCGGGCATCGTGGAGGCCGCGAGCAGGGTGGCAAACGCGCACGACGCTAAAAGCTTCCGGCCAATCTTCATTCCACCTCTCCTTATTAGCTGTTTTGCCCGCGGGTAGGATGCCGACGGTGGCAAAAAGGCTACACTTTTTTTTCAGATTCTTCACCCGAAAACGCGAATTTTTCGCCGGTTTGCGGGTCGATTGACTTAGCGCGAAGCTTCCCCTAACCTTTTAGCGCTCGCCTTGCGAAAAATTACGCAGTGCGGCTCGCCGTGAGTGCAAAAACCACGGCGCACCGAACCCTACGAGGAAGAATCCTAAGAAATGGCCGAACAGAAGCTGCCCACGCGCGCGGAAGACTTTTCAGAGTGGTACAACCAGCTTGTACTGAAGGCGGAGCTTGCTGATTACGCGCCGGTGCGCGGCTGCATGATCGTCCGCCCGTACGGCTGGGCGCTGTGGGAGAACATAACGGCTGCGCTGGACTCGCGGTTCAAGGCTACCGGGCACGTGAACGCGGCGTTTCCGCTGCTCATCCCGCGGAGTTTTATCGATAAAGAGAAGTCGCACGTTGCCGGGTTCTCGCCCGAGCTGGCAGTGGTGACGCATGGTGGCGGTGAAGAACTCGAAGAACCTCTGGTGATTCGTCCGACGTCGGAGACGATTATCGGGCACGCCTACTCGAAATGGATTCAGTCTTATCGCGACCTGCCGGTGCTGATCAACCAGTGGAACAGCGTAGTGCGCTGGGAATTGCGCACGAAACTTTTCCTGCGCACGCTGGAGTTTTACTGGCAGGAAGGCCACACCGCGCACGCGATATTTGACGAGGCCGAAGCCGAGACGCGGCAGATGCTCGATATATACACGGACTTTGCGATGAACGAAGCGGCGGTGCCGGTAATACCGGGTCGCAAGTCAGAGTCCGAACGTTTTGCGGGCGCCGATCAAACTTATTCGATCGAAGCGATGATGGGCGATGGCAAGGCGCTGCAGGCGGGCACTTCTCATAACCTCGGTCAGAATTTCGCGAAGGCGTTCGAGATTCAGTATCTCGATAAGACCGGCGTGTTGCAGCACTGCTGGACCACGTCGTGGGGGCTTTCTACGCGGTTCGTGGGTGCGATCATCATGGTGCACGGCGACGATCAAGGTTTGATTCTGCCGCCGCGCCTCGCACCGTACCAGCTGGTGATCGTTCCGATTTTCAAAAGCGATGAAGAGAAAGCCACGGTGATGGAGACGGCGCAGCGAATCCGCAAGGAACTCGTGGCGGCGGGAATTCGCGTGAAGCTCGACGAGCGTGAGGGCCAGAGCCCCGGCTTCAAATTCAACGACTGGGAGATGCGCGGAGTTCCACTGCGCATGGAACTTGGGCCGAAGGACGTGGCAAAAGGCTCGGTGGTTCTGGCTCGACGCGACCGGCCCGGCAAGGAAGGAAAGTCGTTCGTGCCGCAGCAGGGAATCGCGGCTGTGGTCGGGCAGACGCTCACCGAAATTCAGCAGGCGCTCTTCGATCGCGCGCTCGCGTTCCGCAAGGCGAACACTGCCGAGCCCGCCGACTTTGAGGAATTCAAGAAGGCCGTCGAGAAGGGCTTCGCGTTTTCATGGTGGTGCGGAGACGCCGCCTGTGAAGCCTCGATTAAGGAAGCCACCAAGGCGACGATGCGTTGCATTCCGCTCGAACAGCCTGGCGGAAGCGGCTATTGCGTTCACTGCGCCAAGCCGGCGAGGGAAAAGGCCATCTTCGCGAAGGCCTACTAGGCCGGGCTCACTAACTTTCTGATACACAGCGCTTTGCGTGCGGTCTCGCGACTGATCGTCTGCTCAAAGCCCGTTTACTCATTCACGACAGAGGCTTTAGGTCTCCGATCCAATGCACCATTCCGGTGCTACCATCCACTCAGCAGCTGCAACTTTCCGTCCTGTTATCGAGGAGTATCGGCCTTGCGTACGCGTCGAGATCGCAACCCTGAGAGCGGCAATTCGAAGCTGAACGCTCTGATCGTGTTTGCCATTCTGGGTTTCCTCGGTTTCGCGGCCTTTCAGATCGCGCCGCCGCTCATGGCGAAGTTCCAGCTGCAGGACACGGTGACCAGCGAAGCCCGATTTGCGGTCGCCACTCACAAGCCGGAAGACCAGATCCGTATGGAAATCATGAAGAAGATCGCCGAGCTTGAAATTCCCGCCACGGATAAGGACGTCACGATCCTGGCGTCGCCGAACACTGTGACGATCACAGTGCACTACACCGTGCCGATCGACCTGAAGGTCTATCACTTCGATCTGGATAACAACGTCACGGCAGACGGCCACGCACTCTAATCCGACATTCCTATATAGTTGAAGGAGGGGAAGCGCCTCTCGCTGCAGCGTCGACGCGTTTGACGTTGCCGCCCCGCCTGCGTCTAACCAACCAGGACTAACACGGCTTCCCGGAGTGAAGGTTTGCGAATTCGACTGGCCCCAGGGTTTTGGACGTCGAAAATTGGACTAGCGATCCTGGGCACCGTTCTGTTTCTGTTGGTCCTCGCGGCGTCGATTTTTGCGTACTACTACATCCAGTTTGGGAAGCTCATCAATCAACGGCTGACCGGCCAGATTTACCAGAACAGTTCGCGCGTCTATTCCGAGCCGGGACATCTTTTCACCGGCGAGGCGATGAAGCCGAACGATCTTGCCTCCTACCTGCTGCGAACGGGATACCAGGAAGGGCCCGTCGACGGCGCACCAGGCGAATTCCAAGCCACCTCTAACAGCGTGGAAATTCGGCCGGGGCAGTCGTCGTACTTCCACGGCGGTAACGCGATCGCGGTCCATTTCTCCGGCGGGAAGATTTCGAGCATTTCGGAGATTCCCAGCGGATCGGCGCGCGATTTTGTCGACATTGAGCCCGAGCTGATCACCAACCTTTTCGACAGCTCGCGCGAGAAACGGCGGATCGTGCGCTTCGACGACCT
>JBEKJW010000010.1:0-35416 GCA_050011035.1 Candidatus Acidiferrales bacterium
CCGGTCGCGCCGTAGGCCATGGCGATGCCGTAAAGGAAGAACGCCGTGGCGAACGAGCCGAGGATGAAGTATTTCAGCGAGGCTTCGTTGGACTTCATGGCGCGGCGGCGGAAGCCCGCGAGGATGTAGCTGGAAATCGAGCTGAGTTCGAGGCCGATGAAGGCGGTGACGAGTTCGTTGGCTCCGGCGAGAATACCCATTCCGGCGGAGGCGAACAGGACGAGCGCGTAGTATTCGCCCTTCTGGATGTTTTCTTCCTGCAGGTAGTCGATCGAGCCGAGGATACAAAGCGCCGCGGCGGCGAGAATCACGACGTGGAAGAAGATGCTGAAGCTATCGGCGCGGATCACGTCGCTGTAGGCGCCGGTGGGGCCGCCCGCGGGCGTGACGTGCTCCATCAAGTGGACGCCGAAGATCGCGACCAGGGTGCCGATGAAAGCGAGCCAACCGAGAGCGCGCTGGCGCGTGGGCCCGACCACCGGGTCGAGCATCATGATGACGATGCCGAAGAAGCAGAGAATGACCTCGGGCGCGATGCGGTGCAGGTTGACGATCTGTTCGGAGGCGAGGTTCATTAGCGCGCCACCTGCCCGGCAACCGGATTCGTTGAAGCGGATTGCGTTGCTGCGACGGGCAGCAGAGAAACATGCGGGACAGAGGCGGCCGTGGTCGCGCGGTCGATGGTCGAGCGCGGCGTGTAGGCCGGAGGACGGACGCCGTACTCGATGGTGCCGTTACGCGAAGTTTCATTCAGCAGGCGATTCGCAGAAGGCTCCATGCGCGAAGTGAAAAGCGTCGACCCGACGCCCATGACGATGATGACGACCGAGATCGTGACGAGAATGACGCGCTCGCGGGCTGAGGCGTCCTGCAGCTGGCGGTTCTTTTCCACCGTGACTTCGCCAAGCGCGACGCGCTGGTAGGACCACAACAAATAGATGGCGGAGAGAACCGCGCCGGAAGCGGCCCAGGCAGCCCATGCGTGGTGATTTTCGAAGACGCCGATGAGAATCAGGAACTCACCCACGAAGCCGTTGAGCGGTGGAAGCGCGAGCGACGACAGGCAGATAAACAGGAAGAACGCCATCAGGATGGGCATCGGATTTACGAGGCCGCCGAACTGTTTCATTTCGTAAGTGTGGCGGCGGTCGTAAATCATGCCGAGTCCGAGGAAGAGTCCGCCGGTGGAAACCCCGTGCGCGACCATCTGGTAGACGGCGCCCTGCACGGAAATCGCGGTGAAGGAAAAGATCGCGAGCACAACGAAGCCAAGGTGGCTAATCGAAGTGTAGGCGATGAGGCGCTTGTAGTTCGTTTGCACGGTGGCGACCAGCGCGCCATAGACGATTCCGATGATTGCAAGGATAGCGATCCACTTCGCGCAGCGGTGCGCGGAATAGGGGAACAAAGTGACGCAGAAGCGGAGCATTCCGTAGGTGCCGAGCTTCAGCATTACGCCCGCCAGAATCACGGAGCCCGCCGTGGGAGCTTCAGTGTGCGCGTCCGGCAGCCAGGTGTGCAGCGGGAAGAGCGGCACTTTGATGGCGAAGGCCAGGAAGAACGCAAGGAAGAGCCAAAGCTCGATCTGCGGCGGAATATGCAGCGACCCGTGCTGGAGGCGCGCCAAAATTTCGGGATAGTCGAACGTCCCGCTCAAGTTGTAGAGCCAGAGAATCGCGATCATCATCAGGATCGAGCCGAGCATCGTGTACAGAATAAATTTCACGGCGGCGTAGATCCGGCGATCGTGGCCCCAGATTCCGATCATGAAGTACATCGGGATAAGGGTGAGTTCCCAGAACACGAAGAAGAGGAACAAGTCGAGCGAGACGAAGACGCCGATCATCGCGGTTTCGATCACGACGATGGCGACGAAGAAGCCCTTCACGTTTTCGTGGATCGAATTCCAGGAGCAGAGAATCGCGATCGGCGTGAGGAACGTAGTGAGCAGAACGAGGAACAGCGTGATTCCGTCGACACCGAGGTGGTAATGGATGGCCGAACCGATCCAGCTGCGGTACTCCTCAAACTGGTAGCCGGGATTCGCCATCTCGAAGCCGCGCAGCAGCCAGAGAGAGATCACGAACTCGACCAGCGAAACGGTGAGCGCGATGCGGCGGATCCAGGTGTGGTCCTCCGAGCGCAAGATCAGCAGCGCCGGCACGCCCAGGAGCGGGAACAGCGTGATCAAAGTCAGAAGATAGGATTGAGTCGCCACGCTAGCGCACCATCCCCCAGAGTCCGAGCATCAACACCGTCACGCCGGCTCCTCCAATCACGACCCAAGTTGCGTAGCTGCGCGCGTTGCCCGACTGAATTTCGCGCACGTGGCTTCCGGTTTCGCGCGCGACGCGAGCCGTGCCGTTGACGGTGCCGTCGATCACGCCTTCGTCGACGAAGTGCCAGAGCACGTTAGTCGAAATCCAGAGCAGCGGCTGGATGATCAAGAAGTTATAGATCTCGTCCACGTAATACTTGTTGTGGATAAGGGTGTAAGGCCCGCTGAGCGATTGAGCGAGTTTCTTCGGCGTGTCGGGGCTCTTGATGTAGAACCACCAGGCGAGCGCGAGGCCGAGCAGACCAACGATCACAGGCCAACCGGTAAGCGCGTGAAACAGCAGGATGGCGGGCGAAGCGGCTTCTCCGGCGGCTTCCGAAACGGCGGCGCCGGTTTCAGGCGCGTACGCCGCGAAAACTGGGTGCAGGAAATTTGTGAAATAGTCGGGGCCGCCGACGAGATGCGGAGCGGCGAACCAGCCGCCGATGGTGGAAAGAATCGCGAGCACGATGAGCGGGCCGGTCATATTGTAGGGCGACTCGTGCACATGGACCTTGTGCTCGTCGTAACGCGGCTTGCCGAAGAAGGTGAGGAAGATCAGGCGGAACATGTAGAACGAGGTCATGCCCGCGGCGACCACGCCGAGCAGCCAGAGCCAGAAGTTGGCGTTCGGGCCGTCTTTGGCGGCTTCGAGGATCGCGTCCTTCGAGAAGAAGCCCGCAAAGCCGGGAATACCGGCGATGGCGAGCGTGGCGATGAGCATCGTCCAGAACGTGATGGGAATCTTGGTGCGCAGGCCGCCCATGTGCGGCATTTCCTGATCGCCGCCCATCGCGTGAATCACGCTTCCGGCCGCGAGGAAGAGCAGGCCTTTGAAAAAGGCGTGCGTCATCAGGTGGAAGATGCCGGACGCGTAGGCTCCCACGCCGCAGGCGAGGAACATGTAGCCCAACTGAGAAACGGTGGAATAGGCGAGGACTTTCTTGATGTCGGTCTGGAGCAGTCCAATTGTCGCGGCGAAAAACGCAGTGAGGGCGCCGATGAGCGCGACGACGAACAATGCGAGCGGCGCGCGCGAGAAAAGGGGATTCATGCGCGCGACCATGTAAACGCCCGCCGTCACCATGGTGGCGGCGTGAATCAGTGCGCTGACGGGCGTGGGCCCTTCCATTGCGTCCGGCAACCAGACGTAGAGCGGAAGCTGCGCGGATTTGCCGACGGCTCCGGTAAAGAGCAGGAGGCAAATTACAGTGAGCGTGCCGCCAAGGCCCCAGGCTTCGACGGGCATCGTGGAGGCTTTCTGGAAGATCGTGACGTAGTCGACCGATTTAAATGTCCAGAAGAGAAGCAGGATGCCGACGGTGAAGCCGAAATCGCCGATACGCGTGGTGATGAACGCTTTCTTGCCTGCGCTGATGGCGGATTGCTTGAGGAACCAGAAGCCGATCAGCAGGTAGCTGCAGAGTCCCACGCCCTCCCATCCGACGAACATCAGGACGACGTTGCCGGCGAGAACCAGCGTGAGCATGAAGAAAACGAAAAGATTCAAGTACGAGAAGAAGCGGTAATAGCCCTCTTCGTGCGCCATGTAACCGGTCGAGTAGATGTGCACGAGCAAGCTGACAAAGGTGACGACGAGCAGCATAACGACCGTGAGCTGGTCCATCTGAAGCCGGAAGTCGACTTGAAAGATCCCGGCGTGAATCCAAGTGAAGTAAGTCTTGGTGAGAAACGGAATCTGGTCGGCGGGAAGCTGTGTGAATTCGCGAACGGCTTCGACGGCGCACAAGAATGAAAGCGCGAGAGCACCGATGGCGACGGTGTTTACTACGGGCTTCGGAAACTTCCTGCCGAGCAGGCCGTTGATCGCCGACCCGACAAGCGGCAGCGCAATGATGATCCAAAGTTGGTCGAGTAGTATGTGCATTAGAATTTCAGAAGATTGATGCGCTCGATGTTGAGCGTCTGGCGGTTCACGTAGACGCTGATCACGATCGCCAAGCCCACCGCCGCTTCGCACGCCGCGACCACAATAACGAAAAAGACGAAGACCAAGCCGTCGAGCTGGTTATGCGCGCGGGCGAAGGCGACGAACGCAAGGTTTACGGCGTTGAGCATCAGCTCAATGGCCATGAAGATCGTGATGATGTTGCGTTTGAAAACGAACGCAAGCAGACCCAGGCCGAACAGCACGGCGCTGAGCACCAGATAGTACGAAATTGGAATCACGCTAAAGTTCATTCGCCCTTCTTTGCCAAAACCAGCGCGCCGATGATCGCGATCAGGATAAGGATCGACGTCGCTTCGAACGGAAGCAGGTACTGCTGGAAAATCATGCGTGACAGGCCTACGGTGGAGGCCGGCGTATAGCTTTCCGGGCTGCCCGTGGCGACCACGCGTCCGATCGCGGAACGTGAAAGCCAAACTCCGAGTTCGACGATCATGAAGAAGGCTAGGATCGGGCCGATCCACTTCGCCAGCTTCGAGAAGTCTGTGCGCTCTTCAACGCCCGCATTCAAAAGCATGATGACGAAAACGAAAAGCACCATGATGGCGCCGGCGTAGACGATGATCTGGACGGCGGAAATGAATTCGGCGCCGAGCAGAAGATAAAGCACGGCGAGAGAAATCATCACCAAAATCAGTGACAGGGCGCTGTGGATCGGCTCGCGCGCGACGATGAGCATCACCGCGGCACCGACGGCCAGAAAGGCCAATAGGAAAAACAGGATGAAGGGAATCATCCGCGCCTCAGAATAATGAAGAAAGCTGTGACCACCAGATTCGCAAGCGAGACCGGCAACAGGAACTTCCAGCCGAACGACATGAGCTGGTCGTAACGGAAACGCGGCAGCGTGCCGCGGACGATCACGTAAAAGAACATGAAGACGAAAAGCTTCGCGACGAACCAGAAGACGCCGAGGATGTAGGGATGCACGGCAGGAATCAGGCAGACGATGCCGCCGACCGTGGCGAGAAGCGTGACGACGGAAAGCTGAAGGCGCGCGATGCCCTTCATATAGACGACCACGTCGTAGGCGCAGTAGGCGGCGATCAGCAGCAAGCCCGCCGCGGGCAAGTAGTTCTGCCAGGTCCAGGAATCGGGGAAGGGCGACAACCAGCCGCCGAAGAAGAGGATCGTGGCCAGGCACGAGACGGTGATCATGTTCGCGTATTCAGCCATGAAGAACATCGCGAACTTGAAGGCCGAGTATTCGGTGTGGAAGCCGGCGACGAGTTCGGTTTCCGCTTCGGGCAGGTCGAACGGGACGCGGTTTGTTTCGGCGACCGCGGCGGTCATGTAACAGAGGAAGCCGATGATCTGGGGGAACCCGTTTAGCGTGAAGACGTGCCAGTTGATAATCGATCCGGCCTGGTTGGCGATGATCTCATTAAAGCCGAAGGAGCGCGCCAGCAGAAGGACGCCGACGACGGAGAGCGTCATCGAGACTTCGTAGCTGATCATTTGCGCCGAGCTGCGAACGCCGCCAAGCAGCGGGTATTTGCTATTGGAGGACCATCCGGCGAGCGCGACGCCGTAGACGCCGATCGAGGTGATCGCGAAAAGGAAAACGAGCGAGATGCTGACGTTGGCGACGACGAAGATCGGCTGGCCGAGGAGAGTGAGTGTCGGGGGGCCAAAAGGAATCAGCGCGATTGCAGTGAGCGCGAGGGCCAGCGCCATGAAAGGCGCCAGGATATAGACGAATTTATCCGCCGTCGGAGGAGTGACGTCTTCTTTAAATAGGAATTTCACGCCGTCCGCGAGCGGCTGCAGAAGGCCGTGCGCGCCAACGTAGTACGGGCCCCATCGCGATTGGATGTGGGCCACGACTTTCCGCTCAAACCAGGTGAGATACGCCAGCGCCGTCATTACTACGAACAGCAAAACGGCGATTTTTACTAGCGATACCACCAGGAGCGCGAGTGCTGGTTTTCCGTTGAAGAACTCCACGGCCTGTCTTTTGCCTCTTTGGTCGATTCGAGTTTGGAACAGTAACGGCCAAGGGTGCCGCTCGTAAAGAGAAAATCGTTGGACGAAAAAATATTCCCGAGCGGCACGTCGTAGGCCGCTTCGCGTGTTCTAGTAGCGGCGCTGTTTTGCAACGCCGCGCCTGCAAGAAGTCCGGCGACGGAGAGATCGTAGCCGGGAACGTTGGCGCGAATTTCCTCGAGAGCCGCTTCGGCGGTACGCAGCTTGATTGGCGTGCCGAGCCCGAGCATGCCGAGCTGGTGCGAAAGAATGCGGATCAAGTCGAAGTCACTGCGCGGACCCTGCGGATCGATGGAACGGTGGGTCATCTGAACCTGACCGGCGGTGTTGGTGAGTGTGCCGTCCTTTTCGTAAGACGAAGCGGCCGGCAATACCACATCGGCACGAAGCGCCGTCTCCGTGAGGAACATGTCGTGCACGACGAGCAGGTCGAGGCCACCGAGCTTGTCGGCTTGCGGGACTTTGAACGTCTTCACCGGGTTTGAGCCGACGACGTAGAGAGCCTTCAGCTTTCCGGCGGCCGCAGCTTCGAGCATTTGCGGAGCCGTTAAGCCGGGCTTGTCAGAAATTTCGCCGCCCCAGATCTTGCCGTAGCGTTCGCGTTCGGAGCGATCGGAGAGAGGAGCGTAGCCGGGCAAGTAGCCGGGCAGAACTCCCATATCCGCGGCGCCGCGTGAGTTCGAGTAGTCGCCGAGGGCCATGTACTTCGTCTTGCCGCCGAGGCGCGACGCGAAAGAAATCAGGTCGCGAAGAGCCGCGCCCTGGATGTCGGCGCCGAAGATGACGACGACGTCGGATTCCTTCTCGATTTCGGCTTTCAGTTTGGTGAGCGCTTCGGTAGTCGGCGCGTCGAAATTGCCTTCGACGACAGCGAGCCATTTCACGGCGGCAGCTTCCTGGCCATCTGGAACACGGGCGAGGAAAGCGGCCTTGCGGTGAATGTTGCTTTCACGGCCGTTCACGACGTAAAGGCGAGTGCCGTGATGGCGGAAGCCGGTGCGAATCTGCCAAGCGACGAGCGGATTCTGTTGGGTGACGTCGTTGCCGATGAGAAGGACGGTCTGCGCGTTGTAGACGTCGGCCATCGTCGCGAGCGAGTCTTTTGCGCTGGGGCCGAGCAGCGAAGCCAGCCCCACGTAGTCGGCGGTGCGGTGGTGGTCGATGTTGTTGGTGCCGAGCGTGACGCGCGCGAAGCGGTTCAGCAGGTAATTTTCTTCGTTGGTGGTGTGATTCGAGCCGATCACGCCGATGGACTGCGGGCCGTGCTGGTCGCGAACTTGTTTCAAGCGGCGAGCGACTTCTTCCAGTGCGTCTTCCCAGGTGGCGGGCTCGAGCTTGCCGTTTTTGCGAACGAGCGGCTGGCGGACGCGCGCGGGATTCGACGTGAAATCGAAACCGAAGCGCCCCTTGCCACAAAGGAATTCGTCGTTCACGCCGGAGTGATCGCGATTGTTGGCGCGAAGAATTTCGTTGTTGCGAACGCTGAGCGTGGTCTTGCATCCGTTCGAGCAGTGCGTGCAGGGATTTGGAACGTACTGCATTTCCCACGGGCGCGTCTGATAGCGGTAAGTGCCACTGGTGAGAGCGCCGACGGGGCAGATGTCGATGCACATTCCGCATTCTTCGCAGGCGAGTTGGCCGGGTTCATTCGGGATGATGACGGAGTTGACGCCGCGCGCGCCGACGCCAAGAGCTTTCACGTCCATGCCGTCGTCGCAAATGCGAACGCAGCGGAAGCACATGATGCAGCGCGGAGCATCGTAATAAACCAGCGGCGACCACTTTTCTTCGGGGTAGTGCAGCTTTTCTTCGGCGAAGCGGCTGTGGTCGAGGCCGTATCGGAAAGTCATGTCCTGCAATTCGCACTCGCCGCCCTTATCGCAAACGGGGCAATCCAGCGGGTGATTCGAGAGCAGGAACTCGATCATGTTCTTGCGCGCACCGTGGACCTGATCGGTGTCGGTCTTGACGGCCATGCCCTCGGTCGCGACCAGCGTGCAGGCGGTCTGGAGCTTGGGCATTTTTTCAACTTCGATCAGACACATGCGGCAGGCGCCCTGCGGGACGAGGCCCGGGTAGTAGCAGAACGAAGGAACTTCGACGCCCTGCGCCTTCGCGGCTTCGATCACCAGCGTGCCTTCGGTGGTGGTGACCGCCTCTCCGTTGATCGTGAACTTAATTTGCTTCGGCTCAGCCATGCTTGTCCTAGTGCGCCCCGAGAATTTCTTCCGCGGGTTTGTAGGCGCATTTTCCGTGGAGATGATCTTCGAACTCGTTCCGCCACTTCTTGACGATGCTGATCGTTGGCATGGCCGCCGCGTCGCCCAAAGCGCAGAAGGTGCGGCCAAGCATATTCTTCGACAAGTCGTCGATCAGCGGAATGTCTTCGGCGTGGCCGCCGCCGTCGTGGAAGCGGTCGAGCACCTTGCGAAGCCAGGCGGTGCCTTCACGGCAGGGAATGCACCAGCCGCAGGATTCGTGCGCGTAGAAGTGCATGATGCGGCGCGCGACGTCGACCATGCAGGTGTCTTCGTCGAGAATCACGGTGCCGCCGGAGCCGAGCATCGAGCCGATCTTCGCGACCGCGTCGTAGTCCATTGCGACATCGATTTCATCGGCGGAGAGCAGCGGGCAGGAGCTGCCGCCTGGAATTACGGCTTTCAATTTCTTTCCGTTGCGAACGCCGCCCGCGACTTCTTCGATCAGCTTTCGGAGCGGAAAACCGAGCGGGAGTTCATAGATGCCCGGGCGATTGACGTGGCCAGAAATCGAATAGAGCCGCGTACCGCCGTTTTTCGGAGTTCCGAGGCTGGCGTACCAGTCGCCGCCTTTGCGAATCACGGCGGGAACGGTGCTGAGCGTTTCGACGTTGTTGATCACGGTGGGGCAGCCGTAGAGACCGACGACGGCAGGGAAGGGCGGCTTGATGCGCGGGTAACCGCGCTTGCCCTCGAGCGATTCCATCAGCGCGGATTCTTCGCCGCACTCGTAGGCGCCCGCACCGGTGTGCGTGCAGAGATCGAAATCGAAGCCGGAACCACGAATATTTTTGCCGAGGTAGCCGCGGTCGTAGGCTTCTTTGATCGCGACGTCCATGAGGTCGATGATGTAACGATATTCGCCGCGGATATAGATGTAGCCCTGATTGGAATTAATCGCACGGCCCGCGATGATCGTGCCTTCGATCAGCTGGTGCGGGTCCATTTCAAGCAGAGGGCGATCTTTCGAGGTGCCGGGTTCGCTTTCGTCGCCGTTTGCCAGGATGTAGCGCGGCTTGTTGATGTTCTTAGGGACGAAACTCCATTTCATGCCGGTCGGGAAGCCGGCGCCGCCGCGTCCGCGCAGATTCGACTTTTTCATCTCGTCGATGATCTGATCGGGCGCCATTTCCTTCAGCGCCTTTTCAAGGGCTTTGTAGCCATCGGTGGCGAGATAGGTGTCGATGGAGCGCGAGTTCTTCATTCCAAAGCGCTGGCTGATGACGGGAATTTCGGCTGGACTGCGCTCGTGGATGCCGCCGGTGATGACGGGAACCGGAGGCGGAACTTTTCCGTCCTGTAGCTGCTCGAAGATCGCGTCGATCTTATCGGGATCGAGATTTTCGTAGAAGTCGTAGTTGACCTGAATGGCGGGAGCGCCGGTGCAGGCGCCGATGCATTCGACTTCTTCCAGAGAAAACGTGCCGGTCTGTGAGACTTGCTTATTGCCGATGCCGAGGCGCTTCTGAACGTGCTCGTAGAGTTCCTGGCCACCGCGGAGCATGCAGGAAATGTTGGTACAGACCTGAATGTGAAACTTTCCGGCGGGCTTGCGGCGCAGCATCGAGTAGTAGGCGAGCGTCTCGGTGACCTGCGTCATGTTGAGATCGAGGCGGTCGGCGATATCGGCCAGGACTTCGTCGGGAAGCGAGCCGAACGCGTCCTGCGCGTACATCATCATTGGGATCAGCGCGGAGCGCTTGAACGGATAACGGCTGATGAGCTGGTTGTACTTCGCTTCGAGTGTCGGAGGTACTTGCATAATCCCTTTTCGCCGCGCGACCGCTTCGATGAAGCTTGCGGGACGACGCGGCCTTCACGCACACGCTTTGGCGGCGCGAGCTAGCGGTCTACTTCGCCCAGCACGATGTCCGTGGTTCCGATGCAGGCCACCACATCCGAAATCAGCCGGCCCATGGCCAACTCCGGAAGTATCTGCAGATTCACGAACGACGGCGTGCGCATCTTCACGCGATAAGGCTTGTGCGAGCCGTCGCTCCGGATGAAGTAACCCAGTTCGCCGCGAGGCGATTCGATCGCCTGATAGACTTCGCCCACAGGCGGCGTAAAACCTTCCGTGAAAATTTTGAAATGGTAGATCAGGCCTTCGATCGAAGCCTTCATTTCCTCGCGCGACGGCGGGATGATGCCGGGAATTTCGGCGCGGAACGGGCCATCGGCGGGGATGCGCGCCATGGCCTGCTTGACGATCTTGAGGCTCTCGCGGATTTCCGCCACGCGGACTTGGTACCGGGCGTAGCAGTCGCCCGCAGTTTGCGTCTGAACGTTAAAGTCGAACTCGTCATAGCTGGAATAGGGGAAGGCCTTGCGGACGTCGTAAGCAACGCCGCTTGCGCGTAGGAGCGGGCCGGTGCAACCCCAGGCAATCGCATCGTTCGCGGAAAGGTTGCCGACACCTACAGTGCGGGCCAGCCAGATCTTATTTTTGGTGAGCAGGGTCTCGTATTCGTCGATGTGGGCCGGCAGGTAATCGACAACGCGCTGCACGCGCTCCAGCCAATCCGACGGCGGTTCGAGGGCAAGGCCGCCGATCCGGAAATAGCTGGTCATCATGCGCTGGCCGGACAGGTACTCGAAGATCTTGAGGATCTCTTCGCGCTCGCGGAAGCTGTAAAGAAAGACGGTCATCGCGCCGAGGTCAATGGCGTGGGTGCCCAGCCAGACCAGGTGCGAGGCGCAGCGCGTAAGCTCGGCGAGTAGGACGCGAATGTACTGAGCGCGCTTGGGGACTTCGATGCCGAGGATCTTCTCGACTGCAAGGCAGTAGCCCAGGTTGTTCGAAAGAGGAGCGAGGTAGTCGACGCGGTCGGTTAGGGTGATACCCTGCGAGTAAGTCTTTGATTCTAAAGATTTTTCTATGCCAGTGTGAAGGTAGCCGATGACGGATTCGGCTTTGACGACCGTTTCGCCGTCGAGCTCAAGCATCACCCGGAGCACACCGTGGGTGGACGGGTGCTGAGGCCCCATATTGAGGACCATCGTCTGCTGGGTGCCGATCGGCGTCTCGATACTGGTGCTCATCGTCGCGTGCTCCCCAATCCCTATTACCGGTAGCCTTCGGTCGGATAGTCCTTCCGAAGTGGAAAGCCCTCCCAATCGTCGGGCATAAGAATGCGTTTCAGGTCGGGATGGCCTGGGAACTGGATCCCGAATAGGTCAAAACTCTCGCGCTCGTGCCAGTTGGCGGTCGGCCAGACCGGAGTGACCGAGGCAATCGACGGGTTTTTGCCCGCCAAGCGGACTTTCAGACGAATACGGTCGCGACGGTCGATAGAGACCAGGTGGTAGAGCACTTCGAACCGGGGCTCCAGAGGGAAGTTGTCGACCGTGGTGATGTCCGAGAGCAGCGAGAAGCGTAGGGCAGGCTCGGTGGCCAGATACTGCGCCACGGCGAAAATCTGCTCTTTCGGAACGACGACCGTGATCTCGCCGCGGAACTCGAGCACTTCGGCGACGGCCGAGGCGTTCCACTCCTTCAGCTTATGCACTACAGGCAGTTTTTCGATGTCCTGTGGTTCCAAGAGAGGTCGTTTCCCGAGGGGCGGCGGCTAACGGTCCCAGCTGAGCGCGCCCTTCTTCCAGAGGAATATATAGCCGGACAGCAGGATGGCTATGTAGAGCATCATTTCGATAAAACCGAACATGTGCAGGTCGCCATACACGAGGGCCCACGGGTACAGGAAAATCGCTTCGATATCGAACAGGATGAAAAGCAGTGCGACCATGTAGAACTGCACGGAAATAGGCTCGCGGGCATCGCCTGTGGGGCGGATGCCGCATTCGTAAGGCGTGTCTTTCTCGCGCGTTCGCTTGTGGCGACCGACGATTTGAGAAGCAACGATCAGTGCGCCCGCCAAGCCGCAGGCGAGTATAAACATCAGCAACAACGGCGCATAAGCATCTAGGTAGCTCGGTATCATTTTCGGCGCGCTGGTATAATAGCGGCAGCGGTGCGACTGGTCAAATGAACTCTCGCAAGTTTCATTTTTTTGAATTCGTTGGACCGGAACGAGCCGCTAGCGTGGGAACGCTCGACGAAACCGGCCGCGAAACGAAAGCCGATGAGCTCTGGTTTTAACACAGACGTCAAATTGGGCGATCGCGTTCTTCACGTGCAAACGGAGGACCGCGGTCCGAATCACCCATCGATCGACACCGTGGTGTATCAGAACGGACGGATTTTTCACCGTAAAGCTTCCAATTACGAACAATTTGCGGCCTCTCCGGAATTTTCCTCAGAAGAACTTCATCGTCGCGTAGCCGAACAACACAAAACCGTGATCGAGTCGATTCGCGCGGGCGAACTGGATGCGGAGCTCGCGGCTGCCGAAGCGGAGACTAATGCCGCCGCTGCTGCCGCCAAGACGGCGGGCATCCAGGTGCAGCTCCTGAATCCGAGTTCGTGGCTTTCGGCGGGGCATGTGGCGCTGGACGTGGAGGTTTCGCGGCGCGGAGACAAGCAGCCGCAGGGCGGCGCGCAAGTGGAAGCGCTGATCGAAGGTTCGCTGGGTGGGGAGCGCCACGCGGGTGTTTGCGACGAGCAAGGGCGGGTGAAAATCAAATTTCCGCTGCCGCCGCTTGGAAAGAACGATCTAGCGCTGGTGATTCACGCAAAGGCCGATACCTGGAAAGACGAAATTCGCTTCTCGATGCGTACGCGCGCGAAGAACACGCCGCCGGCCAACCCTCAATGAAGGTCAAGATCAACGGAGACGTGCAGGACATTCCTGAAGCGCTGACGGTCAGCGCGCTGCTTGAACATCTGGGAATGCCGCTGAATCGCGTCGCGGTGGAGCGCAACCTCGACATTTTGCCGCGGGCGAAGTGGGCCGAGACGCAGGTTGCCGCGAACGACAGCTACGAAATCGTACATTTTGTGGGCGGCGGCGCGACTGACTAGATCTTTCGTTCGGCCAACGAACTGGCGACGACCTTGATGAGTTCGTCGATGCAGCCGAAAGCCCGAAGTTTTTGCGGCTTCCTCGACGGAATTTTTGTAAGACGTTCGCTGGCGCATTCGAACAGCTCGCCAGTACTTAAGGACAGGCTCTAAATCTGTCCTCCCGCCCAGTTTCATAGCGGTTCATCGCACTGCTAGCCTCGACTTAACTGTTCTCGCTCGAACGCAACACGCACGAGCCAACGCCGTTTCCAGCCCCGGTGGTCGTAACTGAATGCGGGTTTTCTGCCGATGGGTTCACTTTCTGCCGTTCGGATTTGTGTTCGGTTTTGTCTTCGGATTCATCGAGGAGGGTTTGTGCGCCGCTGGAATGTAGTCCCCCTCATCCTGGTTATGATTGCGATGGCAAGCTGTGCGATGTCGCCGGTGGGCACAACGAGCGCTCCTCCGCCGGATAACACCACGCTGACGATTTCGCCCACGACGGCCGATGTGCGCGTGGGATCAACGCAGACATTTGTACCGTCGATTACGAACGAGACGCTGACCTGGTCGGTGAACGGCGTCGCCGGCGGGAACGCGACGGTTGGCACAATTTCGACGAGCGGTGTGTACACGGCGCCAGCGACGCTGCCTTCGCCGGACACGATCACGGTTTCCGCGGCGGAAAGTTCGAAAACGAGTGTGACGGGGTCGAGCTCGGTGGCGGTGTGGAATCCAATCCCGCAGATCAATGGCGTTTCACCGGCCCAGATTCCAGTGGGCGCGTTTACGCTGACAATTTCGGGTACGAATTTCGTGAGCGGCGCGACGGTGACGTTCGGCTCGACGGGTTTGACGGTGACTTCGGTTTCCGGGACGCAGATTGTGGCGACGGGTACTTCGACGACGGCGGAAATCGGGTCGGTCGCGGTGGCGGTGGCGAATCCGAACCCCGGCTCGGCGAATTCCAACAGCATGAGTGCGCAGGTAGTCGGTAACACAACGCCGCAAATCTCGGCGGCGGTGGCAGCGCGATTCCTCGAACAGACCACATTCGGTCCCACGCCCGCGCTGATCACGCAAGTGCAAGCGAGTGGGCTGCAGAACTTCCTGACGAGCCAACTGAATACGCCGGTGACACCCTACCCGCAACCGGCGGTAGGTGAACTTGGCATAACCGCGGTTCAACAGCGTTTTTTCCAGCTTGCGCTTGGTGCACAGGACCAGTTGCGGCAACGCGTTGCGTTCGCGCTGAGCCAGATTTTTGTGGTCGGC
This sequence comes from Candidatus Acidiferrales bacterium, assembly GCA_050011035.1. Taxonomy (GTDB): domain Bacteria; phylum Acidobacteriota; class Terriglobia; order Acidiferrales; family UBA7541; genus Palsa-295. The sequence goes on from JBEKJW010000010.1 coordinate 14,709, forward strand.
GGATCGAAGATCGGCGATCCGAACGGCGAAACGCAGTGGATGCAGCTGCTCGAGAACGATTCGTTCACCAACTACCGGCAAATCATGGGCGACGTCACGACGTCGCCGGCGATGGGCGACTGGCTGGATATGGTGAACAACGGCAAGCCGCAGACCGGCGAGGACCACGCGAACGAAAACTTCGCGCGCGAGAACATGCAGCTTTTCACGATCGGGACGGCGATGTTGAATCCCGACGGCTCGACGCAAGTCGACGGCAACGGGAATCCGATTCCAACCTACACGCAGGCGCAGGTGCAGGAGTTCGCGCTGGCGTTCACCGGGTGGACGTATCCGCTGACACCCGGTGCGACGCAGAGGACTTACAACCCGACGTACTGGATCGGGCCGATGGTGGCCGTCGATTCGAATCACGACCAAACCGCGAAGCAGTTGCTTACATATCCGGGCGTCGCGAGTGGCGGGTTGCTGCCGGCTGGACAGACGTCGGTAGAGGATTTGAACGGCGCGCTCGACAACATTTTCAATCACCCGAACGTCGGGCCGTTTGTATGCCGCCAGTTGATCCAGCACCTGGTGACGAGCAATCCGAGTCCGCAGTACATCCAGCGCGTGGCGGCGGTCTTCAACAACAACGGACAAAACGTTCGCGGCGACATGAAAGCGGTGATCACCGCGATCTTGATGGATCCGGAAGCGCGACGCGGCGACGATCCTTCGACGGCGGTAGCGACAGACGGACACCTGCAGGAACCGATCCTTTATATGGCGGGAGTTCTGCGTGGGTTGGGTGCGAATACCGGCGCATCGAGCCTCGCGTATCAAGGCGGAACGATGGGGCAAGACGCGCTGAATTCACCGAGTGTATTCAATTTCTACTCGCCAGACTATGTGATTCCGCAGACCACGATGTATGGGCCGGAATTCCAAATCCTTACGACCTCGACCGCGCTGTACCGCGTGAATTGGACCTACGACCTGGTGTTCGGGCAGATTAATGCGGATACCACGGTCGATTTTACGTCCTGGGTGGCGCAGGTTTCGAATCCGTCGGGGCTAGTCGATTCACTGAACGCGCTCCTGCTGCACGGGACGATGTCGGCGGACATGAAGACCTCGATCCTGACGGCGATTCAGGCGGTGGAGCCGGGATCGAAGCAGCAACTCCAGGAAGCGCAGACGGCGATTTATTTGGTGACAACGTCGTCGCAATACCAGGTGCGGCACTGACGCGAAACGAGTTTATGAGGAAGCGAGGAGTGTAATCATGGGGCGCAAGTCACAAGTTTCGCGCAGAGATTTCATTCGGACCGGATGCTGCACGGCTGCGTCGTTCGCGCTGGGCGCGACGCTGGGACGCCTGAACATGATTCACGCGATGGCGGCTGCGCCGACGAGCTACCAGGCGCTGGTGTGCGTTTTCCTTTTCGGCGGCAACGATTCGAACAACATGTTCATTCCGTTCGACAGTGCCGGCTACCAGAATTACGCGACGATCCGGCAGAACCTGGCGCTCGCGCAAAACACGCTGTTGCCGGTGACGGCGAAGACTGGGCAGGCGCCGTACGCGTTCCACCCGCAACTGCCGAATACGCAGGCGCTCTTTAGTGCGGGGAATCTGGCGGTGGTCGCGAACGTCGGGACGCTTTCTTCACCGCTTAATCGGACGCAATATCTGGGGGGCGCCGAAAGCATCCCGTTGAATTTGTATTCGCACTCCGACCAGCAAGGCCAGTGGCAAACGGCACAGTTCGATGGATTCGGTACGACAGGCTGGGCGGGGCGCACGGCTGACGCGCTGCAAACAATGAATGCGGGAGCGCAGTTTCCGCCGATCACATCGGTGGCGGGCGGCGCGGTGCTGTGCAACGGCGCGCAGACCGTACCCTACGCGCTAAATCCGGGGTCGACGCCGGGACTGAGCGGTTACTACGGCACATCGGAAGAAAACGCGAGGCTGGTCTCGTTTCAGCAATTGCTAACGTTCGACACCGGCATTTCGCTGGTGCAGGACGCGAGCTCGGTAATGACGCAGACAATCACGCAGAGCAAAGTGCTTGCGGGCGCGCTCTCGAGTTTGCCGACGATGCAGACGCAGTTCCCGGCGACGGGACTCGGCGCACAGTTGAAGCAGGTAGCGCAAATCATGCAGGCGCGCTCGACGCTGGGGCTGCAACGGCAAATTTTCTTCTGCTCGCTTGGCGGATTCGATACGCACAGCGCGCAGCTTACGACGCAGCAGGCGCTCTTTACTCAGCTCGATGGCGGGTTGTCGGCGTTTTACAACGCGACGGTGGAACTCGGGCTGGCGCAGCAGGTGACCACGTTCACGCTTTCGGACTTCAGCCGCACGTTCCAGCCGGGCTCGAACGGCGGAACCGACCACGCGTGGGGCAGCCATCACCTGGTGATGGGTGGCGCGGTGCAGGGAGGCGACCTATACGGCACGTTCCCAACGCTGGCGCTCGGCGGGCCGGATGATACGGGCACGAACGGGCGGTGGATTCCGTCGACGTCGGTGGATCAGTACGGCGCGACGGTGGCGAAGTGGTTCGGCGTGCAGTCGAGCGATTTGCCGACCATTTTCCCGAACATTTCGAACTTCACGTCGCCGACTTTGGCGTTCCTGGGCTAGCGCGGTGCACCGGGCGTGGCGCTAGCCGTACCACTCCGCTTCGGACAGCAAGCGGATGAATTCCCGGCAATCTGCTTCCAAGACGGTCTCGGCCAAGCCGATCAGCACGAATCGTTTCGCACGATCGGATTCGGCTTGAATTTCCCAAGCAAGCCAATTCAGCGAGTCGTATGTAGCTTTGTGCCGCGATTCACTTCGTTCGAATTCGTTGGCGGCGCGGAAGGTGCGGAATCCGGCAGCCGCGATCGGCAGGATTAGAGCAAGAAGCGCAAAGACCCCGCCGAGAGTCAGAGCCTTTGTGTCCGTGCATGGCACGTCTCCCCTTTTGTGCAGCCACTCGAATGCAATATGGCACGCCACGAATATGAAGCTACCCCAATACAGAACCACAATTGCGACGCTCGTCCAAATCGCGTTCGATTCCAGCCTGCCCCAATGTGATTCCATGTAGTTAAGTTGGGCACCAATCCTCTTAGGAACGTAATGCTCGATCAGCTCGTCCATCGCGACGTCGTAGTTCTTGTCTTTGCATGGCGGCACGGCAGGATAGGGATGGACTCCGCGTTTCGCCCAACGCTTGGCGTCGTCGTAGGTGAGTTCCGATATACATTCGACGTACTTCCTAAGGCTTTCTTCGGATTGTGCGAATTGAGGTTGATCGCACCAAAAATCCGGATGCGTGAGGCTCGCAAATTTCAGCAGCCGCAGTCGCTCGGACTTGAAGCGCGCCAGAATCCATCGCTCCTTAAAGCGAGCAAGTTTTCCGGTGGAGATGGCCACGAGCGAAAGGGCGATTGTCCCGAGCTCGCAATAAAGTGGATTAAAGTGCGGATTATCGCCGATCGTGGCTCCGCCGACGGCGAAGAGCACAGAGGTCGCGCCGAAGACCACTCCTAAGACGGTGGCGATTTCGTAGCAGCGGTGCATGGTTACCGCTTTGTGATCGAATTCCAGGAACGGTTCGTAGACATTGGACTGAACGGCGCTCATTGCGCGAAAAAGGGGAACGAGCTTTTCGCCGCGTTCTATGCGGTGCTCGAGCGACTTGATATCCATCGTGTCGTCCATGTCTTCGTCGTAGTGGCGGAGAATAGAGACGCGGGGTTTCGAAGAATGTTCGGGATTCAGGTCTTTGCAGTCTGAAGGGAACGCCATATCAGCTCTTCTTCTCGATGGTGTAGCCGAGGGAGAGGATCGATTTCAGCGCTTCGTTTACCAAGGCGCGGTCGTAGCTCTTCTCGGATTCGTCGAGTTCCTCGTAGGGAACCAGAGAGGGATGGGTCTTCAGCCGGTCGTTTCGTTCGGGGCCGTACTTCCAGCCATCCTCGATTCGTTTCTGCGCCCACATTTCGTGCGCGTTGCGGGCGAGTTGTTCGAGCAGCGGCTCGAGGTGAGCGAGGCTGATATGGGACGTGTCGAGAGGGTGAGGAACGTAAGTGGCTTCAGCCATGAAGTCTCCGTGTTCCAGCGAGCGGGGTTCGGTGGCGGCCAATATAGCAGAACTCCCAGCCGCAAAGCACATTGGCCCAATGCGACGAAGCCTTAGGCCGCGCATCTAAAAGTTGATGGACGCTACGTTGGTTCTTCACATTCTCGCGATTGTTGTACTCGGACTGATGTGTGGCAGTGAACTCAACGTGGGGCTGTTCGCACACCCGCTATTTCGCCGTCAAGCAGTCGCGGTCCATATTCCCGTGCGCTCCGGGTTTGCCGTGCTCTTCGGTCGCGTAATGCCTTTCTGGATGTCCGGCTCGACGTTACTGAATCTTCTTCTCCTGCTCCCGTTCATGCATCTCTCGAATACTGCCTGGAGGCTTGCGGCCATAGCGTCCGCGATTCAGGTCGTGTGTGTCGTGTTCTCGATTATCGCGCCCGTGCCGATTAATAAACGCATCGCCCGTTGGACGGCCGACACCCTGCCCGCCGATTGGAAAGAGCAAGAGTATCGGTGGGATTCCTACCACGCGGTCCGCACTTTCGCCTTGATCGCGGCATTCATCGCGTTGATCGCCAGCCTGGCGAGCCACGCAGCTTAGGGTCGGTCATTGGTTCGGTGCGTTCGCATGGACTGCTGCCGCACCACCGATTTTGAAAATCTGCCGTAAGCCATTAGAATGTGTGGGTTCAGCGGAACGGCCGGGCTCCCCGCACGGCTCGCCGGAGAGGGAATGGACTCGCCACGGAAGTTGGTTTTCCTCAGCTACGTAGAAGAAGACGGCGAAGTCGCGCACGCGATCGCGGAAGGTCTGGAGTCGCAGAACTACTCGACGTGGTATTACGAGCGGGACTGTCCGACCGGCGCGGATTACTTCGAAGAAACCTACAAAGCCATCAGCGACTGCGATGCGATGATCGTGCTGATCTCGCCACGATCGGTGACGTCCGACCAGATCACGCGTGAAATCGTGCGCGCGGTGGAAAGCTCGAAGGCCACGCTGCCGCTGCTGCTTGATCTTTCGCACGATGAGTACGCGAAGCGCAGGCCCGGCTGGAAGCAGGCCATGGCAGCGTCGAACGCGACGCGCGTAACGCCTGAGCGCATACCGACAATTATTCCTGCACTCGTTGCGGGGCTGAAAGCCAAGGGCATTCAGTCATCGAGCGGCTTGAGTACGACCAACCTGCAGGCGCCGCCTCCGAATTTGTCGCCGCTCGACACCGGGCGCATCACCGCCAAGCCCGAAACTGGCTCGTACAACGCAGCGCAACCGAACACGACGCAGATCTCGTCCGGCTCGACGACCACGAGGATCAACGCCGGCACAGGTTCCGGCTCGGGCGTTTACACTCCGCCGCAGACTCCAGCTTCCGACACGGGCACTTACACACCACCCACCCAAACGGGAACGCAGGTGACGCCGCCGCAGACCGCGACGTACGCGCCGCAAACCACGACGAAGCCGGCGGGATCGGGAGTGTCGCCGATGGTGATCATCGGCGGACTGGTGGGTCTAGCCGTCGTGGGATTCATTGCGTACAAGGCTACGCGGCCGAAGCCAATCATTACGCCCCCACCTGCGCCAGTGACCGCGACTGTGGTGCTGCAGTACGCAGCCGACCGGCACAATTGCACGCCCGACGTGAACGTCACACTCGGCGGGAAGTCGATTCATCCAACGACAAACTCGTTCGCGGTTTCTGGACTGACGCCGGGTCCGGCTGATTACTCCGTCGTCGGTGTCGTTTCGTGCCCAGGAAGAACGGCGAGCAAAGTGGCGGGCAGCGGATCGCTCGCGGTGAAAGAAGGCGCGGTTTTCGCGATCGGCTGGCAAGGGCATCCCGGCAACATCACGGGAATCGATATTCACGACTCAACCGCTCCGCCGCCCGGAGACTCGGACGAGCCGAAGCACGAAGCCGTGAACGTGGTGAAAACGCCCGTGACGCATAACGACCCAGCGCCGGTGAATAACGTACAACCGGCTGCATCCGCGGTAGGGCAGCAGATGTTTCTGAATTCAGAAGTCGCGCTCAAGCAGGGGCACGTGTTTTCGCCGCCGATGGGATCGGCGCTCTATTGGGCGATTCAGTCGCGCGCCGCGGGGAATGAAGGCGGCAAGGAAATGGAAGCGCAGCTCATCAAGAGCTACAGCCAACAAGTGTCGCAATACTACGTGGCGCACAATTATCCGGCAGCGATGCAGCTCGTGAAGGAAATGCAGGTCTACTATCCGAACTCAACGGGGCTGCAGCAGGATCAGGCGCGCATTCAGGCGGCGATGAACGGCGGCCCGCTTCCACCGAACGGCGCGAATCCCGGACAGCTGTTCCACCAGCAGCTTCAGCAATTGCAGCAGATGGTTCCGCAGCAGCCCGCGCCGCGTCACTAACCGCGACTTAGGGATTCGCGGGCTTCGCCACCGGCTTAAACGGGTCTACCGAGACTTCGGAAAAGTGTGTCGCGACTTCGCCTGTAGTCGTATCCTTCACCGCGATTTGTAAATTATAGGTGCCGGCAGAAAGCGGCAACTCTTTGTTGCAAAGTTCGGTCCAATCACGCGACCGCGCGTCGCTGCGGATCGGGAAGACGAACAATTCGAATTGAGATTCCACTTTTCCAGAAGCCTCGTCCACCAAGCGGCCGTAGATCTCTTCGCTCGTGCCGCGTTCTCTTTTCCTGGAGAGATCGCTCACGGCAGACGGTACGGCGACGCGAACCGATGCTAGAGAAGTGATCTTCGTCGCACGAGTGACGCTGCATTCAACGCGAAGAGGGAATTGATTTCCTCGATGGTGCGAACTGGGCAGCGCCTCGAGATCGCGATTCTGCGGGTGCCGTTGTGCATCATCTGGAGGCGTGTGCATCAAAGGCTCGCCAGGAGCATGTAGATCTTGCTCTTCCAGTATGAATGCAAAAATTCCTTCGAGTGCGCCCTCGGGCCATCTTGGAACGAAGCGGCAGCGCTCACGTGAAATTCCAAACATGGATTCGGCGAACGCATTGGTTCCCATGGAGTACCGAAGAAACCAAATTTCGAAATTCTCGCCGCTGCCATGGAGATTTCGATACTTCCAAATGAAACGAGCCGGCGCATCGTGAACGATACGGTCGGACGAGCCGTACTCGGTGCAATCGTCTCCCGTGGCCGCCGATTCCACGTCATCCGGAGGTCCCACCGCGACGTAAAGTCTGCCGCGGTCGGACTTCCAACCCTCCCACCCTTCGCCGAAATGTTCATTCGCGTAGACGATCCGTCGGTAGTGCTCTTGTTTGAATACGTTTTCAAGGGAGTTGGGATTTGGATTGCGCCGGTCCCAGAATTGGGTGATGAATTCGTTGCGCTCCTCGTCGCTATTTAGGTCGAGGAAGGCTTTACGCTCCTTCACGGAGAGTACGAACACCGCGTCTTCGTTGAGCCACGCACGGAAGTATGGGTTGAGCCGCCTGAATTTGTCGATATCTCGTTCCCCGTTTGCGCGTCGAATTTCCTTCGAGGTTGAGGCACTAGGTAGCGGCGGCTGCTGAGCCTGAACGGCAGGCGCGGCAAGGCATGCCAATCCGACGGCAGCACAGTTCAGGCACAAGCATCGCAACGAAAGCATCGCGCCTCACTTCAATCCCGTGAGATTCACACACGCGAGCGTTGGTTGTAGGCGGTATGAGCGCGCGTGTCACGATGTGAAATGCGCCGCGATTTGGGAAACGGCTGTTGTGCATCTGGCGTATGAGGCGCAAAATCTGCGCGATTGGCCGAGGTGACTTCCTGTGAAGATCAAACACTCCGCTGTTGTTGCCGTTGCATTTGCCGCGTTGCTGTTGAGCACGACCGCGGCGATCGAAACCGCACAGTACAAGTATCCGTTCCAGAATCCGAATCTGCCGATCGAAGCGCGGGTGAACAACATTCTTTCCTTGATGACCGTCGAGGAAAAGATCGCCGCGCTGAGTACCGATCCGGACGTGCCGCGGCTCGGCATTGTGGGGTCGGGACATCTCGAAGGGTTGCATGGCGTGGCGCTCGGCGGTCCCGGCGGATGGGAAGGGCACGGGTTGAAGCCGCTGCCGACAACGCAATTTCCGCAGGCGGTTGGGCTCGGAGAGACGTGGGATCCGGATCTGTTGCAAAAAGCTGCAGCGCTCGAGGGATGGGAAGCGCGCTATGTATTCAATACGGACACGCAGGAGACGGTGAATCGTCGCGGAGAAAAGCACCGCCGCGCCGGAATCGTGATGCGCGCACCGAACGCGGACCTCGCACGCGATCCGCGCTGGGGCCGGAGCGAAGAGTCGTACGGCGAAGATCCCTATTTGACCGGCACGATGGCGACAGCGTTCGTGAAGGGGTTGCAGGGCGACAATCCGAAATACTGGCTAAGCGCGTCGCTGATGAAACATTTTTTGGCGAACAGCAATGAGGATGGGCGCGGCGGTTCGTCTTCCGATTTCGACGAGCGGTTGCTGCGCGAATACTACTCGGTTCCATTTCGCATGGGCGTGGTGGAGGGCGGGTCGCGCGCGTACATGGCGGCGTACAACGCGTGGAACGGCATTCCGATGACGGTGCAGCCGATCCTGAAAGACATCACGATGCGCGAGTGGGGGCTCGACGGAATCATCTGCACGGACGCGGGCGCGCTGACGAACATGGTGTCGCTGCACAAATATTATCCGGACATCGATCAGGCGTCGGCGGGAGCGATTCATGCGGGCATCAATCAATTTCTCGACCGCTACGCTGATGGCGTACACGCGGCGATGGACAAGAAGCTCGTGAACCTTGCGGAAATCGACGACAACTTGCGCGGCGTGTATCGCGTGATGATCCGGCTCGGCTTGCTCGATCCGCCGAGTATGGTCGACTACAACAAAATCAAAGGCGACGGCGCGGTGTGGGATTTTGCGGATCACAAGGCGCTGGCACGAAAGGTGACGCAGGAATCGATCGTGCTGCTGAAGAATCAGGCGAGCGCGCTGCCGCTCGATCGAACGAAGCTGAAGACCGTGGCCGTTGTGGGGCCGTACGCGGATATCGTCGCGCTCGATTGGTATAGCGGGACGCCGCCGTACGCCGTGAGCCCGCTCGAAGGAATTAAGAACAAGCTCGGGCCGAACGTGCAGGTGAATTTCGCAAAGGACAACACGGACGACGCGGCGGTGAAGATCGCGAAGTCGGCGGACGTTGTGATCGCGGTGGTTGGAAATCATCCGACGTGCAACGCGGGTTGGGCGAAGTGCCCGCTGCCCAGCGACGGCAAGGAAGCGATCGACCGGAAGTCGATCACGCTCGAGCAAGAAGATCTGGTGAAGCACGTGTACGCGGCGAATCCGCACACGGTGGTGGTACTGATCGCGAGCTTTCCGTTTGCGATTCAGTGGACCGAGGACAACATTCCCGCGATTTTGCACATGGCGCATAACAGCCAGGAAGAGGGCAACGCGCTGGCGGACGCGCTCTTTGGCGATGTGAATCCCGGCGGCCGGTTGGTGACGACGTGGCCGGCATCGCTCGATCAACTGCCGGCGATGATGGACTACAACATTCGCGACGGGCGGACTTACATGTATTTCAAGGGCAAGCCGCTCTATCCGTTCGGGTACGGGCTGAGCTATACGACGTTTGAGTATTCTGGGCTAAAGACGAGCGCGGATCGAATTTCGCACGACGGTCAAGTGGGCGTGGACGTTGAAGTGAAGAACACCGGCTCGCGTGCGGGCGACGAAGTGGTGCAGCTCTACGTTTCCCACGTCGGATCGAAAGTCGAGCGGCCGGTGGAAGAGCTGAAGGGATTTCGCCGCGTCACGTTAGCGCCAGGGAAGAAGACGACTGTCCAGTTTTTGCTGAAGGCGAGCGACTTGGCGTACTGGAGCGTCGAAAAAGGGGCATGGGACGTGGAGGCCGACCAGATCAACGTGCAGGTCGGTTCGTCGTCGTCGGACATCAAGCTGAAAAAGACGCTGGCAGTCGAGTAGCTACGACGCCGAAACGCTAGCGCGGATTCGGTTCGCCGGGAATGGGATGAGAGGCGTCCCAAGTCTGTTTGCCACCGGCCCAGGTGGCTGTAATCGTGACGTCGCGGATTTTTTCGGGCGCGATGGTGAAAATGTCGTCGCTCAGCAGGACAAAGTCGGCGAGTTTGCCGACGGTGATCGAACCTTTTTCGCGCTCTTGAAATTCCGCGTAGGCCGAGCCCATCGTGTAGGCTTCAACCGCCTCCGCAACCGTGAGCTTCTGCTCCGGTATCCAGCCGCCGGGATTTTTTCCATCGAGCGTGGCGCGCGTCACTGCGGCGTAAATCCCGAGCAGGGGATTGAGCGGCGCCACGTCCCAGTCCGTTCCGAACGCGAGATGCACTCCATGATTCAGAAACGTGCGAAACGCGTAGGTGCGTGTGGCGCGGTCGTGGCCGATGCGCGGTTCGGCCCAGCGGCCGTCATCGATCGCGTGATATGGCTGCACCGACGCGATCACGTGCAAGGCGGCGTATCGATCGAAGTCCTTCGCGGCGACGTGCTGCGAGTGCTCGATGCGCCAGCGGCGGTCCGCTTCGCCGTGTGCTTTCTCGACGTCAGAGTAGATGTCGAGCGTGGTGGAGATTCCCGCGTCGCCGATCGCGTGCGTGCAGATCTGGATGCCGGCCGCGTCTGCAGTCATCATGCGGTCGCGCATCAGCGAAATCGGATGCATGCCGGCGGAGAGCAGGCCGCGGTTGCCGGGCTCATCCGAGTACGGATCGAAAAAATAAGCGGTGCGTGAGCCGAGCGAGCCGTCGGCGAAAGCCTTCACCGCGCCGATGCGAAGCCACGGCCCACCAAACGCGTGATGAATTCCGATTTTCGCGAGGTCGTCGACGTTCTCGATGACGTGAGCCGCGTAAATGCGCGTGGTGAGTTCTCCTTTCTCGAGGAGTTCGCCGTAAACGGAAACGTCGGCGAATTCGGGAGTCATGTCCTGCGCGCTGGTGACTCCTACGGCGGCGGCGTGCGCGAGGGCGCGTTTCACGGCGCGAACGCGTTGATCGTGCGGCATATCAGGAATTACTTTGAAGACGGCATCCATCGCCGCATCTTTCAGCGCGCCCGTGGGCTCGCCGTGCGCGTCGCGGACGATCACGCCGCCCGGGGGATCGGGAGTATTGGCTGTGATTCCGGCGATGCGCAGCGCGGCGGAATTCGCGAGGGCCATGTGGCCGTCGTATCGCGCGACAAACACCGGCGTGTCGCCGGTGACGGGATCGATCATTTCTTTCGTGGGTAGCGCGGCGGGTGTCCACTTCGTGTCGTCCCAGTCGCCGCCCAGAATCCACTCACCCTTAGGCGTCGATTTCGCGCGTTCGCCGATGCGTCGCGCGAATTCAGCAGCGCTGGTGGAGTCGGTGAGTTGAACTGAATCGAGCTGCGTGCCGCCACTGACGAAGTGGAGGTGCGCGTCGTTGAAGCCCGGAAGGAGCAGTTTGCCACCCGCATCGACCACGCGGGTTTGCGCGCCGCGCCACGAGTCGACGTCCGCATTCGAGCCTACGGCGACGATGCGATCGCCGAGGACGGCGACCGCTTGCGCCGCCGGCATCGCCGCGTCGACGGTCCAGATTTTTGCGTTGGTGATTATCAGATCCGCAGCCGGCTTCGCATCGTGCGCCGCTCGAGCGTGCGCTACAAGCGCGATGGCAAATACTGCCAGCGCTGTGAACGCACCGAATGTGGGCCTCACTGCACTCGACGTTGATCTCTGTGATTGGAGTCTCTTGCGGTCGTTCAACGGTGGCCTCGGCGTCGAATTTCACTCTCCGCCAAAACGCTGATGGGTAGGAGAAGGCACGATTTATCGAGGGCCGAATTGTAGCAGCAGCGAGCTACACCCCGGCCTTCGCTTTTGGCTTGTCCGCATCGGCGTCGGGGGCGTTCAGCGAAGACATGTCGAATCCGGATTTCTCGAGAGCGGACTGCACGCGCTCATAGAGAGGCTGCGTTGCGGCGTTCTCCGCAGCCTTGCTCCACCCTTTCGGGTTAGCCGGAATTGAGCCGGGACCTGGCATCGTCGGGACCGGGGAAGGCGTTACAGCGGGCGAAGGCGCCGGAGGCATTGGTAGCGTGATATTGACTTGCACGGGCACGGTTTGCTCCCCAACCTTTACTTCAAATTTCGCCGAGGGCGCTGCGGGAGCTGCCACTCCTGAGGCATCGACAGCCGGTTTAGCAGTGGCGGGCGCACTGGGCGCAGGAGACGGCGGCGCGACTCCCGGCAAGGGGTTTCGGAACGAGCTGGAGATGATGTGGTAACCGAGAGCGCGATAGCTCTCAAACTGAGTTTCCGTGAACCACTGGTCGACGGTCGATTCGTGCGGAAACGCAGGACACGTCTTGCTGTAGTTCTTCACGTCAGTGGGCTCGTCGCCGGCAAGTGACGCTTTGACGTAGATGATTGTGCCGGGCGACGCATTCGGGTCGGCGTTTTCGTAGTGAATCGTGCCGACGGCACAGTGTGCTTTGCTGAGCTTTGTCTTTTTGTTAGGGACGATAGCGCTGATGTCGAGCTGGATGTCGACGCCGAGATCGATTCTGCATTTGCGAATCGCGTTGCCAATGCCGGCGAATTCGTAATCTCCGTCTGCTTCGGCGTCGCAGACGATCACCAGACCACAGCGGCGCTTCACCATTTCGTACAGCCCCATGTTTTCGAAATGGCCGCCGTCGGAGAGATATACGAACGCGGAGTTGTCGTCGGTCCCGCCGAACAGCTCGTTGAGAAGGTACATCAGCCCGAGCTTCGGGGTTGGCTTGGTCCAATTGTTTTTGTCGCGCGGATTGCCGAGCCACTGCCCGAGGCGCACGTCGAATACGGTCATCAGAAAACCTACCGGCGCCGTGCTGTAGTAACCCATGCTCGGGCTCACCGCTGCGCCCGAAATCGCCATCGCAAGTCCAAGCCGCGGCCCCGCAAGCGGCGGCGGGAAGGCGTAACTCTCCGTCGGGCGATAGCCATAGCGGTCGAGATCCGTCGGTGGCGGAACGCGATCCTTATCATGCGGGTCGGGATCGCGTTGTTGTACCAGAATCCGGCTGTCTTGTTCCTCGAGCCACACGTCGTACCCGCAGTACTGCGGCGTCATCACAAACGATTCCGCTTTTCGCTCTTGCCATGCGAGGTCTTGACCCTTCACGAGATTCAAACTCATGTTAAACACAGGATACGGGCCGTCGTAGCCGAGGTGATCGTCGGTGACGTCCTCGTCGAGTGGGGCAGCTTCCTTCGCCTTGGTGTGCAAGTGGGGCAAAAATTCGCGCAGGGCCACGTCGTCACCTTCACAAAACCCGGTGAAGAGGTTGGGGTGGCGCGGGCGGTTCGAAGCTCCGAGGTAGCAGCGAACCAGACGGTTGCGGTAGAACATGTGCATCGAGAACTGGTTGATGTCGACGCGCCAGGAAAGGAAAACACCGATTATCACGCAGATCACGCACAGAGCTACGGCTCTACAAAGAAGCACGTCGTAGTTTTGATACGCGATGAAGCTGAAGTCGAACTTTGTGGCTCCCGAATACAGAATTAAAGAAATGGACCATGAAATCCAGCACAGGAGTCCGGCGACGAAAACGTACGGCGCGACTTTCGCAAGAATGTCGCGCCAGCCTTGAGAGCCGGGAGTTCCGTCGGCGGTGGATTTCCCTGCGAATACACCCGAGACCGTCGAGACAATCCATGCCGGGGTCAGAACCTTCCACGACAGGACACCCTTCCATATGTGCTGTATGCCGGACTGACTGACAAAGCGGGGGAAGAGAAGCGCCATCGCAAAAACGATCATCCAGATGAGGGCTGTGAGCGTTGTGAGGCCCACGGCACGCGCCCACCATTCGCGCTTTGCTTCGCGGTACGCGATGCCCATGACTCCGATATGCACCGTACTGCAGCAGAGCAGCAGAAGCACCAGAAGCGGCACGCCGAATGCGAATACGCACGCGCCGGTCCAGGTATGCATCCACTCCGCCGTGTAACTGTAGGCCAAGCCGGTGAGGCCGCCGGCGATGCACGCGCCCGCGGTTCCCCAACCAAACGCACGCCACCACTTTCTAGCCCACTCCGGGTCGCCCCGCTTAGGCTTTGCTTTTGAATCGTGCTCACCAAATAAACCACCTACAACCCGAATGACACCCATCCAGATCATCCATGCGATGGCAAACGCGCCGACGCCCAGAAACGTCCACAGCAAGCGGGGAAAATTGTCGCACCCGCGCCAGGCCCACAACGCCCCTATGAACGCGAGGGCCATCAAGGGAATCCCGACGAATAGGAAGGACTGCTTTGGTCCGGTCAGCCACAGACCGTTTTTGATCCAGTCGCCGTCGACGAACGCAGCGTTGCGAATCGTGTGCATCGCGACCAAATGAATCACAAGCAACGCAGTAACGGCGGCCCAACCGTACTGACAGAACAAATTGGGCACCCACGACTCGGTGCTGCTGAGCACGATATGGGGCACGAGCAACGCGGCCGCCAGAAGCGCGAGCAGGACCACAAGGTTCAGCAGCATGTTGCGCGTGTAGATCGAAACCATGGCCCACGTGTCAGCGCTGAAGGCGCCAAGCTTAGGAGTGAGGTAATTGCTGAACATCCGCAGGAACCGGATTTGAGTCGGCTCCTTGTTCTCGTCCTGAAAGACGCGGCTGTGTCCGAGACGCTCCTGAACGTCGAAGAAAGAGCGTCGCCGCAAAATCCACGCTTCGAGCCAGGCGCCGATGTAGCCGCCGCCCGAGACTGTGGAGAGATAGTCGAGGCGATGCAACAATTTCAATTCCGCGAGTGCTTGAAGCACGCCGAGATTGAAGGTCGCGCTGCGTATGCCTCCGCCGGAGAAGCAAAGGCCGGTGTAATTCGCGTCATGCGCCTGTGAAATCGCGTCTTTCCAACCCGGTTCTACTCCGGGAGGAGGCGGCGTGTCGGTCCTGGCGGACTCGGTTTGCTCGGGGCCGCCCGTTGTCTTGATGGGATGCTTGCGTTTTGCGCGGACCTTGCGAATTTCGTCAATGATCTTGTATTCGTTTTTCAAGACGTCGGAGAGGTCGACGGCAGGAGTCTCGCAGTCCCTTTCGGGGCTCGGTACGTTTTTTGCAGCTTCGTCCGTTTCGCTCATGCGCAAACACCCCGGGAGGTTCAGAGATGGGCGTGCGTACTGCACCAGGAGGGCCGGAAATCAGTGGCTGGAGAGTATCGCTAGCGTTACGTAGCTGTCAAATACTTTGCATCGTCGTGCCGCACCAAGCGCGACTCGCTCAACGCCGGGATGCGGATGCAGCCTCCGGCCTCGGTCGAATGACGCGGAACAAACTCCACTACAGGCTTGGCGCTATTGTTTGGTGACGTCGATCGTGTTGTCATCGGAGACGCGATCGATCAGTTTGTTGTAGGGGTCGATGCCGGCGCGTGTGGGCATCTCGTCGACCACGATCTCAAAAGTCTGCTTTTCCTGCGTGAACTTTTCGCGCTTCAGGTAGAGCTGCTTTTCGTCGTCCTTGCTACCGCTGAAAACGCCGACGTCGATGTAGTCGTTCATCTCCATCGGTGATTCGTTGCCGTTGCCGTCGGCTTTCACTTTGCGGGCCTGCACGGTGAGCGTGACTTTGTATTTCTTGTCGGCGGTCGGCGTTACGACGGCGCTTAGAGCCTTGTTGTCGTAAAGCACGATCGATTCGAAGCCGTCCGTGATCAGGTACTGTAGTTCAGGCGGAGTTTGTTCGCGCAGCGATGCCACGAGTTCGCGAGTGTCCGGGTACGGTTGCGTTTCGGAATTCTCGGCATTCTCGTACCGGTATTTTTCGAGGAAATTGTGGAGCGCGAGGTTAACCTTGTCTTCGCCGATATAGTCCGCAAGCGTATACATCACAAGGCCGCCTTTGCTGTACCAGACGTAGGGTTCCCGCTGCACCTGGACGAGAGGCGGTTCGCGCCGGGTCTCCCCGCCGCGCCCGCGGAGATAGGCGTCGACCTCGTGGCGCAGGAAGCGGCGCATCTGGTCCTTTCCGTATTTCTTCTCCATGACCATCAGCGCCGAATACTCCGCGAGCGTTTCGGACATCATGTTCGAACCTTCCACGTTTGCGCCGATCAGTTGATGACCCCACCACTGGTGGCCCAGTTCGTGTGCGGTGACGAAGTACGTGAAGTCGATGTCCTTTTTCTTTTCAAGTCGCTCGATGAAACCGATGTCTTCGGAGTAGGGAATCGTGTTGGGGAACGACTGCGCGAAGGCGCGATAGCGCGGGAACTCGATGATCCGGTATTGGGTGAACTGGTAGGGACTGAAATTCTGTTGGTAGTAGTCGAGGCCACGCTTCGAAGCGTCAATCATGTTGTTCACGTCGAACTGATGCGCGGGCGTGTAGTAGACCTCGACGTTCACGCCTTTGTAGTTTTCACGCTTCACGTCGTAGCGGCCGCTGATGTACGCGAAAAAGTCGGCGATCTGCTGCCCGCCCATGTCGTACTCGAAATACCGGCGGCCATTTTCGATCCACTCGCGCTTCAGGTAACCCGGCGCGATGGCGGTCTGGTCGGGCGAGGTGCTGACGATGGTGTGGAAGTGAATCCAGTCCGAATCTTGGACGAAGAGGTTGTAGCGGGACTGCATCTCGTCTCCGCGCGCGGCCATTTCTTCGAGGGGGCCGAGCTTTTCCTCGCGGCGGCGGCGGGGGTCGTCGAGTTCGGCGCCTCGGTTGTAGCCGATGTAGGGAAAGTAGCCTGAATCGAAAAACGTTCCGTTGTAGGCGAACTCAGCCAGCTCATTGCCATCGCGGAAGCCGCGAGTTTGGTGGCCTACTTTGAAAGTCATCGTGGTGATTGCGCCCGGCTCGAGAGGCTGATCGAGGGCGTAAATGCAGTAGCTATTCCGCGCCGCGCAACTGACTTTGTGAAATGGCCGGTCGAAAGACACGTCGGTCACCGACTGTTGCAGATCGGTGATGTGGATCTCAGGAATCGCCACGGCAGTTTTGTTCTGGAGTGTATAGATCCCAGAGCCGCTGAAGGAGCGGTGCGCGGGATCGATGTCCACGCGCGAGTCGACCGCGAGGACTTTCGGTTGGGGCAAATTTTCGTACTTCTTGAAATTGCGTTCGTAGTCAGCCTGAATTACACGCCGCGCCTTGGCATTGAGATATTCATTCAGGACGTGGCCATTGTAGTAGAACCAAACGCCGCAGCCGATCGCCGCGATCGCGAAGAACGCCAGGGCCGGCACAAGTTTCGGGAAGCGCTGGCGCGCCATTTTCGAGCGCGCGGCCCAACCATCGTCGGAGCCGCGGCGCGTGAAGGCGATCGAAATCACGCCGAGAACGCCCGCAACCGCCAGCCAGTACGCCATCGACCAGAGCAGGATCGGAACGAAGTGGCCGTAGCCGTTCATATCGCTGTACGTGTACGCCGGGGTCCACCCGAAGAGGTACAGCGTGTTCTGCCAGCCGAAGTTGTAGAGGACCGGATTGATCACGAAGACGCCGATGACAATCGCGTGGCCGATGAATTTGTTGCTGACGATCGTCTGCACAAACATAGCCAGCAACGCGAACATCGCGATCTGTGGGTACGTGACGAGGTACAGCTCCTTCAGATATTGCAGAATCTCGAAGCGGTAGTAACCCGACGCCGCTTGCATCACTATTCCGCAGAACAGAGGGATCAAAAGCAGCAGCGCTTCAAGAACCATGATCGTGGCGAATTTCGAGAGCCAGTCGGTCGTTTCGCTCATCGGCAGCGCGTCGACGATCCCGTCGGCGTGAACGTCGCGCTCCCGCCAGATCAGTTCGGCGCTGTACAAGGCGGCAACGATGTAGAAGAAGAACGACGACGAACCTTCAACCGCCTGAACCATCAAAAACGTGACAGGCCAGACGTTCCGCTCACCGAGGTGTCCAGCGTAGTAGCCGTTGCTGATGGCGAGAGCGAAAGCCAGCGCGGCGAGCGCCCAGAAGGGAATCTCGCGGAGAACCATGCGCGTCCGCATAGAGGTGAGCGAAACGAACTGCCTCCAGTCTGTGGCAGGACCAAAGACCTGGCGGACTTTCGGCAGCACGGCGGCCACCAGCGAACGCTTCGGGCGCGACTCGATTTCGTCCTGCAATTTCGCTTTCGCGGCGCGGCGGCCCTGCGATTTGGCGGTGAGCGCCTCGACCGACATCGGAAACAGAACCCAACCGATCACCAGCGCGATGGCGCCGACCGAAAGCCACAACAGCCGGTTGTAGAGAAACACACCTTGGGCGAAATGCGGCGACCACGAGAACAGCAGGGAGTTCTTTTCCGCTACGGTCCAGTAGCGGGTGATGCCGTCAAACATGAGCGGACCGACGGGATCGAAAATGCCGCTCCAGAAGCGCTCCAGCGACCGTGTCGCCTGGAAGATCGTCAGGCCAATCAGATACATCATGAAGAGCAGAACGCCCTGGATGTAAACGACGAAAATTTTTCGAGAAAGCGCGGCGACGACGAAAAACGTGGAGCCGAGGAAGAGGATCTGCGTGAGGCAGATCAGCAAGAACGGCTGGATGTACCACCAGAAGTTGTTCGGCCCGATGCGAACGTGATCGGCCCATGGCGCGTAGGTGCCGATCCAAGTCCCGAATACCAATCCGGAGAACGCAAAAAGCGTGGCGACGAGCGAGCCAGCCCAGCGGCCGCCAAGATAGCCGAATTTGGAAATCGGCTTGGTGAATATCATCTGATATGTATCGCGCTGGAAATCGCGGAGGATCGACGTCCCGAAAATCGCCGCGATGACAATAGTTCCGAAGAAGGTCGCGTACGTGAAGTTCAGGCTGTTCGCGTACGGACCGTTCAGGAGGACTTTGCCGTTGTTGAAGCCCACGGGGCCGAAGCTCTCCGACGCAATGCAGAAAAAGCTGAACAAGAACCACAGCAGGAAATATGCGTAGGTGGAGATACTCTTGGCGCGGAATTTAAGTTCGAAGGTGAAGAATTCCCAGAAGAGTCGCATCGGCGTCCCCTAATTCCGCGTGTGCCGCGAAAGATTCAGGAAGTAGACGTCTTCGAGCCCGGAATCGACGGGCCGGAAACCTTCGCCTGGACTAGATTCCGAGTAAACGCGAATTTCGTGAAGTCCCGCGACCAAGTGCGTCGAAATCACATTCATTTGAGACTCGATCGCGCGCAACTCATCGTCGGTTTTCACGACCTTGCTCCAGATTTTCCCTTGCAGTGCTGTAAGCGCATCGGCGGGCGAACCCTCCTGTAACACTTCGCCTGAGGCGATGATAGCCATGTGCGGGCAGAGTTCGCGGACGTCGTCGACGATGTGGGTGGAGAGGATCACGGTGACGTCGCGGCCAATCGAGCTGAGGAGATTCAGGAACCGGTTGCGCTCGGCAGGGTCGAGGCCCGCCGTCGGCTCATCCACGATAATCAGCTTGGGGTTTGCGAGCAGCGCCTGCGCGATGCCGAACCGCTGCTTCATTCCGCCCGAGTAGGTGCTGAGCGATTTCTTGCGCGCGTCCCACAGATTGGTCTGCTGCAGGAGCGCTTCGACCATTTCCTTGCGTTCACCCGCCGAAGCGATGCCTTTTAGAACGGCGAGGTGCATGAGCATGTCCGTGGCGGACATCTTCGGATACACGCCAAATTCCTGCGGGAGGTAGCCGAGCACTTTGCGTATTTCGTTCTTTTGTTTGAGGACGTCGATGCCATCGAGAGTGATCGAGCCGGAGTCGGGATCCTGAAGCGTAGCAACGGTGCGCATCAGCGTGCTCTTGCCGGCGCCGTTGGGGCCGAGCAGGCCGAACATGTTGTTGCCGATCGTCAGCGAGAGGTTTTTCAGCGCCTGCACGCCGTTGGGATAGGTCTTCGATAGACCAGTGATGGTCAGCGCCATGTTGCGGTTCCTCCGGGGAAGCTTCGACGACTCGTGGGATTTGAGACGGAATGTACCACGAAAGCGTAAGCAGGCGAGAGTTTCCACCGGACGCTCGAAGACTCCTGGGAGGCCGGGCCGTAAGTTGCCGCGGAAGGGAGGATGGAGCCGAGTCCCGGACTTGAACCGGGGACCTGCCGATTACGAATCGGCTGCTCTACCAACTGAGCTAACTCGGCCCTGTTACAGATCGTCAATATTGTGGCCCTGAAATCACGATTCAGGGTAAATCTGCTTTTCTGCCGTACCCAAGAAAGTACCTAAAATCTGCACTACTTCTTGGCAGACAAAGCTGCGTCCAGCTTCCGCATCGCAGCCTTCTTCGCTGCGTCCGGCACCTTGATGTAGCTGGCGCGCGTTACGGTAACGTCGCTGTGACGCATGATCTTCATAATATCAAAATCATCCACGCCAAGCGCGTGAAGATTCGTCGCAAGGCCGCGTCGAAATCCGTGCCAGCCGCACCACGGAATCTCTTTCTCCTCCAGCGCGGGGCGGATCACCCGGTTCGCCAGATTGTGCAGGTCGAGCGGCTTGCGCATCTTCTCGCCTACAAAAACGAAACCGTCGCTAGCGAGACCGTTCTGATGCGCCACGAGATGCTTGCGCAAAACTTTCAGAATCGGCACGGCACTTTGACTGGCTTCTGTCTTAGTGCTTTCCTCGACCGTCGTTGTACGCCATGCGGTGCGCTGAACGTGAATCTCGCCGTCTTTGATGT
>JBEKJW010000011.1:0-48761 GCA_050011035.1 Candidatus Acidiferrales bacterium
CCGTTCGAGCAGATGTCGCCGGATGATTTCAAGGCCGTCGTCGACACCTGCTTCTACGGCGTTGTGCACACCACCCGCGCAGCCGTCCCGCTGATGCGAGCGCAGAAGAGCGGCTACATTTTTCAGATCTCTTCGATCGGCGGCCGCCTTGCGATTGCCGGTAACACCCCCTACCACGCTGCGAAGTGGGCCGTCGGCGGTTTTAGCGATGCGCTCGCCATGGAAGTCGCTTCATTCGGCGTAAAGGTCTGCACCATCGAACCCGGCGGTATCCGCACGAACTGGGCTCGTCGCGCGCGCGGCAATCCGCCGCAGCTGCTGTCTGAATATGAGTCCTCGGTCGGCCCGATCTTGAAAGTTCTTCAACAAATTGACGGTCGTCAGGAAGGTGATCCGCGCAAGATCGCCGAAGTTATCTTGAAACTCGCGAATAGTGACGATGTGCCCAAGCGCCTGATTCTCGGCGTCGACGCTGAAAAGCGCGTGGAGGCAGCCGAAACCACGCGTCACGACGAAGCTGCAAAGTGGCGCGACGTCACCACATCAACCGTTTATCCCGATTCCGAGTCGCTTCTCGCCTTGCTACGTCACTAATTTTCAGGAGACGCACATGTCTACCAAAACTCAGCGCACAGCGATCGTCACAGGAGGAAGTCGCGGGCTTGGGCGCAGCACGGTCCTCGCCCTGGCTCGTGACGGCGTGAACTCGATCTTCACTTTCCATACCAACCGCGCGGCCGCCGACGAAGTTGTTGCCGCCGTCAAAGCGGCAGGCGCGAAAGCAAAGTCGTTGCAGCTCGATGCGACCGACGTGCGCACCTTCGACGAGTTCGTCGCGAACGTCAAATCCACGCTCGCGAGCCTCGGCGTCGAACGCTTCGATTTCCTCGTAAACAATGCCGGCACGTCGCTGCACAAGAATTTCGACGAGACCACTGAAGCGGATCTCGACCGCATCTACAACGTGCACTTCAAAGGTGTTTTCTTTCTTACGCAGAAACTCTTACCGCTTATCAACGACGGCGGCCGCATCGTCAATATCTCAAGCGGCCTCACGCGGATGACCTACCCGGGTCTGTCGGCTTACGCGTCGATGAAGTCCGCGGTCGAAACACTCACGCGCTATCTCGCAAAAGAGCTCGGCCCTCGCCGCATCGCGGTGAATACCGTCGCTCCCGGCGCCATCGCCACGGATTTCAGCGGCGGTATGGTTCGCGACAATCCCGAGGTCAACAAACGCATCGCGGAAGCAACCGCTCTCGGCCGAGCAGGGCTCCCCGAAGACATCGGCCCGATGATTGCGTCACTGCTGTCCGACGAACATCGGTGGGTCAATGCGCAGCGCATCGAAGTTTCCGGCGGGATGGGACTGTGATCGCGAGAGCTCAAACCACGACAACGATCAAGTCAGCGCACAGGCTCGTCTGCGACGTGCAGCACGGCTTCGCCCCGTATGGCGTCGTTCTTCAGTGCGTTCAGCGCGCGGTTCGCTTCGCTCAGCGGAAATATCTCAGTCCGCGCTTTAATCGGGATTGACGCAGCTACGCGCAGAAACTCGCGGCCGTCGTCCCGGGTGTTGTTGGCCACGCTCCGGATCAGACGCTCCTGATACAGCAGGTCGTAACTGAAGCTCGGAATCGGGCTCATGTGAATTCCGCCGAGAACCAGCACTCCACCTTTATCTAGAGCGGCCAGTGCCGCAGGTACGATTTCTCCCGCCGGCGCGAAAACGATCGCCGCATCGAGCTTCTTCGGCGGTGCGTCCAGCGTGCCTCCCGCCCATTTCGCGCCCATCTCGAGCGCGAGCTTCTGATGTCGCGGATCGCGTGTCGACGCAAAGACCTCCGCGACCTGAGACAATGCCACTTGAATCGCCAGG
This sequence comes from Candidatus Acidiferrales bacterium, assembly GCA_050011035.1. Taxonomy (GTDB): domain Bacteria; phylum Acidobacteriota; class Terriglobia; order Acidiferrales; family UBA7541; genus Palsa-295. Next base: position 1,880 of record JBEKJW010000011.1, read on the forward strand.
CTAGCGGCGGCGCCAAAGCCGTAAAAACCGATGCGACCACCCTTTGGCAGCTTCGCCAGCTTCAGCGAGCGGAATCCGATGATCCCCGCGCACAAAAGCGGCGCCGCTTCGAGGGCGGTGAACTCTGTCGGGATCGCATAAATAAAATCTTCCGCTGCGACCACGTACTCCGCGTACCCGCCATCGCGCGTGTAGCCCGTGAACTCCGGCGAGTCGCACAAATTCTCGCGCTCGCTCTGACAGAATCTACAAGTTCCGTCCGCGCTGTAGAGCCACCCCGCACCCACGCGATCGCCGATTTTCCACTTCGTTGCGCCCGCGCCGAGCTTTTCGACGAGTCCCACCACCTGATGCCCGGGAATCACGGGCGACTTCCGCGGTGTCAACTCGCCCTCAATCACATGCAGGTCCGTCCGGCACACGCCGCAACACAATACGCGCAGCCGCACTTCACCGGCTCCCGGCTCCGGCAGCGGCGCATCCGTATATGCGAGCGGATTCGTCTCAATCCGCCCGGGCGCTTTCAGTACGCAGGCTTTCATATTCGCGATTCTATCCATTTCCAGCGCTCGCCGGATATGAGATGTTGCGCCAACACCCAGCGCCCAATCCTTAATGAAGAGCTCGCCAAACTTGTGTAAGCTTTAGCCCTAAATTTCTCATGGCCGAGAATCCCAACAACACCGACGAAACAATCAGCGGTATTAAGGGCATCGCGCAGCTCGTCGCGGCTCAACTCACGCGCGCGGCAATTTTTCTCGTCGTCAAAATTAAGCCGGGCTCCGAGAACCTCTCCACTGTTCGCTCGTTCTGTGGCGATCTTTCCGCGCTCGTGCGCACTGTCGAGTTTCGCGATATCGACGGCCAGCTCTCTTGCGTCATGGGCGTTGGATCGGACGTTTGGGATTCGCTCTTCGGCAATCCGCGCCCGAAAGAGCTCCACGCCTTCCGTGAATTCCACGCCGGCAACCGACACGCTGTCGCCACACCGGGCGATCTGCTCTTCCACATTCGCGCGGTGCGGATGGATCTCTGCTTCGAACTCGCTACATTAATAACGGATCGCCTCGGAGACGCCGTCGAGGCCGTCGACGAAGTCCAGGCCTTCCGCTACTTCGACGATCGCGACCTGATCGGCTTCGTCGACGGCACCGAAAATCCGCGTGGCCAGGCCGCCGTCGATGCCGTCCTCATTGGCGACGAAGATCCCGCGTTCTGCAACGGCAGCTACGTCATCGTCCAAAAATATCTGCACAACATGGACGGGTGGAACTCGCTTCCTGTCGAGCAGCAAGAGCGAATCATCGGCCGCAGAAAGCTTTCGAACGTCGAGCTCGACGACGCCACCAAGCCCAGCTTCGCGCACAATGCGCTCACCGTGATCGAAGAGAACGGCAAGGAAGTGAAAATCCTGCGCGACAACATGCCGTTCGGCCGTCCGTCCGGGGGTGAATTCGGAACCTATTTCATCGGCTACAGCCGCACGCCGCGAATTATCGAGCTAATGCTTGAAAATATGTTCGTCGGCCGCCCGCCGGGAAATTACGATCGCCTCCTCGATTTCAGCACCGCTGTCACCGGCAATCTTTTTTTCGTTCCGTCCGCCACGTTCCTTGAAAACGTCAGCGACGCTCCGCCGCCCGACTCCGATTCGGAATCCGCACCTCCGGCTGCCGCGTCCAACTCGGATGGTTCTGCACCGGCAACGTATCCGGGCGACGGATCGCTCGGCATTGGTTCCTTGAAAGGAGAGCCTTCCCATGAATAACTTGCATCGCGAGCTCGCACCCATTTCAGACGTCGCCTGGGAGCAAATCGAAGAAGAAGTCGCGCGCACATTCAAGCGCTATCTCGCCGGCCGCCGCGTTGTCGATGTGAACGAGCCGCAAGGCGTCAGCCTCTCCGCCGTTGGCACCGGCCACTTGAAAAATATCGCGCCGATCCGCAAAGGCATCCTCACGCGCCAGCGCGAAGTGAACGCGGTCGTCGAATTGCGCGTGCCGTTCGATCTGACGCGTCAAGCCATCGACGACGTCGCGCGCGGCGCCAACGATTCTGACTGGCAGCCGGCTAAAGACGCGGCGCGCGAAATCGCGTTCGCCGAAGACGGCGCAATTTTTGACGGCTACGATGCTGCGGGCATCGGCGGCGTCCGAGAAGGTACTAGCAATCCGAAGCTCACGCTACCCGCCGACGTTCGCCAGTATCCCGACGCGATCTCGCAAGGCTTGAGCCAGCTCCGCCTCGTTGGCGTGAACGGTCCGTATGCAGTTCTTCTCGGAGCTGACGCGTACACCCAGTTATCCGAAGTGAGCGACCACGGCTATCCAGTCCTCGATCACGTGAAGCGCCTCGTCGACGAAAAAAACATCATCTGGGCGCCTGCCATCGAAGGTGCTTTTATCGTTACCAAGCGCGGCGGCGATTTCGATCTTCACATTGGCCAGGATCTTTCGATCGGCTACCTGAGCCACACGGACACCAGCGTGAAGCTCTACCTCCAGGAAACGTTCACGTTTCTCTATCTAACGTCCGAAGCCTCAGTCGCATTCTCCGCGCCCAGTAAAACCAAAAAGCGCGACTAAGACCGCCTGAACCTGCGACCGGTAACGTTCGCCGCCACACACGCCGGCGAATTGCAGCGGGCAGAGTCCCGTCCTCGCCAGACCATTTGATACTGCCTTGCGCGCCCTCGAGCGTGCTCGCCGCGCGTGCTATTCATTGAGAATTAACTTGACATATACATACAATACACCGAGCATTTCTTCTACTCCGGCGTAGGTCGGTCCAAACGGCCCCTAAGTTGTGCCAGTCGATTTCGCCAGTGCGCTGATGCGCACGTCGCAGAGGAGATCCAATGCCGCGCAATGCGATCACGCCGCTTTCGCAGCCCGTATTCAACGAAGGAAGCGTTACTCCCGACCCGACCGGTTTTAAGGTGGAACACACATCCGACACGCAGGTATACAAAGAGATTCAGAACCTGCTCACCAAAGACGTCGTCAGCTTCAACCCGATGCGCGGCCAGCCCGATACGCTCTACACGCTGGAGGACGCATATGGCTCCCAAGGCCCACAACTCGTGAGCGCCATCAAAAAGGCGGGCAAGATCATTTTCCACTCCGCTGGGGATAGTGGCGCGTCCAACCAGGGCAAGTACGGCAACGAGCTTCGAGTCTGCGATCAGCTTACCGCGGACTGTCGCACCGCCGACCCCGCGAATCGCCCCGCATTTCTATACCATCTCGGCGATGTCGTTTATGATTTCGGCGAATCGAGATACTACTACGACCAGTTTTACGATCCGTTCCGCGACTATCCGGGCCCGATCTTCGCGATTCCGGGGAACCATGATTCGTTCATCGTCCCAAACACACCGGCCACGGAAGACCCCCTTACGATCTTCAGCCGCAATTTCTGTTCACAATCGTTTGTCCTTACGCCCGAAGCCGCATCTCTTCATCGCACCGCGATGACGCAGCCAGGCGTCTATTTCACTCTCGATGCGCCGTTCGTTCGTATCATAGGCCTCTTCAGCAACTCGCTCGAGGATCCGGGCGTAATCTCCAGCGAAAACGGCAAGTGGTCGACTGTGCCGGATCTGCAGCTCGCCTATCTCGAAGCACAGTTAAAGCAAGCCAAGAAATACATCGGCGCGCTCATCCTCGCCGTCCACCACCCGCCGTTCAGTTACTCTCCGCCGCGCAATGGTCAGGGAGCAGGCGGCGATCACGGTGGCAGCCCGAATATGCTTCGCCAGATCGATACGATCTGCAAAGCGCAGGGCGTCTATCCGCACGTAGTGTTGTCTGGACATGCTCACAACTACCAGCGCTTCACTCGCGCTCTAAATTTTGGAGGGAAGGACTACCAAGTGCCCTTCATCATCTGCGGAGATAGCGGACACAACGTCAATCCGCTCGTAAAGGGCAAGCGCGGACAGCCAGCTCAGGAGCCGGAGTTCGGCGCCGACGTTTCCTATCTCGATCCGAATCAGAAATCGGCTGTAACGACGAAGGGGCTAACGTTGAATCACTATGACGACTCGAACTACGGCTACCTACGCGTCACCGTGGATAAATCGCGCATCCAACTTGGTTTCCATCAAGTGGGCGCGAAGCTGCCGCAGTCGCGAGTCGATTTCGTCACAGTGGATTTGGCGACGCATAAGGTCGTAGCGAACTAACCGCGAATCGAGCGTGAGCGCCGGGGCGACGAACGGGCGCTCACTTTTTTCGCAGCGCCTCTAGCTCGTCGAGCGTTCGCGGCCAGTCTGATCCGAGCAGCCGCGACAGGCCACGGTCCGCTAGGACCTTTCCGCCCGTCTGGCACGTCGCGCAGTAGTTCGTCTCGTTGTCGGCGTACCGAATTCTCTGCACAGGATCGCCGCAACGTGGGCACGGTTTCCGGTAGCGCCCGTGCACCGCCATACCTTCGCGAAACGCCGTCACCTTCTCCGGGAATTTTTTCTCGGCCTCCGCGCTCAGCCGGTCGATCCAATCGCGCAACGTCGATTGCGTCCCGGTGAAGAGCCGCTCCCACTGTTCGTCGCTCATCTTATGCGTCTGCAATATTGGCGAGAGCCGCGCCGCGTGCAGAATCTCGTCCGAGTACGCGTTGCCAATCCCGCTCAGAATCCGGGGATCGGTCAGCGCGCGTTTCAACGTCCGGTTCTCCGCCGTCAACGCTGCGCGAAATCCTTCGAGGTCCAACGCGAATACTTCCACGCCGCCGGGATCGATTGACTTCATATCGAGCTCGCTGCTGAACAAGTGCAGCGACGCGCGCCGCTTTGATCCCGCCTCGGTTAGAAGCAGCGTCCCGCCGGGAAAATCAAACGCCGCGAGATCGAATTTCTTTCTCAGCGCCACGCCCGCCGGCTTCCAGTGCAGGCGGCCGGCAATCATCAGGTGCAGCACCATCCAGTGTCCGTTACCGAACTCAAACGCGATTCGCTTTCCGACGCGCCGCAGCTGCAGCACCGTGTGTCCGACAATATTCGAAACCGGCGGCTCGACCGTTCGAAGCAGAAAAGGACTCCCAAACCGCACATTCTCGAGCGGTTGCCCCACCACTCGAGGCTCGAGCGCCACGATGTACGCCGCAATGTCAGGCAGTTCAGGCACGCCTACCAGCTTGCACGTTCTCTTTTGCCATTTGCAACGTTTGTCCCGACACTCGAACCGTCGGCGTGTGTTTTCGAGTCCGTACAGCGGCCCCTCGCGACGTACTGCAATGACGCACCGCAGACGCCTCGAATCCGCGTTTCAAATGGCTTCAATTCTAAACGGTTATCGCGTTTCGGCGCGCCGAGCCGTGTACTCGAACCGGCGCGGCCCTTGCGCGCGACCGTCTGACGTTTGGCCATGCTCCAATGATCTGCACATGTCCGACCGTCCGATAATGGTCATTTTCCCAAACAAAACACGCCCTTTCGCGCCGATGAAATCCTGCGTTTGTGCCGAACTGTATCGGTAACGGCACCGCTTCGTATGCATTCCCGTGCTCCGAGCCTTCGCGAAAATCCCAAAATGCCTTGACAAAGGATTCAGCCTTACACTATAAACCGACGCAACGCGATAAGCGGTTAGAAGCGATTCACTTTTTCGCTGGGTGGAACGAATCGAGCTCCTTCGCGCTGCTCCCGTCAGCGCTCATCGTTGCGACGAAGCGGAACGCTCTGGACCATTGCAAGGGGGATGCGAATGTCAGCAATCCGCAGGTGGGTTGGTCTTTTCGTATTTGCGTTTGTACTGTTCTCCTGTAGCGCGCTTCTGGCCAGCGACACCGCCAGTATTTCCGGCACGGTGACCGACCCGTCCGGCGCGATCGTTGTGGGCGCCACGGTCACCGCAACGAACATCGCGACGAGCGTTGCGACTACCCAAACCACCAATGCCCAGGGCTATTACTCCTTCCAGGCTCTCCCGCTCGGCACTTATTCCGTCGCCGTCACCAAGACCGGCTTCAAGGCCTACCAGCAGACCGGCCTGATCCTCGACGTCAATACCGCGCTTACCGTTGACGTCAGCCTGCAAGTCGGCGAGGCGAGCGAGAAGGTCGAAGTCTCCAGTTCCGCCCTCCACGTCGATGCCGAAAGCACCCAGATGGGCGAAGTGATTACCGGGAAGGAAATGACGGACGTGCCGCTCGTGACTCGCAGCTATACCGACCTTCTCGCCCTTCAGCCCGGCGTGGTTGGCACGGCTTCTCAGATGACCGGAGCGTACGCGGGTTCTTTCATCTCCGCCGGCTTTCCAGCTCCGCTGGTCTCTGGCGATTTGAACTCCGGTGCGCTCTCCGTCAACGGCATGCGCGAGTCTGAAAACGGATTCTTGCTCAACGGAATCCTCGTTCAGGAAACCGGCTTTTCCGGTGCGGGCGCCGTTCCCAACCTCGATTCGCTCGCTGAATTCCGCATTCTCACCAATAACTACGACGCCGAGTACGGCAACTACTCCGGCGGCCAGATTAACGTCGTTACGAAATCCGGCACCAACCAATTTCACGGCAACATCTTCGAATTCCTCCGCAACACGGACTTTGACGCAGCGAACTACTTTGACCAAGGCAGCCGCAGCGCCTATCACCAGAACCAATTCGGCGGCACGATCGGCGGCCCCATCAAGCGCGACAAAATATTCTTCTTTGCCGACTATCAGGGCAATCGCGTCATTCAGGGCGTCACGCAACGCATCACCGGTGCTCCCACATCAGCCATCGAGGGCGGAGATCTTTCCTCGCTTGCAAGCAGCTTCGTCACTGCGTCAAATGTCCCCACTACCGTTAGCGGTGCAGCTTGGGCTTCGCAGTTGACCACGCAACTCGGCTATCCTGTCACCGCTGGCGAGCCGTATTACACGCCCGGTTGCTCCAACAACACGCAGTGCGTACTGCCCGGAGCGCAGCTATCGCCCACGGCCTTCAACTCCATTTCCGCGAAATTGCTGCCCTACATCTTGCCCGCGAACGGCACGAGCAGCGCAGGCCCGACGTACACCACGAACGCGTTTTCCACCGATCTGAGCGACAACAAATTCAGCGGCCGCGTGGACGCCAACTCATCGTTCGGGTTACTCACGGCGTACTACTATTGGGATCGCTACAACCGCATCGATCCCTATTGGTCTGGCAACGCGCCCGTCTATCCCGGTTTCGACGTAGATGGCCACGGTCAAAATCACTTCGTCAATCTCGGTGATACCAAGACTTTCAGCTCCGCCTCTGTGAACGAATTCCGGCTCGGCTACTTCCGCCTCGATACGCAGTTCAACCAGCCGAAGGGTGGCACGAACGTCACTCTGGCCGATCTCGGCTTCGCGTCCGGTGCCGGTGGTGCTCCTGGCATCGTGCCTCTGGCGCCGAGTCTTGAAGGCGTTCCCGAAATCGACTTCAACGACTTCGTGATCGGTGTACCCAGCCGTCCGAATGGATTGATCGAAAACATCTATCAGGTCGTCGATAACTTCAGCAAAGTCATCGGAACGCACTCGATCAAGTTCGGCGGTCAATATCACTACGACCAGCTCGAAGAAGATCTGATCGATAACGTGTCGAACGGAAACTTCTTCTTCGGCAACGCTTTCAACGGTCTTTCGAGCGAAACCGGCAGCGACTTTACGGATTTCCTGCTCGGCGCGCCCAGCCAGTTCGTACAAGGCCAGTCCTATCCGTCCTACGGCATCAACTTCTACCTCGGCTTTTTCGCGCAGGATAGCTGGCGCGTGAAGTCGAATCTTACCTTCAATTACGGCCTCCGCTACGACGTCAGCGCTCCGTGGAAAGAAAAATACAATCAGATTCAGACGCTGATTCCCGGTGTGCAGTCGAGAGTTTTCCCTGGTTCGCCGCTCGGTTGGTTGTTCCCAGGCGATCCCGGTGTTCCCAGCACTCTTGCTCCCACGAAGTGGAATAATTTCGCACCGCGCCTCGGCCTCGCATACTCACCCGATTATCACGACGGCTTCCTCGGGAAGCTACTCGGTGGCCCGGGTCAAACCAGCATCCGCGCAGCTTGGGGCATCTACAACGCTACGTTCGAAGGCGCGACCGACTTCAACGAAATCGGTGATGCTCCCTTCGGTAATTACACCGGCCAGACCCAGCCTACCTTCGCGGCACCCTTCACGAACCGCGCTTCCGGCCAGTCCATCACCAACTTGTTCCCAGCGCCGAACCCGCCGCTGCACTTCTCCGCGAAAAATCCGGCCGACTATCCGCCATACGACACGCTGACCAACTTTTACAACGCCTTCGGCACCATCGGCAGTTCGCCTGCGTTCTACAACAAGAACAAGATTCCTTACGCCGTTCAGTACATGCTTTCGATCGAGCGCCAGCTAACGCCGTCGGATTTGTTGACCGTCAGCTACGTCGGCACTCAGGGACATCGACTCTTGTCGTCCCTCTCCGCGAATCCCGGAAATCCATCTCTTTGCTTGCAATTGGCAGCGGAGGGCGCAATTGCTGTAGGTACCACAAACACGACTTGTGGCCCTGGAAATGAAAACCTGGTTTATGCGTTGCCTGGAGGTGGATTCCAGGCAGGCACTCGGACACGCTTCCCGGGTACAACTCTCCCCGGCGGCACACCAATCGTCCCGTTCGGCAACGATTCCTGGTTCATAACAGAAGGCACTTCGGCCTACAACTCCGGCCAGATCAACTACCGCCATACCAGTGGGCGGCTCCAGACTCTGATCGGCTACACTTACAGCAAAGCTATTGACGACTCTTCTGGTTACGGCGAGCAAATCAACCCGTACAATTCGCGCCTAAGCCGCGGCCTTTCAGCGTTCGACAGCACGCACCAATTCGTCGCAAGCTACAACCTCTCTTTGCCGGTTGATAAGCTCGGCGGTCCGTCGCGGCTCACTCACGGCTGGGCGCTCAGCGGTATCACGCGGTTCTCGACGGGCTTGCCGGTCACGATGGTTGAGACCGACGACCAATCGCTCCAGGGAACTGGCTTCGGCGGCCCCATCACGCTGCCAGCCGATACGCCGAACTGGGTCGGACCTCTCGACATCACTGATCCGCGGAAGACCGGCGGGCTCTACTTCAGCCCGGCTGCATTCGCGTCGTCCGCTCTAGGGACGGAAGGCGATTCCGGCCGTCGCTTCTTCCACGGCCCCGGCGTGAACAACTGGGATATGGCGCTCATCAAGAACACCGCGATCACCGAGAGCATCAATCTTCAGTTCCGCGCTGAATTCTTTAACTTGTTCAACCACGCGCAGTTCCTCACGCCCAACGGAATCCTAAATTCGTCGTCCTTTGGAACCGTGCCGGGAACGTTGCCTGCGCGCATTGGCCAGCTTTCGCTGAAGCTGAACTTCTAGCTCGTTCAGTTGAACTCGCGCCTGGCGGTAACAAACGATTCGGCCCGCGGGTGGCAGCCGTAGCAGCCGCTGCCGCCCGCGGGACTTCATCTCGCCGCGGATTTTTCCTGCCGGTTCGCAGGTGCCGCAAACGGTGAACGGATATGTCGGCCAGTGGTGTGCTCGCGGCTACGCTCATCAAGCCCGGGCAATACGAAGTTCGCGAGTACGCAATGCCGGACCCCACCCCCGGCTGCGTCCTCGTCAGAATGGAGCTCTCCGGAATTTGTGGCACCGATAAACACACATTCCAGGGTTACACGAAGCAATATGGCGGACGTGAGCTGGAGTTTCCGATCATTCAAGGCCATGAAAATGTCGGCACCATCGCTGCGATCGGCGGCGACGGAAAGTACGAAGACTTCGAAGGCATCCCACTTAAGGTCGGCGATCGCGTCGTTGTCGGAGCGAACGTCGCATGCGGCGACTGCTACTACTGCCGCCACGATTTTCCTTACTATTGCTGCGAGCGCACCACCGACTATGGCAACAATCTCAGCGCGAAATATCCGCCGCATCTTTTCGGCGGCTGGGCGCAGTACATGTACATCATTCCGGGAAGCTTTCTCGTGAAAGTTCCGGACGATCTTCCTTCCGAAGTCGCCGTGCTCGCGGAAATCTTCGCCGTCTCCGTCGGGCTCGATCGCGCGAAACAAATGTCCGCGTTTCCGAACGAGTCGTTCTGCTTTGACGATACTGTCGTCGTCCTCGGCGTCGGCCCGCTCGGCATGTGCTTTCTAATGAAGGCGCGCATGCTCGGCGCAGGCACCATCATCGCCGTCGATCTTTCGGACTATCGCCTCGATTTCGCGAAGCGCCTCGGCGCCGACTACGCGCTCAACGCCGCGAACACCGCAAAGTCCGACCGGCTCGCTTTCGTCAGGGATCTGACCAACGGCCGCGGCGCAGACATGGTCGTCGAATGCGCCGGCGTCCCGTCAGCCGTTCCAGAAGCGCTCGATTTGCTCCGCATTGGCGGTCTGCTCGTCGAAGCCGGAAATTTCTCCGATCTCGGCGAGGTTTCAATTAGCCCGCACCGCCAACTCTGCGCGAAGAACGTCCGCATTCTCGGCGTCGGTGGCGAAGAGCCGGCGGCCTACGGTCCCGGCATGCGCCAGATGGCGCGCTACATGAAACACTATCCGCTGCGTGAATTTGTTACGCACCGTTTTGATCTGCATCAGGTCGAATCGGCCGTACTGAAATCCGTCCAGCCGGATTCGATGAAAGTCGTGATCGATCCGTGGAAGGCGTCGCCCAGTTCTCATAATTGATTCCAATTCGCGTCGAAAGAGGCCATGCATGACCCTGAGAAAAGATCGTTTCCTGTTCGCGTCCGCGCCTGACAGCTGGGGCGTTCTCGATTACCCCGGCCCGTCGTGGGAGCAGTCGTACGAAAAAATGCTCGATGAAATGGAGCAAGCCGGCTACACGGGCTCCGAGCTCGGCCCCTATGGATTTTTCCCCACCGACGCAAAGGTTCTCGCGCCCCAGCTCGAGAGGCGCCACCTGAAATTACTTGCTTCTTTCGTGCCGGTGAAAATGACGGATCCCGAAGCGGGTAAGGCCGTCATAGAACGCATCCGCAAAGTGGGCAGCCTCCTCGCTGCGCTCAAAGCCCCGTTCCTCGTAATGGCAGACGATCAATCGCCAGAGCGCAACGCGTACTCCGGCCGTGTCTACGACAAAGGCTGCCCGACGCTCACCGCCGCGCAGTGGAAGCACATCGGCAAAATCGTCGCCGACGCCGAAAAAGTCGCGCAAGAGTTCGGCCTCGACCTCGTTTTTCACCCGCATGTTGCCACCTACGTCGAAACTCCGGAAGAATGCGAGCTTTTTTACGACGCTTGTTCGCACACCAACGTCGGCCTCTGCCTCGACACCGGCCACTGCGTTTACGGCTACGGCGACTCCGTGACAGAAGCCAACAAGTACAAAGACAAGCTACGCTTCGTCCATATCAAGGACTGCAACAACAAAGTTCTCGACGAAGCGCGCAAGAACAAGTGGACCTTCGAGGAAGCCATCGAGCACAAAGTTTTCACCGTAATCGGCCAAGGCAACATCGACTTTCCCGCGTTCTTCCGCACGCTTGTGAAAAACGGTTACTCCGGCTGGTCCGTTGTCGAGCAAGACGTGAAGTTTGGTCACACGCCCATCCCGCCAGCCGAAAGCATCGCCGCGAGCTTGAAATACCTCAACGGCGTGGTGAAAGATTTGGGTGACGGGGCGAAGGTCTAATAGCGCTGCACAACGTCGACACGTCGCAACCGTAACGCGAAGGCGCGATCACATCAGACAAGGCAGAGGACCCGGAGAATGAAGAAGCTCGGTATCGGAGTCGTAGGCGTGGGAGAAATGGGCCGCCGGCACGCGGAGAACGTGCGGCGCTATGTCCCCAACGCGAAGCTCGTCGCCATCGCGGACGTTGCGCACGATCGTGCCAAGCAGGCCGCGAACGAACTCGAAATCGATCTCGCCTACGGTTCGCTCGACGCGATGCTCGAAAACAAAGACGTCGAAGCTGTGCTCATCGCCACGCCCGATAAATTTCACTCCCCAGCCGTTGTCTCCGCCGCGCGCGCCGGCAAGCACATCTTGTGCGAAAAGCCGCTTGGCCTGAATCTCGCGGAAGCGCGGGCCGCGATTGACGCCGTCGAGAAAGCCAGTGTCCACATTCAGATAGGTTTCATGCGCCGCTACGATCCACCCTACGTCGCGGCCATGAAACGCATCGAAGCCGGCGAAATCGGAACACCCGTGATTTTCAGATCGCTCGGCCGCGATAAGGATCAACCGCCCATCGCCGCCTACGAATCGAACGTGAACGGCATGATTTTCTACACGAACACAATTCACGATTTTGATCTCGCGCGCTGGCTCATGCACGACGAAGTCACGAAAGTGCACGCCTTTACCACCATCGCGATTCGTCCCGAAGTTGCGAAGTACGGTGATGTTGTCGCGAGTGTGGTGAATCTCCAATATCGCCTCGGCGCGATCGGGAATATCGAATCCTACGCGCAGGCCGTCTACGGCTACGACGTTCGCACCGAAGTAATCGGCTCGAAAGGTTCGATTCTCATCGGCGCCGTGGAAAAAACGCCGGCTGTTTTTCTCACGTCCAGCGGTGGCAGCGCGATTCTTGCCGATCATTTTCTATCGCGCTTTGCCGACGCTTACGTCGAAGAGCTGCGCGATTTCGCCACCACGATCCTCGCCGGAAGGGCGCCCGCGATTGGTGCGGACACTGGACTGAAGTCGCTCGCCATCGCCGTCGCTGCCGAGGAATCGCACAAGTCCGGCCAGACGGTCGAAGTGAAAGGTCTCTAGCAAGCAAGGCCCTCGGTCGCGCTCCGCCGCATGGCGCGCGCCACGGGAGAACGGACGATGACCGATACAACCTCCACCTTCAAAAGCCCGCTCCACAAAATGACGCAGACGTCTCCCACCGTTCTCTGGAACGATTCCGCGTCCGTCGAAGAACTTCGCTATTCCATCGAAAACGGGGCTGTCGGCGCCACCTGCAATCCCGTCATCGTTCTCTCCGTCCTCAAAAAGGAATTGAAGACGTGGCAAGATCGCATCCGCGCTCTGCTCGTCGAGATGCCCGCGGCCACCGAGGACGAAATCGCGTGGCAGGTAGTTCGCGAAATCTCCAAAAACGCCGCGCGCGAGCTGATGCCCATCTTCGAAGCCCAAAAGGGCAAGAACGGACGCCTGTCTATCCAGACCGATCCGCGCCTCTTTCGCAATACGCGCGCGATCCTCGACCAGACCGTCGAATTCAGCAAGCTCGCGCCCAACATGATCGTGAAGATTCCGGCCACTGCCGCCGGAATTCCGGCGATCGAAGAGGCCTCCTACCTCGGCATCAGCATCAACGCCACCGTCAGCTTCTCTGTCCCGCAAGCGATCGCCGTCGCCGAAGCTGTCGAGCGCGGCCTCAAGCGACGCGAGCACGAAAACAAAGATGTCTCAACGATGGGCCCCGTCTGCACCATCATGGTCGGCCGCGTTGACGATTGGCTGAAAGTCCTAATCGAAAAGCATAGCATCGCCATCGATCCCGGTTATGCCGAATGGGCTGGTGTCGCGGTGATGAAGAAAGCCTACAAAATTTACAAAGAGCGCGCCTATCGCACGCGTCTGCTTTCCGCCGCATTTCGCAATCACATGCACTGGAGCGAATTCGTCGGCGCGGACATGGTCATCTCACCGCCGCATTCCTGGCAGGTGCGCTTCAACGCCAGCGACGTCGACGTTCGCCATCGCATCGACGATCCCGTCGATCCTAAGGTCGTCGCCGAGCTTTCGCGCAAGTTTCCAGATTTCGTTCGCGCGTACACCGAGAACGGCCTTTCGACCGCCGATTTCGATACGTTCGGCCCAACGCGCCGCACGCTGCGCCAGTTCATCGTAGCGTGCCACGATCTCGACGCCGTCGTGCGCGACATTATGATTCCGGATCCAGACACGGCATGAGCGCGGCCGCGTTCGCACCATCTTTACAAAATTCGTTTGGGAGGTTGTCCCTTGGGCAAGCTTGCGATCACCGGCGGAGAGCCGCTGCGAACAAAGCCGTTCACTCAGTGGCCGATGGCCACGCAGGCCGAAGCGGACGCGCTTCTTGACGTCCTGCACGGCACGGGTTGGGGCGGTCAGCCGTTCCCCGGCAAACACGCGGCGGCCTTCGCGAAAAAATTTGCGGAGATGCACACCGCGAAGTACGCGCAGTGCGTGAATACCGGCACCGTCGCGATTCAGGCGGCGCTGAAAGCGATCGGCATCCAGCCTGGCGACGAAGTCATCGTTCCCGCGTACACGTGGGAAGGCACCGTGGGCCCGGTGCTAGTCGTGAACGCCGTTCCCGTTTTCGTTGACGTCGATCCTGATACCTACTGCCTCGACTGGCGGCTGATCGAAAAGGCGATCACGCCAAAGACGAAAGCTATTCTCCCCGTCCATCTGGGCATGCGATTCGCCGATATGGACGAGATTCTGAAAATCGCGCAGAAGCACAATCTGAAAGTCGTTGAAGACTGCGCGCATGCCCATGGCGGCACATGGAACGGCAAAGGCGCCGGCTCGATGGGCGACATTGGCGCGTTCAGTTTTCAATCCAGCAAGTTGATCACGAGCGGCGAGGGCGGCGCCGTGATCACCAACAACCTTGAATACCTGGAACTGGTTCAGAGCTACATCAACGCCGGCCGCGCCAGCATGACCGACCAGTATCACCACCGTATCATCGGCTTCAATTACCGTCTTGGCGAATTTCAAGCCGCAGTACTCGGACCGCAGCTCGATCGCCTGCCGCAGCACTCCGCTACCCGCACGCGCAACATGAAGCACTTTGAAGATTGCGTGAAGGGGACGACCGGCATCGCGCTACTCAAGCCCGAGCCGCGCATCACGCGAACCGCGCCGTATGGTTACGTGATGAAATACGTCGCAGATCAGCTTGGCGGCATCCCGCGCGCGAACTTTGTCGCCGCCATGCAACTCGAAGGCGTCCACTGCGACGGTCTTTTCTACGAGCCGGTTTATAAAAGTTCGCTTTTCCCTGTGAGATCGGAAGATTTTCCGGCGCTGAGCTGGGGCCGCGAAAAACCGCTCGACCTCCGCAACATGTACTCGTGTCCGGAATCCGATCGCGCGGCGTATCACGAGGCCGTCTGGTTCCCGCACCAACATTTCCTCGGCAGCATCGCCGACGTGGACGACATCGTGAACGCCATCCACAAAGTGATCGAAAATATCGACGAACTGCGCGGCGTCGATCACAAAGCCATTCGTAATCAAAAGCTTGGCCGCGCCGACCGCGAGAGTTAGACTCTCCGGCGCGCATCCGATGGCAGCCACAAAAAAGCTCGGCTTCGCCGTAGTGGGATTGGGCAAGATCGCCGAAGACGCGGTGTTGCCGGCCTTCCGCCAGACAAAGAAGGCCCGGCTCGTCGCCGTCGTCAGCCGCGACGGAGCGAAGGCCAAGCGCGTCGCACGCAAATTCGGCGCGAAGAGCTTCTACCAGAGCGACGACTTTTCATCGTGCCTGCTGAATCCTGGCGTCGACGCCATTTACATCGCCACTCCTCCCGGCAATCACCTGAAGGTGACTCACGCCGCGGCCGCTGGCGGAAAGCACATCGTGTGCGAAAAGCCGCTCGCGGCCACCGTCACGCAATCCGCGGAGATGGTCGCGGTTTGCAAGCGCGCCGGTATTACGCTGATGACGGCGTACCGCAAGTACTTCGAACCAAGTTCGCTCGCGCTCAAGAAGCTCATCGCATCGGGAAAGCTCGGCAGGCTCGACGCGATTCACTCTTCGTTCAGCGAAAACTATCGCCCCGGCGTCTCGCAACCGTGGCTCGTCGATCTCGAGCTGTCCGGAGGCGGGCCGCTGATGGACCTCGGCATCTACTGCATCAATTCCGGCCGCTGGCTCGCGGGAGAAGACCCGATCGAAGCGAGTGCCGAATCCTGGCGGCGCGACGACACTACTTTCCGCCATGTGGAGGAAGGCATCAGCTTCCGCGCGAAGTTCCCGAGCGGCCTGCTGCTCCAGGGCAACTCCACGTTCTCGGCCGAGCTTTCGTCCTTTATATATCTCCAGGGAACCGAGGGCTGGGCCATGCTGACGCCAGCGTTCACGTTTCACGAGCCGCGCCTCCTCTCCTGGAGCGCGAAAGGGAAGATCACCACGAAGAAATTCCCGGTGCTCGATGAGTTCGCTCTCGAAATTGACGCTTTCGCGGATGCCGTCCTTCGGGGAAGAACCCCCGAACCTGACGGCGAACAGGGCCATCGCGACATGATCATCGCCAGCGCCATTTACGAATCCGCTCGCCTCGGCCGCCCCGTCCCCATCGACTACGGCGCCTAGAACGTTACCCACAAGTGCGCAATCATGACTCAGAGAAGTCGATTAGCTTGGGGCGGCGGGTGAAGCCGCGGGTTTTGTAGGCGCCGTAGGCGATGCCGACGGCCAGCCAGACCGCGCCGGCATACTTGGTCCAGGTCTGGAGGCTGAAGAGAAGCACGACGCAGAAGACGATACCGAAGAGCGGCACGAACGCGTCGGCGAAGAAATTACGATTGCCCACGGCTTGCTGCGAAAACCAGAAGTGGCGGAGCGCAGCAAGATTCACGCCCATGAAGGCGATCAGCGCGCCGAAGATCACGACTTCCGCTGAGTGCTCCCACGAAATCGTAATGGTTCCTATGTAAGCCATCACGCCGATAATCCACAAATTGAAAATGGGGCTGCTTTTCTTGGGGCTGAGGTGGCCGAAGATTTTCTTCGGGAGCACATCGTCGCGCCCCATGCTGTAAAGCAGTCGCGACGCGCCGACGTGACCCGCGAGGCCACAGGCAATGCTCGAGATCAGAAGCATCACGCCGTACGCCGTGAAGAGCAACGGCCCGCTGGCCACTCGCGCGACGTCCATAAAAGCTGTCTCGGGATTTTGCAGCGTGGTGTAGTCAGGCCAAACGCGCTGTGCGAAGTACGCTTGCAATCCGCTGAAGATTCCCGTGAACGCGACGACTAGGACGGACGCGAGCAGTACATTGCGCTTGGGATTCTTCACCTCTTCGGCCAGCACCGATACACCGTCAAATCCGATGAACACCAGCGCCGCAAGCGAAGTTCCGGCCGCGAGCGCGCGCAGATTGAACGTGTGAGGATCATAGATTGGTTGTGTAGAAGCGAGGCCTGCGAGCCCCTGATGCAGCACCACGTAGCGGAACGCCTGGATGAAGAAGATCGTGGTTACGATCAACATGAAGGCCAGCAGAATTTCGTTCGTCCGCGCTGTGAACTTGATGCCCTGGACAGCCATGACCGTAATAAGTCCGACGATGAGCAGCGCAAGCACAGCGAAGGGAACCCAGGGCGTCATGCGCTGGATGGCGAGAACGGCGTAGAGAGCGTTTTGAATCGGCTGGAAGAGATATTCGAGAAACATCGCCCAGCCAATGACGAAGCCGAGATATGGGTTCAGCTCGCGGCTGATGTAGGTGTAAACCGAGCCCGACGATGGATAGACGCTGGCCATACGGCCGAAGCTGACGGCGGTGGCGGACATGGCGATCATGGCGAGAAGCAGTGTGGCGACGGTGTGGCCGTGAGAGAGGACTTGGCCCTCGCCAAAGAGAGGCACGGCGGCGATGGGCGAAGTAAGAATGATGCCGTAGTAGATCAGGTCCCACAGGCTAAGGACGCGCTTGAGGTGGGGCTCGGAGCTAGCCCGCGTGGCGGCTGGATTGTCGAGGGTGGCCACCTTCGTTGTGGCGAGTATATGCCAAAACGAACGGGCAGAAAGGCAATTCTAAGCGATTAGATGTGACGATTTCGGCACGAATGTGAAGCCAAGCGAAGCCGCCAAACGCCCTTGCGATACGGGAATTTCTGGGCGCGAGTACATCGAGCGCCCGATTCTCGACCCTAGAGGAGTGGGACTAATGTTCGAGTGCAAATCGGAGGTGTGACATGGCGAAATATGGAAAAGCAGCCGCGAAAAGCGTGAAGAGCGCGATGCACCGCGAGAAGCGCGGAACTTTGAAGTCGGGAAAAGGCGGAAAGGGCGGCACGGTGACGAGCAGGAAGCAGGCGATCGCGATCGGCCTTTCCGAGGCGAGGAAGAAGGGCGCGAAGGTGCCGCGCAAGAAGGCGGCTTAGTTTCTAAAGCAGAGCTTCAGACGGAATCTCACCCCGGGGTGGCGTGGGCATCGATCCCCCAGACGCCGGCGCCGCCCTCCCCCTCTCAGGAAATATTCACGAGGCCGTTGCGGATTGCGTAGACGACGAGCTCGGCCGTTTTGTGAATTCCGAGCGCGTCCATGATGTTCGCGCGGTGGACCGCGACGGTGTTGACGCTCAACGAGAAGTGGTCGGCGATTTCTTTGTTTGATCTTCCATCGACAATCAGTTGAAGGATTTGCAACTCACGTGCGGTGAGCCGCGATTTCGCTTCGCCTTTCAGTGTGGAAGCACGCGAAAGTTCGGGAGCGAGCACTTGCTCCCCGGCGGCGACACTGCGAATCGCGGAGGCCAGTTCGAGGTCGACGGCGCTCTTGAGAACGTAACCGCGCGCGCCTGCGTCGAGAGCCTGCTTCACGAGCGTGTCCTCGGAGTGCATGCTGAGCATGAGGATCGCTGTGTCCGGAAGATCTTCGAGAATTTTTTTCGTGGCGTTCAGACCGCTCGTGCCGGGAAGCGCGCAATCCATCACAATGACTTGAGGCTTCAGATGTTTTGCGAGTTTAATCGCTTCGTCACCGCTGCCCGCCTCGCCGACGACGCTGAGATCGGACTCGTCCTCGAGCATACGGCGGAAACCCTTTCGCACGAGACTGTGATCGTCGACCAACAGGATTGAGATCTTAGACGGCATCGGCAATATCCACTTTCTCGCGAGGTACCTTCAGGTCGACGCGCGTGCCGCCTCGCGGACCGGCGCCGATTTCGAGTTCAGCACCCAGCAGTTCCGCGCGCTCGCGCATCGCGACCATTCCCATTCCAAATCCGTTGGAGCTGGACTTCAGGCCTATTCCATTGTCCTCCACTTCGAGTTCGAGCGCCGAGGGAAGATATCGCAGGTGCACCCAAGCGGTGGTGGCTTTCGAATGGCGCGTCATGTTGTTCAGAGCTTCCTGAAGAACGCGGTAGATGTGAATCGCGGCTGAACCTTCGACAGGAAACGATGTGCCGGATTTTTCGTAGTTGATCACCACGCCGGACTGCTTTTGAACCGTCGGGATGTACCAGTCGACGGTGGATTCAAGCCCGGACTCTTCGAGCATCACGGGATGCAAGGCTTGAGAGAGGCTGCGGACGTTGTTGAGGGTGGTCTGTGTGATGTCGCGCACTTCGTGCAGATCTTCGCGGAGGACGGAACCTTCGGGAGCGAGCCTTTCGGAACGGCTGAGGAGAGAGCCGATAGCGGTGAGTATCTGGCCGAACTCGTCGTGAAGTTCGCGCGAGATGTGGCGGAGGGTGGATTCCTGCGTGGTGATCAAACGCTGAGCGAGTTCACTGCGCTGCTGCGATAAGGCGGCGAGCTGCGCGAACAAGCGGCGGTTCGAGGAGATCAGCACGATGCTGGTGAGAACGATGGCGGCGAGTGTGACGGCAAGAAAGAAGTACACCTGACGTTGAACGCGTTCGTAGATTTCACGGATTTGCGCGGCGGCGATTTCTTCGCTTTCGTTGTTGGCGACGAGCAGGCGAGAGACGGCGCTCGCGAGAGCTTCCTGCCGCGGCTGCATGGCGAGGCGAATCTGGTCGCGCGCGGCGACGTCGTCACCGTTGCGCGCCATGTCGAAAGCGTCGGCGGCAACGTCGAAAAACTGGTCGAATGTACTTTGCAAAAATTGCTGCTGGTCGGGCGTGCGGAGGTCGGGCGAGAGACTGGCTTCGATTTCGAGGGCGTTGGCCATGTCGTCGTGAATGCGTGCGAATTGATTGGCCCACGCGTCGATGGGATAGCGGCCTTCGGCGCCGAGCATGTCGCGCATGGAGAGGCCGAGAGAGTTCAAATCGTTCTGAATGCGAAGGAGCTGGATCGAGTCTTTACGGTTGCGATCGACGAGATTGCGCTGGAGATCACGAAGGCCGCTGATCTGGTGAGTGATGTATACCGAATAGGTGACAACGGTCGCGAGAGTGATGATCAGACCGAGAATCAGCGCGAGCGTAGGAGAGCGATCGATGCGCGAGGCCACGGAAAAAGCATATAACGCGCATTGGCCCGCGTAAATCAAGTGAAACAGCGCTGTGGCGGTCGGCGGGACTCGCAAAAGCCGCCACAATGGGGCGGTTTGGCGCGAGTGGCGCTGCAGAATATCGGATAACTTGTGCAATACTATCCCACCCTTTTGCTATAGGGGACTGCGCAGACAGCACGGCAATCGATTGGCAGGGCGTTCGTTGGGATTGAGCGAATCGATATTCCAGAGACCGAACCGCACGGCGCGGCTGGTTTTCTGAATCGTAGCTGGACCCTCCGCATCTCAATAGCGTTGTGGGGAAGCCGCATCAGGCGTTCCAGTGTCTGGCGCCAGTCCACGAGCGACTTTGAGGTACTTCTAAGAGGAAACGAATTTGGAGAAGCTGCAGCTCTACCCGTATCGAAACAAAACAGCTCAAATCGGGACCCTTATTGCAAAGTGCGTGTCGCGCGCGGCGATCGTGACGTGCGTGGGCGCCGCGATGTTCTCGGCTGCCGGCTGCAAGAAGGAAGCTCCGCCGCCACCGGGACCGCCGGATGTGGAAGTGGTGGCAGCGATCACGAAGGACGTGCCGGTTTACGGCGAGTGGGTGGGATCGCTGGACGGCTACACGAACGCAAACATCACTCCGCAGGTCACCGGCTACCTGATCAAACAGAATTATCGTGAAGGATCGTACGTTCACAAGGGCGACGTGCTGTTTGAGATCGACCCGCGGCCCTTTCAGGCTGTGCTTGATCAAGCGAAAGGCGCTCTGGCACAAGCGCACGCGCAGCTGGATCTGGCGAACATCAACTACAGGCGCGACGAGCCGATGGCGAAGCTTCACGCAATCTCGCAGAGCCAGTTCGATACGGACACGCAGACGAAGGCGCAGTCGGAAGCAGCAGTGGTGTCCGCCGAAGCGAATGTGGAATCCGCGCAATTGAATCTGGGGTTCACGAAAGTGCTATCGCTGATCGATGGCATTGCGGGCATCGCGCAGACGCAGATTGGAAACCTGGTAGGACAGACGACGATACTCACGTCCGTGTCGCAGGTGAATCCAATCAAGGCGTACTTCTCGATCAGCGAGCAGGAATATCTGGCGATGTCCGACCGGATCAAAGGAAGCGTCGACATGTTGGCAGCGTCGAATCCGGAGCCGCTGCAACTGACGCTTGCGAACGGGAATGTCTACCCACAAGTGGGACGGATTGTTTTCACGGACCGGCAGGTAGATGGACAGACCGGCACGATTCGCATCGTGGGCGCGTTTCCGAATCCGGGGAATATTTTGAGGCCCGGACAATTCGCGAAAGTGCGCGCGCTGACGGGGAACAACGCGAACGCGGTGCTGGTCCCGCAGCGGTCGGTGAGCGAGCTGCAGGGGTCGTATGAGGTCGCTGTAGTCAGCTCGGATAACACGGTGACGATCCGCAAAGTGACGGTGGGCGATCGATTCGGCTCGCTGTGGGTGATTCGCGACGGATTGAAGGTGGGCGAGCACGTTATTTCCGAAGGCACGCAGAAGGTGCGCGAAGGTTCGACGGTAGCGCCGAAGCTTGTGCCCATCCCCGCAGACACGGACTCCAAGGCCCAATAGCTCATGTCCAAGTTTTTTATCGATCGTCCGATCGTCGCCATGGTTATCGCCATCCTGATGGTGCTGGTGGGAGGCGTGTGTTTCTTCCAGCTGCCGACGGCACAATTTCCAAACATCGTGCCGCCTGAAATTCAGGTGCAGGCGACGTACCCGGGCGCGGATGCGATCACGCTGGAGCAGGCGGTGGCGACGCCGCTGGAGCAGTCGATCACGGGCGTGGACAACATGAATTACATGTACTCCACGAACGCGAACAACGGGCAGACGGCGATCACGGTGGATTTCAACGTGGCGTCGAATCCGGACATCGACCAGGTGCTGACGCAGTTGCGCGTTTCGCAGGCGCAGTCGCAGCTGCCGGCGGAAGTGAATACGGCGGGCGTGATCGTGCAGAAGTCGTTCACGGCGCCGCTGATGATCATCACGATTTATTCGCCGAACAGCACGTACGACAACATTTTCCTGGCGAACTATTCGTACATCAACCTGGCGGACGAACTGACGCGCGTCAACGGAATCGCGCGCGTGCTTGTGTTTGGCGCGGGGCAGTACGCGATGCGCGTGTGGGTCGAGCCGGACAAGCTGGCGAAGTTGAACGTGACGGTGCCGCAGATCATCAACGCGGTGCAGGTGCAAAACAACGTGAATCCGTCGGGACAGATCGGCGGCGAGCCGGTGCCGGCGGGGCAGGAGTTCACGTATACGGTGCGAGCGCCGGGGCGCCTAGAGACCGCGGAAGAGTTCGGCAACATTATTTTGCGTGCGAATCCGGATGGAACTGTCCTGAAGATGAAGGACGTGGCGCGGCTGGAGCTGGGCGCGCAGACGTACAACCTGACGGGGCGTTTTAACGGGAAGCCGGCGGCGATTCTGGCGATTTATCAATTACCAGGATCGAACGCGGTGCAGGCTGCGAAGGATGTGCGCAAGCGAATCGCGGAATTGGCGCAAAAGTTTCCAACGGACCTCGCTTACGACGTGGCGCTGGATACCACGCTCGCGGTTACGTCCGGCATGAAGGAAATCGAGCACACGCTGTTTGAAGCGCTGCTGCTCGTCATCATCGTGGTGTTCATCTTCCTGCAGGGCTGGCGCGCGACTTTGATTCCGCTGCTGGCGGTGCCCGTTTCGCTGATCGGGACGTTCGCGGTGTTTCCGATACTCGGATTTTCGGTGAACACGCTGTCGCTGTTTGGATTGGTGTTGGCGATCGGACTTGTGGTGGACGACGCGATCGTGGTGGTGGAGGCGGTCGAGCACCACATTGAAGAGGGGATGACGCCACGGAAGGCTGCGCTGAAGGCGATGGAGGAAGTGTCGGGGCCAGTGGTGGCGATCGCGCTGATTCTTGTGGCAGTGTTTTTGCCGACGATTTTTATTCCCGGTATCACGGGTCGCTTGTACCAGCAGTTCGCGGTGACGATCGCGATTTCGGTGGTGTTCTCGGCGTTCAACGCGTTGTCGCTTAGTCCGGCGATGTGCGCGTTGTTGCTGAAGCCGAAGAAGGAATCGCGCGGGCCGCTGGGTGTGTTTTTCAAGTGGTTCAACCGCGCGTTCGGACGGACGACGGAGGGCTACATCAATTTTTCGTCGCTGCTGATCCGTAAGGCGTTTTTGAGTTTGTGCTTCCTGGCCATCATCGCGGTGGTGGCGGTCTATCTCGGGAGTAGGCTGCCGAGTTCGTTCCTGCCGGACGAGGACCAGGGGTATTTGTTCGTGGGCATGCAGCTGCCGGATGCGGCGTCGCTGCAACGAACGAGTGATGCGGCAGTGAAAGTGGAGCACGCGATTCTGACGACGCCGGGCGTGGCGAGTTGCGTGTCGGTCGTAGGATTCAGCTTGTTGAGCGGAACGCAAAGTACTTACACGGCGTTCTTCTTCGTTACATTGAAAGATTGGGACGTGCGTAAGGCGCCGAACGAGCAGTACAAGGCGATTCAGCAGAACGTGCAGGTGGCGTTGTCGAAGGTGCAGGACGGTATCGCGTTCTCGTTCCCACCACCGGCGATTCCGGGCGTTGGCTCGTCAGGCGGCGTTTCGTGGGTGCTTGAGGACCGGTCCGGGCAGGGCAACGATTTTCTCGCGGCGCAGACTGAGAAATTCCTGGCAGCGGCGCAGAAGCGGCCGGAATTCGCGGGAATGATTTCGACGTTCCTACCGCACGTGCCGCAGGTGTACGTCAACGTCGACGAAGGGAAAGTGCTGAAACAAAATGTAAACCTGAGCGATGTGTATTCGACGCTGCAGGCGTTCATGGGCGGCTACCTGGTGAATTACTTCAACCGGTTTGGGCGCCAGTGGCAGGTTTACGTGGAAGCGGAAGGCGACACGCGAACACGCGCGGAGAACGTTGGGCAGTTTTACGTGACGAACGGTAACGGTAACCGCGTTCCGCTCAGCGCGGTGACGGATATTCAGCAGAAGTTCGGACCGGAATTTACGACGCGTTACAACGAGCATGAGGCCGCGCAGATCAACGTGATAACGGCACCGGGTGTCAGCTCAGGGCAAGCTCGCGCGGCGCTGGTGGATGTATTCAACAAAACGATGCCGCCCGAGATGGGCTACGACTACCAGGGCATTTCGTACCAGGAACAAAAGGCCGCGGAAGGAATTTCGCCGAACGCGATTTTCGGATTGTCGATACTGTTCGTGTTCCTGATTCTCGCGGCGCAGTACGAGAGCTGGTCGCTGCCGTTCAGCGTGCTGCTGGGGACGCCGATCGCGGTGTTCGGAGCATACCTAGCGCTGCACCTGCGGAAATTCGACAACGATGTGTACGCGCAGATCGGTTTGATCATGCTGATCGGCCTTGCGGCGAAGAACGCGATTCTAATCGTCGAATTCGCGAAGGACGAATACGAGAAAGGCGGCAAGACGGTCGCGGAAGCCGCGATTGCTGGAGCGCGCGTCCGGTTGCGGCCGATATTGATGACGGCGTTCGCGTTCATTCTCGGCTGCGTGCCGCTGTGGCGCGCGACGGGATCGGGTGCGGTGTCGCGGCAGGTGATGGGTACGGCGGTGATCGGCGGAATGCTCGCGGCGACGTGCATCGCGATCTTTTTGATTCCGGTGACGTTCGACGTGGTGGAAAGCTTCGCGACGAGGCGGAAGCGCAAGGAAGAAGAGGAAGCGGGACCGCCTCCGCCTCCGGCGCCGACGGGAGAAACCGTATGACGCAGCGCGCGACGACGAAGCTCGCTGCCGCGCTGACTGCCGCCGCGTTGGTCGCGGGCTGCACGGTGGGGCCGAACTATCACAAGCCCGCGACGGACGTGCCGGTGACGTATCGCAACGCGACGCCGGACGAATCGGTGGCGGGGAATGGTTCGTCATTCGGCGAGATGAAGTGGTGGGACGTCTTTAAAGACGACCAATTGCAGCAACTGATCCGCACGGCACTGAAGAACAACTACGACGTGCGCATCGCTGCGACGCGCGTGCTGCAGGCGCAAGCGCAACTGGGAATCACCCGCGCGGACCAGTATCCACAGGTGAGTGGCGGGGCGCAGATCAACAGCACGCGCTATCCGAAGACGCCGTTGTCACCGCCCTACCAGATCAACGCGGGCCAGCTCACGCTATCGGCTTCGTGGGAACTGGATTTCTGGGGCAAGTACCGGCGGGCGACGGAAGCAGCGCGAGCGAATTTGCTGGCGAGCGAGTGGAACCAGCGTGGCGTGCTCAATACCGTGATTTCGAACGTGGCGACGGCTTACTTTAATTTGCGAAACCTCGATGATCAGCTGGAAATTTCGAAGCAGACGCTGGCTTCGCGGCTGGATTCGCTAAAACTAACGCAAGCGCTGGAGCAAGGCGGCTCGGTGTCGTTGGTCGATGTCCGCCAATCGGAGCAACTCGTTTATACGGCCTCGGAGGAGATTCCGGCGCTGGAAAAGCAGATAGCGCAGACGGAAGATCTGATCAGCATCCTGCTTGGCGAAAATCCTACGGACGTGGCGCGCGGATTGAAGTTGACCGAGCAGCCGCATCCGCCGTCGGTGCCGGCGGGATTGCCTTCGACGCTGCTTGACCGGCGGCCGGACATTCGGGCGGCGGAGCAGCAATTGATCGCGGCGAATGCAGAGATCGGCGTAGCGAAGGCGGCGTATTTTCCGGACATCTCGCTGACCGGGGAGGGCGGCTTTCAGAGCGACGCACTCGTGCGCCTGTTTGGCGGGCCGGCAGGGCTTTGGAGTTTTGGGCCGCAACTCGCGCAGCCGATTTTCACGGCTGGGAAGATTCGTTCGAACGTGAGATTGACGGAAGCGCAGGAGCAACAGGCGCTGTTGACGTACCAGCAGACGATTCAAAGCGCGTTTCAGGACGTGTCCGACGCGCTGATCGGGTACCGGAAGAACCGCGAGTTTCGCGAGCAACAGGAGCTGTTGACCGAAGCGACGCGCGGAGCGGACGAGCTTTCAAAGACGCGCTACCAGGGCGGCGTTGCGAGTTACCTGGAAGTTTTGACCAGCGAGACGAATTACTTCGGGGCACAGCTGACGCTAGCGCAGGCGCGGTCGGACGAATTGACGGCGTATGTGCTTCTTTACAATGCGCTGGGTGGTGGGTGGCAGCAGTAGCGGTCCTAATTTTTTTGATTCCATCGACAATCTGGGTTGCAGGTACGGTGCGAGGGCAGTCGTGTGTCTCGAACCTAGAGCCAAGCACGTGGATACTTGCTGTCTGTGAGATGGCTCAACCGGCGACCCACTTAGAGTGGGTCGCGCACAGACTGCAGAGTCTATGTTACAGCGCCCGCGGTGGCGGGCGACTGAGGCGGCCGTCGTCGTATGCTAAGGGCGTGAGCGAGAAGGTAGATTTGGCGGCGGAGGTGGTAAGAGCGGGGCTGTGCGCGAGTTGTGGGCACGCGCGCTTGATTGAATCCGCGCGCGGGTCGAAATTTGTGCTGTGCGGGCTCGCCGCGACGGACGCGCGATTTCCGAAGTATCCGCGACTCCCGGTGCTGCAGTGTGTAGGCTATTCGCCGAAACAAACGTAAAATTGACGGCACTTCGAGCCCTCGACCTGTGAACACAAGGCCTGCGCCAAACGACGAAATCGTCATTACCCATGAAGACGTCGATCGCGCACGCGACCGCTCGCGCGTGGTGAATGCTCGATCCGATCGAGGCGTTTTATCCGTCGCGCGATTGCTGTGGCTGCTGGTAGGACCGGGAATTCTGGTGATGCTTGGCGAGAACGATGGGCCGAGCATGCTGGCATATGCGGCGACTGGCGCGAAGTTCGGCATTGGGTTCTTCCTTCCTTTTATCCTTCTCACATTTGCAATGGCGATCGTGGTCCAGGAGATGACGGTGCGCCTCGGCGCCGCCACACATCGCGGGCATGCTGAACTGATCTTCGAGCGATTCGGCCCGTTTTGGGGCTGGTTTTCGATGGTCGATCTGACGATCGGAAATTTCCTGACGCTGATTACGGAATTTATTGCGGTGCGCGCGGGATTGGGATTCTTTGGTGTGCCGCCGTGGGCCGCGGTGCTCGCTGCGCTCGCCATCCTTTATATGGCCCTGCTGACCCACCGCTATTGGACGTGGGAGCGGCTGACGCTCGCGGCTGCGCTGCTAAATCTGATCTTCATTCCAGTGGCGCTGATGAGCCACCCGGATTGGCGCGCAGTGGGGCACGCGTTTGCGACTTGGAAGCCGTTGCCGCAGGGTCACACCGCGGAAGTGCTGGAATTGCTGCTTGCGGTGATCGGAGCGACGGTGACGCCCTGGATGCTCTTTTTTCAGCAGAGCGCGACAGTGGACAAGGGGCTAACGCGGCAAGACATTCGATTTGGCCGGATCGACACGATCATCGGCGCGGTGCTCGCGGCGGCTGCAGCAGTTGCGACGATCATGGTCACCAACATTCTTTTCCAGCACCAAATGAACGCGGACGATTTTCAGGCGGCGGAATTTGCGCAAGCGCTGCAGCCGTGGATCGGAAAGCTCGGCGCGTCGCTCTTCGCGATTGGAATTGTGGAGGCGGGGATCGTGGCTTCGATCACGATTTCGACTTCTTCGGCGTACGCGTTCGCGGAAGTGGCGAAGACACCGCACAGCTTGAACCTGCCGATCAAAGAGGGCCGCGCGTTTTATTCGGTGTTGTTTCTGTTGGCGGCCGGGGCGGCGGGAATCGTGCTGATTCCGGGATTGCCTCTGGTGCCGGTGGTGCTGCTGGTGAACGTAATCGCGGTGCTGGCGATGCCGCCGGCGCTGGTGTTCCTTTTCATGCTAGTGAACGACCGCGAGATCATGGGCGATCTGATCAGCCCGCTTTGGGCAAATGTGCTGGCGACGATCGTGGTGATTATTTTGACGGGCGCGGGCGTGATGTTTGGCGTGAGCATTCTTGCGCCGAACGTGCTGGATATTTTTGGAGGGAAATGAGGCGCGCATGACTCCATCGGAATCAAAGGCGATCCAGGTGAGCCCGGCGGCGAAGGATATGGTGATGTCGTCGCTGGAGCGCGGACAGCTTGCGGGGATGAAGAAGCAAGCGCTGCCAAAGCGAAAGCTGACGGGCGTGGAAGTGGCGGTGCTGTGGTCGCTGCGGATTTACCTGGTGTTCATGGTCGTCGTGGTTGTGTACAGGATGTGGTTCGCGCCGCATTGATTTTTCTGCGCCTGACCCTGGGTGCTTTGGAACCGCGCGAGGATTTTGTATCATTTTTCCTGTGGATACCCCGCTGACAGACATCGAAGTGCGCGTGCTTGGTGCGCTGGTCGAAAAGGAATTGACCACGCCCGAGTATTACCCGCTTTCGCTGAACGCCCTCGTGAATGCGTGCAACCAGAAGTCGAATCGCGATCCAGTGATGAATGTGGACGAGGATGCGGCGCGAACGGCTCTGCGCGGGCTCGAAGCGCGTGGATACGCGGGGCCGGCGGACAATTTCGACAGCCGCGTGACGAAGTACGAGCACCGGTTGGGAGAAGCGTTTAATTTCGACCGGCGCGAGACGGCGGTGCTATGCGAGCTGCTGATTCGCGGGCCGCAAACGCCGGGCGAGCTGCGCGGCCGGTGCGAGCGGATGCACGAGTTCGACGATATCGACGAAGTGCTGATGACGGTACAGCGATTGATGAAGCGCGATCCGGCGCTGGTAGCGCTGATGCCGAGGCAGCCTGGGACGAAGGAAGCACGCTACACGCAACTTTTTTCGGGCGGCGTGGCGGGACATCCTGCGGCGCGCGATGCTGTGATCGTTGAGGTTCGTGAGGCGCCGCATGCGAGCGGCGTCTTACAGACCGTCGATGCGCAGCGCGTGGCGAAATTGGAATTGGAAGTGGCGACGCTGCGGGAAGAAGTGGAGGAGCTGAAGGCGCAACTCGCGGAATTCAAGAAGCAGTTTCAGTAGTGATCTGTTTTGTCGCGCCTTAGAGCGCGCGTCCTGCCGCTGCACCGGAAGCCCACGCCCACTGAAAATTGAAACCGCCGAGCCAGCCGGTGACATCGACGACTTCGCCAATGAAGAAGAGGCCGGGGACTTTGCGACTCTCCATGGTTTTGCTGGAAAGCTCGTCGGTGTCGATGCCGCCGACGGTTACTTCGGCTTTTTCGTAGCCTTCCGTGCCGCCCGGCACGATTTCCCAATCGTGAAGCGCGGATTCAAAGTGCGCGAGGGAATCGTTGCTCCAAGTGCGCGGTGCGTTTGTTTCGAACCAACGGACGGCGAGGCGGTGGGGGAGGGCTTCGTTGAGAACGGAGCGGACGGCGGCTGCGGTGCGTTCCGTGCCTAAGCGGACGCGCGAGGTGACGTGCTTGCTTGGCGAAAGATCGAGGTGAATTGCGTCGCCGGAGCGCCAGTAGGAAGAAATTTGGAGAATTGCTGGACCGCTGAGACCGCGATGCGTGATGAGCATGCTTTCGCGGAAGGATTGGGTGCGAGCGGCGTCGCGCGCGTCTATTTCGGAGGCGACACCTGCGAGATCGCACCACGTGGAGCGGTCTTTCGAATTGAAGAGCAGGGGGACGAGGCCGGGTTTTGTGGGGCAGATTTTGTGGCCGAATTGGCGGGCAACGTCATAGCCAAAACCAGTGGCGCCCATTTTTGGGATGGAGAGACCTCCGGTGGCGATGACCATGGCGGGAGCGCGAAATTCTGCGTCGGAGGTTGAAACGACGAATTCGGTGGTGCGTGCGATTTTTTGGACGCGACAGCTACGGAAGGTGCGGACGCCGGTTTCGCGGCACTCGAGTTCGAGCATGGTGAGGATGTCTTGCGCGGAGCGGTCGCAGAAGAGCTGGCCGAGCTTCTTTTCGTGGTAGCGGATGCCGTGTTTTTCGACGAGCGCGATGAAGTCGGCGGGCGTGTAGCGGGCGAGGGCAGATTTCGCGAAGTGTTCGTTGGCGCAGATAAAATGCTCGGGCTGGGCGTCCCGATTCGTGAAATTGCAGCGGCCGCCGCCGGAGATGAGGATTTTCTTGCCGCAGCGCTCGGCACGTTCGAGGACGGCGACGCGACGGCCGCGTTTGCCGGCTTCGATAGCGCACATCAGGCCGGCGGCGCCTCCGCCGATCACGATTGCGTCGAAGGAATTTGCGGGTACGGGTTCGGTCATTTCTGCGGCGTGCCGCATCAAGGTTAAACTCAGAGGCGAGGAAAACGAAACTTTTGCCGCCAATTATCAACGCACAGGGGCTTTCAAAACGTTACGGCGTCGCGCCGTTGTTCCAGAATATTTCATTCACCATTTCGCAGGGCGATCGCATCGGGCTGATCGGGCCAAATGGCTCGGGTAAATCGACGCTGCTGGAGATTCTGGCGGGGCACGTCAGGCCGGATACGGGCGACGTGGCTGTGCGCAAGGGCGTCGCGCTTGGATTCGTCCGGCAGATTTCGGATTTTGCGGAGGAAGTGACTTGCCGAAGCGTGATTGAGGAGGCACTGGCGCGCACGGGAGTGGATGAATCGGAGCGCGCGTACCGAGCGGAAGAGGCGCTGCATCGCGCGGGATTCGAGGATTACGATGCGCGTGCGGCGGCGCTGTCAGGCGGATGGAGGAAACGGCTGGCGATCGTGGAGGGATTGGCGGAGCAGCCGGACATTTTGTTGCTCGACGAGCCGACGAACCATTTGGATCTGGCGGGGATCGAGTGGCTCGAGGGCGTGCTGCGCGCGGCCGCGTTTGCTTGCGTGGTGGTGAGCCACGACCGGTATTTTTTGGAGAACGTGGCGAACGAGATGGTGGAGCTGAGCCGCGCGTACGCGGACGGATTTCTGCGCGTGAGCGGGAACTACAGCAAGTTTTTGGAGGCGAAGGAAGCGCACCTGCATGCGCAGGGGAAGCGGCAGGAGGCGCTCGAGAATCTCGTGCACACGGAGATCGAGTGGCTGCGGCGGGGGCCGAAGGCTCGGACGACGAAATCGAAATCGCGGATCGACAAAGCGCACGAAATGATCGGCGAGCTGGCCGAGTTGAATACGCGATCGCGGAACGCGACGGCGAAGATCGATTTTTCGGCGTCGAACCGGCAGACGAAGCAGCTGATCACGCTGGACGATGTGGCGTACTCGATCGGCGGTCGGCAATTGTTCGGCGGGCTGACGTTTGCGATCACGAACGGGACGCGCGTGGGGCTGGTGGGGCCGAATGGCAGCGGGAAGACGACGCTGCTGCGGCTGGTTCGCGGCGATGTGGAACCGACGCGAGGGAAGATCGGGCGGGCGGACGCGCTGCGCGTGGTGTACTTCGATCAGAAGCGCGAGCTTGATCCGGACGTTTCGCTGCGGCGGGCGCTCGCGCCGGACAGCGATTCGGTGATTTATCAGGACCGCGTGATTCATGTGGCGTCGTGGGCGGCGCGGTTTTTGTTTGCGGCGGAGGATTTGAACCGGCCGGTGGGGCGGCTGTCGGGCGGAGAACGGGCGCGCGTGTTAATCGCTCAACTGATGTTGCAGCCAGCGGACGTGTTGCTGCTGGACGAGCCGACGAACGACCTGGATATTCCGACACTGGAGATTCTTGAGGAGAGTTTGCTGGAGTATCCGGGGGCGCTGGTGCTTGTGACGCACGACCGGTTCATGCTGGATCGCGTATCGACCGTGGTGCTCGGACTCGACGGGCGCGGCGACGCGGAGCGGTTCGCGGATTATTCGCAGTGGGAAGAGTGGCTAGGTGAGAGTGACGAGAAGGCGGCCTCAGGTGGTGGGAAGCCGGCGGCGGAGACGAAGAAGTTGCCGGCGCCCGTCGTCGATACTGTGGCGCGGAAACAGGTGTCGGATGCCGCGACACGCGAGGCGGCGAAGCTCGAAAAGAAAATTGCGGAGGCCGAGGCAATTGTGGCGGCGAAGCGCGCCGTGGTGGAGGATCCGGCTATCGCGACAGACGCGCCGAAGCTGCACACGGCCTACGAAGAGATGCAGAAGGCACAGGCGGCTGTGGATGCGCTGTACGAGAAGTGGTCGCAACTCGAGAAGAGATAGGAATTGATGCAGTCGCGCTAGGAGCGGGTAGTCGCCGCGGCGGCGTGGGGCATGGGCTGGCAGTTGGGGCACCAGAAGGTGGTGCGGGCGTCTAGGCCTTGTTTGTGGGCTTCGATACGGGCGCCACATTTTCGACAGGGCTCGCCGGTGCGGCGGTAAACCCAAAGGCGATCGGTAGGATTCGCGCGGCCGGTGGTGCGACGCATGCCGGTGTAAGTGACGATGACGTCGCCGGAGAGGTCGCTGACGTTGGCGCGCAGGAATTTGCGAGAGGTTGAGACTAGCGCGGCGAGTTCTTGGTCGGTGAAAGACGAGACGCGGCGGAACGGGTTCACGCGACAGGTGAAGCACACTTCGGATTTGTAGGCGTTGCCGATGCCGGAGACCAGATGTTGCGTCATGAGCGCTACGCCGATTTCGAGCTCGGGGCGCGAGCGCAGGCGGCGGGCGACTTCGGCTTCGTCGACTTCGGCGTCGAGGAGGCGCGGGCCAAGGTCCTTGAAGCCGTCGCGGCGGCCAAGAGTTTCCGCGGTGTGAAACTCGGCGACGGGCACGGCGAACGCGACAGCGATCAGTTTTTCAGTTTCGATCACGATGCGCATATCGTGCGCGGACCGCCTCCAACTTTCGCCGGGGCGGTAGATGTGCCAGCTTCCGCTCATCAGCATGTGCGTGAGCAGAATCAAATCGCCTGAAAAATAAATAAGCAGCCATTTTCCGCGGGCTTCGACGCGTTCGACGGTGCGGCTGGCGAGCGGGGTGTCGTAATCGACGCGGGACAGCTTCGGGAGGACGGATTCGAAGCGAGTGACTTTCTGTCCGGCGAGGCCGAGCTGCAGGGTACGGGCGGCGCGAAAGATTGTGTCGCCTTCGGGCATGGCTAGGCGGTTTCGGATACGCCGGAGATTTCGCCCTCTTCCGGTTCCTCGGGAAATTCCGATTGCGCGGCGAGAGCGATAGGAGTGACGCGGCGCATCTGGAAGCCCTGCGCGGTATCCACGAAGCCGGCTTCTTCGAGGAAACGCGCGATGAAATGATCGCGGGCGTGCGCGCCATTGATTGTGCCGATGAGCAGGCCGCGACGGCGGGTCTGGCGGTGAATGGCGATCTCGGCGAGTTTTTTCGCGAGTTGTTCGGCGTAGTGCGTGCGTTCAGGCTCCTGATCTGGAAGAAAAACGCGGATGGCGGGATTGCGACGACGGAAGTACACGGCGAGCGAGCCGTCGATGATAATCACGCCGGCACGCCGGCACCACTTGAGCGCGCGAGCATCGGCTGACCGTCCGCGCCTGCATCGGCGGCCTGATCTGAATCGCTCGCGGCGCGCGGCCACGGAAGCAGACTGCCGTAGAGATTCGCGGGATCGGTGGCGCTGACGTAGACGGCTTCCGGCGCGGGCGGATCGATCCGCATACTGCGAAGAATATCGACGGCGGCCGGCAGGGCGAATTGCGCGGCGCCCATCCCCGAGACGAACATGCCGCGGCGAATCCAGCCGCTTTCTTCCATAGTGCGCAGGGAGGGATAGACGGAGTTGTACCCGCCGGGAATATTTTCGGCGGCCGCAGTTTCGCGCATAACTATGCCGTGGCGAACGAGAAGTTGTTGCGAGATTGCCGCGCTCCACTCGGTTGCGGTTGGGGCGTTCGGCGCCGCGGCGATACGAGGACGAATGAGCGACCAGCGGCCTTGGGCCGGGCCGCCGCGCGAAGTGCGCGAGCGCATGCGGCTGAGAAATTCGGGTGAGCCGGGCCGGACGTCGGTGAATTCGTCACGCTTGCGCTTCGAATCGTATGGCTGGATGAGATTGCGGAGCGGGTGGAACGTGTCGTTGCTGACGAGGCCGTTTCCGCAGGCAGTGTGAATTTCGGAGAAGAAAGAAGCACCGTGCTGCGAGAGATAGTCGACGATCTTCTGGCTACGCTCGCTCGGAGTGGTGCTCGTGGCTTCCGGGGCGCGCGGTGGAAGCAGGAGAGGCAAGGATTCGGTGAGGTAGAGCGCGACGCGGCCGTCGCGATCGCCGACTTGCTCGACGCCAACCCAAACGACTTCGCCGGCCGCCATCAGCGCGTCGATTTCGCCGGGACGGTAATCGGCAATGCGGGCTGGAAGAATGTCGCGCTCGAGTTCGGAGGCGAGGAGCGCGGCGCCCTGTAAAGACTCGATCGCGTCGAGAAGCGCATTCACGCCGCGGCGCGGGACGCTGACGCCGTGCCATCGAACGGCGAAGCGCGCGAAAGTGCGTTGTTCGACAGGTTCGATTTCGCGGCGGAGGCGCGCGAGGCTTTTCTGGCGAATCTTTTTCAGGATCTCCGGATCGCACCACTCGCGGTGACGGCCGTTCGGGAGGAATTCGCCTTCGAGCAGTTTGCCCTGGCCGTGGAGTGCGCGGAGAAGAGGCTCGACATCGGCGAGTGCGAGACCGTAGCGGGCCACGAACTCAATGGCCGTGAAAGGCAGGTGCGTGCGCGCGTAGCGGCGGATGATTTCCGCGAGTGCGCCATCGACGCTCGCGAGGAAAACGTCAGCGAGGCCGGGTGGCAGCGGAGTGCCAAGAGCATCGCGATAGCGAGCGGCGTACTCGACAGGGATATACCGGTGCTCGCCGGCGATGCGAACGCGGACCACGCGGCGCGCATCGACGAGTTCGGAAACGGAAGCCGCGGTGGCTTCGTCGATGGAGCGCGCGCGTAGTTCGGCGTCCGTGAGGTCGCCGAGCTTGAGCAGCAGATCGTGAACTCCGTCGGCATGAGCCGCGCGATATTCGGGCGCGAGGGACTGCAGTGCGGCTTCGACTTCGTCGAGCGCTGCGGGATCGAGGACTTCACGGAGGTCGGTGTCGCCGAGAAGCTCTTCGAGTTGGGACTGATCGATCGAGAGCGCTTGCGCGCGGCGCTCCGCGAGTGGCGCGTCGCCGTCGTAAATGTAATTGGCGATGTAGCCGAACAGCAGCGAGCCGGCGAAGGGCGATGGCTTATCGGATTCGACCATCGCAACCTTGATCTCCCCGCGCTGGATCTTGGCGAGGATTGTGCCGACTGCGGGCAGATCGAAGACGTCACGGATGCACTCGCGATACGCTTCTAGAAGAATCGGGAACGACGAAAACCGGGCGGCGACAGCGAGCAAATCCGCGGCGCGTTTGCGCTGCTGCCAGAGCGGCGTTCGCTGCCCGGCGCGGCGGCGTGGAAGAAGCAGAGCGCGGGAAGCGGCTTCGCGGAATTTCGCAGCAAACATGGATGTCGAGCCGAGCTGCCGGAAAACGAGAGCTTTCATCTCGGCGGGCGTGGGAAGAAACATCGCCGATTCAACGGGTGCTTCGTTTTCGGGTAGGCGGATGACGAAGCCGTCGTCGGTCCACATGGATTCAACGTCCCAACCGAGTTCGTCGCGGAGTTTCGCGGTGACGGCCATGCACCACGGCGCGTGAACACGCGATCCGAAAGGCGTAAGGACGCAGACCCGGCGGTCGCCCATTTCGTCGCGGCAGACTTCGATGATGATTTGCTCGTCGCTGGGAATTGTACGTGTCGCGGCCTGCTGGTCTTCGAGGTAGCGCAAAAGATTTTCGGAGGCGTTGGCATCGAGGCTGTGTTCGCTTGAAAGCTTTGCAAACGCAACGGGACGCGGCATCGCGAGCAGTTCGCGGGACATTTGCCCTATGCGCGCACCAAATTCGGCGGGGCGGCCGGCGGCGTCGCCATGCCAGAACGGCATTTTTCCCGGTTCGCCGGGAGCGGGCGTGACGATCACACGGTCGTGAAGAATATTTTCGATGCGCCAAGTGGTAGCGCCTAGGGCGATGGTGTCTCCGACGCGGCTTTCGTGGACCATTTCCTCGTCAAGTTCGCCGACGCGAGAACCTTTCACTGCATCAGCGAGAAAGACGCCGTAGAGGCCACGATCGGGAATCGTGCCGCCATTGATGACGGCCACGCGGCGCGCGCCTTCGCGGGCAGTGATTTTGTGCGCAAGGCGATCCCAGGTGATGCGCGGGCGAAGCTCGGCGAATTCTTCGGACGGGTAGCGGCCGGAGAGCATGTCCAGCACGCCTTCAAAGATCGGGCGACTGAGTGTGGCGAAGGGCGCGGCGCCGCGAACGACGTTGTAGAGTTCGGTCGCGTCCCACGGTTCCATCGCGACCATGGCGACGATTTGTTGCGCGAGGACGTCGAGTGGATTCCGCGGATAGCGGACAGCTTCGACGGCGCCTTTATACATGGCCTGTGTGATCGCGGCGCAGGCGGCGAGATCGGAGCGATACTTCGGGAAAATCACGGCGGGGCTGACGGCGCCGACGCGGTGATTGGCACGACCGACGCGTTGCATGCCGCTCGCAACAGAAGTGGGGGATTCGATCTGGATGACGAGATCAATGGCGCCCATGTCGATGCCGAGTTCGAGCGAAGAGGTGGCGACCAGACCGCGCAACGTGCCGAGCTTGAGGCGATCTTCTATATCTTTGCGCTGGGCGAGCGCGACGCTGCCGTGATGCGCGCGGACCAGCGATTCGCCGGCGAGGTCGTTGACAGCGCCGGCGATGCGTTCGGCGAGGCGGCGATTGTTGACGAAGATGAGCGTGGAGCGATGCGAACGGACGAGATCGAGGAGCTTGGGATGAATGGCGCTCCAGATCGACGGGCGCTTGGGAGCTTGAGACGCGGGACCGCTGGGAAGCGGGTCGATCACGTCGAGGCGCGCCATGTCTTCCACGGCAACTTCGACTTTGAGGTCGAGGCGCTTAGGTTCGCCGGCGTCGACGATTGTGACGGGGCGGTAGGTGGGCGCGACGATGGACGATTCGGTTTCGAGAAGCGCGTCGTCGTTTGCGTCCGCGGGGGATTCTGAGTGCGGTACTTCGGCTGGAGGGCGTGAGGTATCCGCGCCGCCGAGAAAATGCGCGACTTCTTCGAGCGGACGCTGAGTGGCGGAGAGTGCGATGCGCTGGGGCTTGCGGCCGGTTAAGCGTTCGAGGCGTTCGATAGAAAGCGCGAGATGCGAGCCCCGCTTCGTCGGAACGATGGCGTGAATTTCGTCGATAACGACGGTTTCGATGGCGCGAAGAGATTCGCGAGCGTTCGAGGTGAGAAGAAGGTAGAGCGACTCCGGCGTTGTGATGAGGATGTCGGACGGATGGCGGAGGAAGCGCGCACGTTCGGCGGCGGGTGTGTCGCCGGTGCGGACGGCGACGACGGGTTCGTGATATTCGACGCCGGCGCGTTTGGCGGCTTGCGCGATGCCAACGAGCGGGGCGCGGAGGTTGCGTTCGACGTCGACGGCCAGAGCCTTGATCGGCGATATATAGAGGACGCGGCAGCGCTTGGATTTTTCGGGTACCGGCGCGAACATCAGGCGATTGATGCACCAGAGAAACGCGGCGAGAGTTTTGCCAGTGCCGGTGGGTGCGAGGATCAACGTGGAATCGCCGCGCGAGATCGCGGGCCAGCCCAGTTCTTGGGGCTTGGTGGCACCTGGGAAAACGGCCTTGAACCAATCGCGGACGGCGGGATGGAAAAGCTCGATGCTGCTACCGTGCGAGACAGGCACGGTTGCAGATGGCTCGACGGCAGGCGCGGATTTTCGGGACTTATTCATCGGCGGAAAGGCGACAACTGGCAGAGTACGTTTAGATGCTTTTGGGCACCGATTCGCCGCCGGGGCGCAGCTGCGCTAAACGATGCTCTTACTAGCGAATACCAGAAATGATGTGTGCAGGTCAAAGATGGTTTTCGTAGGGTACGGATGCGACGGACGCCGAGGATAGCGGGCGCATCCGGCGGACGAAATCGAGCGTACCCTATGCATAAGGCGTGCAACGGCTTGCGGCGATTTGGGGAGCCGGGCACCCTGTAACTATCCGCGGGGCGTCGTATCTAATAGGAACAAAGGGAGCGGCGATGCTGCTGTACGTGCTGGCATTCATCGGAGGCGTGCTGACGATCGTAAGCCCGTGCATTCTGCCGGTGCTTCCGTTTGTGTTCGCGCGCGCGGACCAGCCGTTCCGAAGAAGCGGACTGCCCATGCTGATCGGCATGGCGCTAACGTTTGCGGGAGTGGCGACGGTGGCGGCGCTGGCGGGATCGTGGGTCGTTCGCGCGAACCAGTACGGGCGCTATATTGCAATCGCGATTTTCGGACTGATGGGGCTGGCGCTGCTGTTCCCGAGCCTGGCGGAATTTCTGTCGCGGCCATTTGTGCGACTCGGCGGCAAGGTGCACCAGGACGGCGATTCGGCGCCGAGCGTGGGGAAGTCGTTGCTGCTGGGGGTCTCAACGGGGCTTTTGTGGGCGCCGTGCGCGGGGCCGATTCTGGGATTGATTCTCACGGGAGCAGCGGTCGAGGGCGCGAGCGCGCGGTCGGCATTTTTGCTGCTGGCGTTTGCTCTGGGGGCGGCGACTTCGCTGGCGCTGGCGCTGCTGGCCGGGAAGAAAGTTTTCACATTGATGAAGCGTTCGCTGGGCGCGGAGGAGTGGATCCGGCGCGGACTGGGCATGGCGGTATTGCTGGGCGTGGTGGCGATCGCGTCGGGGCTCGACACTGGATTGCTGACGCGCGTGTCACTTGCGAGCACGTCGGGGATTGAGCAGCGGCTTGTGGATCGATTCCGGCCGGGCTCAGTGAACGCGAGCGGGGCTGCGGGCGGCGTGGTGAATGGCGCGACAGTGGCGCTCCGCAATGAAGGAGCGATGCCGAGTTTGGACGGAGCAGTGTCGTGGCTGAATTCGCCGCCGCTGACGAACGCGGAGCTGCGCGGCAAAGTTGTGGTGATCGATTTCTGGACCTACTCGTGCATTAACTGCCTGCGGTCGATTCCGTACGTAGAGGCATGGTCCAAAAAGTACAAGAGTGACGGCCTGGTGGTGATTGGCGTCCACACGCCGGAGTTTGCGTTTGAGAAGGATCCTGCGAATGTGGCGAAGGCGGCGCAGGATCTGAAGATTACGTATCCGGTAGCGCTGGACAGCAACTACGCGATCTGGAAAGCGTTCAATAATCAGTATTGGCCGGCGCACTACTTCATCGACGCTAACGGAGTGATTCGCTATCACCATTTCGGCGAGGGCGAGTACGACCAGAGTGAGCGCGTAATTCAGGAGTTGCTGAAGGAGAAGAACGCGAATCTGAATGTGGCGGGGCTGGTGGACGTGAAGGCGGCGGGTGCGGAGGCGGCGGCGGACTTGAATGATGTGCAGTCGCCGGAGACTTATGTGGGTTATGCGCGTGGGCAGAATTTTGCGGGACCACAGGAGATTGCTGCCGACGCGGTGGAGAAGTATTCGCTGCCACAGCGGCTTAATTTGAACCAGTGGGGGCTCGAGGGGAAATGGGAAGTGAGCGACGAACACGCGGCGCTGGTGAGCGCGCCGGGATCGATCGTGTTCCGGTTTCACGCGCGGGATTTGCATTTAGTGCTGGGGCCCGGACCGGACGGAAAGCCTGTGCGATTTCGCGTTCTGCTGGATGGCGGAGCGCCCCTCGAAAATCACGGGATGGACATCGACGAGAACGGGGACGGCGTGGTGCGAGGCTACCGGCTGTACCAACTAATCCGGCAGCAGGGAAGGGTTGAGGATCGCACGTTTGAGATTCAGTTCCTGGACCCGGGCGTTCAGGCGTATGCATTTACGTTTGGATAGAATTTGTAGTGTGAGGAGAAAAAGCCATGGATAAGCCGATTCTTACGGGCGTGGAATCGTCGAAGCGATTCGATCGCCGGAGTTTTTTCCGCACGGCGGCGTCGCTCGTGGGAGGACTCGTAGTCTGGCACTTCTGGACGAAGGAGCCGGTTCAAGCGAATCCGTACTACGCGGGTGGCACGCCGAAGATCGTGAAGATCGTGCAATTTTCAGACGCGGGAAAGAAGCTGGGCGTGGTGTCCGAGCCGCAAGTGGTGAAGAGCGATGACGACTGGCGCAAACAGTTAACGCCGGACGAGTATGAGATTACGCGCAACGCCGGAACCGAGCGGCCGTTCACAGGCGCACTTCTTAATGTTCACGATAAGGGCGTGTTCCGGTGCGTTTGCTGCGACAACGCACTCTTCAATTCGAATACGAAGTTCGAGTCGGGCACAGGCTGGCCGAGTTTCTGGGCGCCGATTGCGAGTGAGAACGTGATCGAGACGACCGATACGTCGATGGGAATGGAGCGGACGGCGGTTTCGTGCCGGTTGTGCGTGGCGCATCTGGGGCACGTGTTCAACGACGGGCCGCAGCCTACGGGACTGCGATACTGCATGAATTCGCTGGCGATGAAATTCACGAAGGCGTGAGCGGGACGCGGCCAGCGTTGCGTAAATTCGTGCTAGGCTTTTTTACATGCCAGAGCTAGGAACCGATCGCGCTGCAGCGCTGTGGGAAGCGCAACAAAAGGCCGACGCACTTTTCCGGCGGGTCGAAGAGGCGCGGGTAATCCGTCCCGGCGTGCTTGAGACGCAGATCAACGCAGACATATACGCGCTGGCGCAGGAGATGTTTGGCGTCGATACGTACTGGCACAAGCGAATCGTGCGCGCAGGGGGTAATACGCTCGCGCCGTACGACGAAAACCCTCCCGACCTGATCGTCCAGGATGACGACATCGTCTTTCTGGATCTTGGGCCGGTGTTTGAGAAGTGGGAGGCGGATTTCGGGCGGACGTTCGTGGTCGGCTCCGATCCCGCAAAGCTCAAACTTCGCGATGACATCGCCGACGGGTTCCGCGAGGGCAAACAGTATTTCAAGGATCATCCAGAGATTCGCGCGAACGAGCTTTACGCGTACTGCGAAGAGATGGCCAAGAAACGCGGGTGGGAATACGGCGGGCCCATCGCGGGGCACCTGATCGGGCAATTCCCGCACGAACGGATCCCGCAGGACAAGATTTCACTCTACGTTCATCCGAAGAACAACTTGCGGATGCGCGACCTCGACGCGAATGGGCAGGAACGCCACTGGATCCTCGAAATTCACTTCGTCGACCGCGCGAAAGAGATCGGCGGGTTCTATGAGGAACTGCTGACGGTCGGCTAACTAGTACTTTCCGTTCGGCGCCGCATTCCGAAGCTGTTGTAACCTTTTTTCCCGAGCGCACTCCCATAATGAGCTCTGTGCGGCGCTACGCCGTCGTGCGTTGAACCATCCGAAATGACCGAACCCGAGATCATCGCGAGAGTTCTAGCCGGCGAGCGAAACCTGTTTCACGACCTGATTCGCCCCTACGAGCGGATGGTGTATCTCACCGCGTTTTCGATCCTGAAGGACGAGACGGAAGCGGAAGATACGGCGCAAGAGGCGATGATCAGCGCGTACCGGCACCTCGCGACGTTTCGTGCGGAATCGAAATTCAGCACGTGGCTGGTGACGATCACGGTGAACGCGGCGCGGCAGAAGTTGCGCAAAGCTAAGCGCGCGACGATGGAATCGATCGACGAGCGGCAGGAAACGGCGGAAGGCGATTTCACTCCGGCATTTTTGACAGACTGGCGCGAGATCCCGCTCGCGGCACTGGAGCGAGGCGAGCTGCGGGATGCGATTCGCGCGGCGGTGGCCGAATTGCCGGAGATTTACCGCGAAGTGTTCACGCTGCGCGACGTGGAAGAGTTCGACGTTGCCGAGACTGCCAAGGCGCTCGATGTGAGCGAGAACGTGGTGAAAGTCCGGCTGCACCGCGCGCGGATGCTGATGCAGAAGCGCCTGGTGCCGTATTTGAAGACGGCTGCACCGCCCAAACGCAGCTGGTTCGGGAGGAAATCATGAAGCTCGACTGCAAACACGTCTGGGGCTTCATCTCAGACTACATCGACGGGTCGGTGGCTCCCGAACTGCGCGCCGAGATCGAGAAGCACCTGGAACATTGCGAAATCTGCTCGGCGATTCTGGATTCAACGCGCAACATTCTGATCCTGACGGCGGACGATCGAACGTTTGAGCTTCCGGTGGGATTCAGCGAGCGGTTACACGAGCGGTTGGCGAAAGAACTGGAAGCGGAGACGGGCTAAACGCTATTGCGCGCGGTGGATCATCGGGTGGGTGACCCATTCGGCGAGCAGCAGAAGCAGTGTGATGATCGAAAGCGCGATCTGAAGGCGCTCGGAGTTGAGCTTCTTCTTCGGGACAGGCTGCTGACGCCACTGCGACGCGGGATTTGCCCGAAGGCGGCGGATGCGGCCGACGATGTAAAGGTTTACAAGCGCCCCGGCCAGTGCGAAGACCATCATCGGGATGCGAATCGCGTCGGCGTGGAAGCCTCTGGCTGGAGCGTTGATGCCGGCAGCGGCGGCGAGAGCCGTGAGACCGATGGCGACACGAATGCCGCTGATGGCGATGACGGCGGTGCAGGCGCTTTGCAGCAGGGCAAAGACCAGGCTGGTCCAGCTGATCAGCTTCCCGGCGGGAGCCTCGGCATTCGTCCCTAACTCCGAAGGCTTTGAATCAATCTGACTATCATCCGTCATCGAGGCAACGCTCCCTTAGCGGCGAAGCGCTAAAATAGCAGATTCTACAGACTTTTGCGGAAACTTGACGGCCGGATGAAGGCTGTAACTTTTTGGATTGAACTCGAATCGAATAGGGTGTTATTAGGGTGAAAGCGGTTCCCCGCAGGGCCTCGGAACAAGGAGAATTGCGATGATTCGCTCGTTCTTAGTGGGTTTGGCCGTGATGGTGGCGGTGATGGCTGTGCTCACGATGCTGGCGCCGAGCACGACGACCGCTGCGGTAGCGATCCCGAGCCCAGCCGTTGACGATACGATTTCGACCGCGAAAGGGCAGCAGACGGTGGTGCTGGCCGGCGGCTGCTTCTGGGGGATTCAGGCGGTATTCGAGCATGTGAAGGGCGTGAAGTCGGTGACGGCGGGCTACTCGGGAGGCACGGTGAAAAATCCGAGCTACGAGCAAGTCAGCTCCGGCGCGACGGGACACGCTGAGTCGGTGAAGATCGTCTACGATCCGTCGAAGGTGACGTTTGGGCAGCTGCTGAAGGTTTTCTTCTCGGTGGCGCACGATCCCACGGAACTGGACCGGCAGGGTCCGGATAACGGCACGCAGTACCGTTCCGCGGTTTTCTTCACCAGCGACAGCCAGCAGCACATCGCGAAGGCGTATATCGACCAGCTGAATTCGGCCAAGGTGTACCCGCAGCCCATCGTGACGGAAGTGACGGCGTATTCGGCGTTCTACCCGGCGGAGGATTATCACCAGGATTTCGCCGAGAAGAATCCGTACAACACGTACATCATGATGAACGACGCGCCGAAAGTCGTGAACCTGAAGAAGGATTTGCCGGATTTGTACAAGGCGCACTAAAGTTTCCTCCCCGCTCGACGCGATGCGCCCGGCTGCACGAGTTTTGCCGGGCGCATCGCGTCCCGCAGCTTTCCCGCACGGATTGATTCCCCTTTGGAATTCGAGGATGATGGCGCTCTTTTACGGCGCACTGCCGTCGTGTTTATTGCGGCCGTGCTTCGCTGCGGTTGCGAGGGGGACCTGTGAAGCCTTGGATGGGATACACGTTTCTGACGGTGGTGACGTGGGGATTGTGGGGTGTGTTCAGCAAGCTGGCGGCGAATTACACGAAGCCGCGGCAATCGATTTTGTTTCAGACCGTGGGCGTGCTGGCGTTTGCGCTGGTGGTGCTGGTGCTCGAGAAATTTCACGTGGAGTGGACGACGCCCGGATTTTCGTGGGCCGCGCTGGGCGGGTTCTGCGCGTTCGTGGGATTTCTTACGTTCTTCGCGGCGCTGATCGACGGGAATACTTC
Source organism: Candidatus Acidiferrales bacterium (assembly GCA_050011035.1). Classification (GTDB taxonomy): domain Bacteria; phylum Acidobacteriota; class Terriglobia; order Acidiferrales; family UBA7541; genus Palsa-295. Next base: position 45,753 of record JBEKJW010000011.1, read on the forward strand.
GAGCGTTGTGGTGCTATCGGCGCTATATCCGCTGGTTACGATCCTGATCAGCGTCGCGTTCCTGCATGAAAGGCTTAGCGGGCGACAGGCGATAGGGATTGTTCTGGCACTGATTGCCAGCGCGCTGCTCGCGACCTGAAGCGCGAAACGTTCAAGTTATCGTCTCGGCGCCGCGGGCGGCACGTTTTCCAAAGACGAAGATCAACACGCCGATTGCCAGCAGGAGTCCCACGAGTCCGATTTCTTTCAGCAATGCGAGACCTTTGTGCGGTTCGTCGGCTGGCGGGAAAGCTGAGAAGACAATCGTGAGGACGCTGGTGACGATTCCTACGGCACCCACGATGAATGCAACGGGCTTGCCGCCCGGAATGTGAATCACTTCAGGTCCCGCGGGCTCGCGCTGAAGCTTGATCAGGGCAGCGAAGACCATCACGTACGGAACGAAGTAGACGATGATGGTCATGCTGAGCAGCACATCGTATGCGCCGCGTACCGAAGTTCCCGCCTGACCCAGAAAGATAAAAATCGCAGAGAGAATCGCCTGTGTCAGTAGCGGTACGTACGGAGTGCCCCACTTCGGATGGAGCCGAGCGAAGGCTGGCGGTAGGAAGCGGTCTATACCTGCGACGAACGGAATGCGCGACATCGCCGCGAGCCAAGCAGCAACACTTCCGAGGCTGCTGAGGACGAGCAGAAACGCGGCTAGAGGAATAAGCGCGCTCCAGCCCACTCGGCTAGTGCTCTGCGCGATGGCCTGCATGATGCCTTCGAGGCCGTTCACCTGTTCTTTCGGTAGCGCGACCAGGACGGCGAACGTTCCTAGCATGTAGCAGATGGTGATGACCACGCCGGCTGTCAGAAGCCCGCGGGGAATCGTCTTGCGTGGCTCGCGAATTTCGTCGCCCATGAAAGATGCCGATTCGGCACCGCTCAACGCATAGACGATCGTGGCCCAAAAAATCAGGTCTTTGAGTCCGGTGGCGGGGCGAATCGTTTGCAGCGTGAAAGGCGTTGCGCTTCCGAATTTGCGCCACGCAATTGCCCCGACAACCATCAGAATCACGGCGGGAACCCAAGTGCCGAGCGAGCCAACGTTGTAAAGCCACTTCGCGATATCCACGCCAATAAGATTCAGAACCAACCCTAGCGAAAGACCCAAAACCGAAAAGACGATGAAGTAGGTGCTGTTCTTCGCGAGCAGGTGGGCGTGCTCGCCGCCGAGGAACAGGGCGTTCGCTGCGGCAAAATACAAAATAGTGGGCAGATACGGCAGATCACTTGACCAGTAGATCCATCCGGCCATGAAGCCGCCGAATTCGCCGAAGGCTTGTTTCGTCCAGACGTAGAGGCCGCCCTCCTGTGGGTAGCGCGAGGAGAGTTCGATGACGGCGAGGACGAGCGGAACGAAAAAAATCAGCCAAGCGACGACCCACATCGCCATGGCGCTCGCCCCGGCCGTCGCGGCGGTTGCGACCCACTGAAGGCTGAGACCAGTGACGACGTAGAAAAACACTACGTCGCGAAGGCCCATCACGCGCTTCGGTTGACTTGGTTTTGCGGCGGAGGCGGGCGAGTGCGACGGGCCGCTTGATGCGGCGAGCTTCTCAGGTGAGTGAGTGCCGTCCACCTGCCTCCTTGTGCAGCAGCGCGACTCGACGTCGGCGAAGGCGGTTAGCGCTTCGGCGTAAGATCGTTGATGTGCAGCGCGACGGTCTTCAGGTGCGTCATGTCTTCGAAGGTGAAGCGACCGCCGAGGCGGCCGTAACCGCTGCGTGTGCCGCCTCCACCGCCGAAGGGTTCGTGCGCTTCCCAGTAATCGGTGGTGTCGTTGATCACGACGTTGCCGCTGCGGAGGCGACTCGCGAAGTAAAAAGCTTTGTCGATGTCGCGCGTGAAGATAGCCATTTGCAGGCCGTAGCCGGTGCCGTTCGCGAGTTCAATGGCTTGCTCGTAATCGTCGACGGTGATGACGGGAACAACGGGGCCGAAGGTTTCCTCGCTGTGGAGGAGCATTTCGGGGCTCACGGCGTCGACGACGGTGGGCTCGAAGAAATGATCGCTGGGCGCGTTTGCGCGGCGTTTGCCGCCGAACACGATTTTGCCGCCGCGCTTCTGAGCGTCAGCGAGGTGGCGCTCGGTTTTTTCGAGCACGGGGGCGTTGTTCATCGGGCCCATGGTGGTTTCGGCGCCGAAGGGATCGCCAAGTTTCACTTTGCCTGCTTCGGCAATGACGAGATCGAGGAAGTCTTTGTGAATGCGCTTGTCGACGAGCACGCGCTCGGTGGCGCAGCAAACCTGGCCGGCGTTGAAGTAAGCGCCGAAGGCGGCGGCTCGCGCGGCACGTTCGAGATCGGCGTCTTCGAGGACGATCTGGGGACCGTTACCGCCGAGCTCCATCAGAAGCTTCTTGGCGCCGGCGCGACGTTGGATGGTGTCGCCGGTCGAAGTTTCGCCGGTGATGCCAATGCCGTCGATGCCGGTGTGCGAGACGAGTGCATCGCCCACTGTGGGTCCGAGGCCGGTGATGACGTTGAAGACGCCCGGAGGAATATCGGCTTCGAGGATGCATTGCGCCATCAGAAGTCCTGCCAGAGGGGTTTGCTCGGCGGGTTTGAAGACGATCGTGTTGCCCGCGGCGATGCCGGGGCCGAAGTACTCGGACGGAATCACTGTGGGGAAATTCCAGGGAGTGATGACGGCCCACGTGCCGATCGGCTCCTTGAATGTAAAGAGTTTTTTATTGGGATCGCGAGCCGGAATAATGGGCGTCTCGAGGCGCTTCACATCCTCTGCGGCGATGCGGAAGTTTTCGGCGGATTCCTCCACCTCGGGCAGCGCCTCGGCGGCGTAGGGCTTGCCCTGCTCGAGCGAGATCACCGCGGCGATCTGCTCCTTGCGGGCGAGGATCCGGTCGGCAATGCGGTGGCAGGCGGCTGCGCGTTCGAAGGGCGCGGTGAGCCGCCACTGTTGCCACGCTTTGCGGGCGGAAAGGACGGCGCGGTTGACATC
>JBEKJW010000012.1:0-43030 GCA_050011035.1 Candidatus Acidiferrales bacterium
CTGACGCGGTCAATTCAAGTTGAAGCGCGCGGCGAAGTGGCCGACCTGAAAGACAACCTCAACACGATGATCGACAACCTGCGCCTCACGACGGATCGCAACAACGAGCAGGACTGGTTGAAGACGAACCTGGCTCGGTTGACGGGCATGTTGCAAGGGCAACGGGACCTCGCGACTGTGGGCCGGCTCCTGCTGTCTGAGCTTGCTCCGCTGGTGAATGCGCAACAGGGCGTGATTTACCAGATGGAGAGCGAGGATTTGGGCCAGCTCGTACTTCTGGCGGCGTTCGCAGATGACGATGACGAAGGGCACCGCAGGCGGCTGCGCGTGGGGTCGGGCTTGATCGGACAGTGCGCAGCGGAGCGCCGGCGCATCTTGATCACCGAGCTTCCGCTGGATGCGTTGCCGATCCGGTCGGGACTTTTCTACGCCGCGCCGCGCAACGTGATTGTGCTGCCGGTTCTGTTCGAAGATCGCGTGAAGGCGGTAATCGAGCTAGCGTCGCTAAGCAGCTTCACGCCATCGCACATCGCGTTCCTCGAGCAGCTGACGTCGAGCATCGGCATCGTGCTGAACAGCATTGAAGCGACGATGCAGACCGAAGGTTTGCTGAAGCAGTCGCAACAGCTCGCGATCGAGCTTCAGACCCAGCAGAAAGAGTTGCAGCAGACCAACGAACAGCTCGCGCAAAAAGCGCAACAGCTCGCCGAGCAGAACGCCGAAGTGGAACGCAAGAACCAGGAAATCGAGCAGGCACGCCGCGCTCTGGAAGAAAAGGCCAAGGAACTCGCGCTCACTTCGAAATACAAATCGGAATTCCTGGCGAACATGTCGCACGAATTGCGCACGCCGCTGAACAGCATTCTCGTGCTCGGCCAGCAGCTCAGCGACAACCCAGAGAGCAACTTGACGCCGAAACAAGTCGAGTTTGCGCGCACGATTCACGGCGCCGGTACGGACTTGCTGAACCTGATCACCGACATTCTCGACCTTTCGAAGATCGAGTCGGGCACGGTGTCGGTGGAAGCGGAAGAGGTTTTCTTCGGAAGCTTGATCGACATGGTCGCGCGGCCGTTCCGGCACGAAGCGGAAAACCGCCGCCTGAATTTCGATATCAAGATCGATCCGCTTCTGCCGCGCAGTCTGGTCACCGACTCGAAGCGTTTGCAGCAAGTGCTGAAGAACCTGCTGTCGAACGCGTTCAAGTTCACCGATCAAGGCGTCGTATCGATGGCGGTATCCACAGCCGAGTCCGGCTGGAGCGCGGACCACCCGATTCTTTCCGGGGCCGCCAATGTGGTGAGTTTCCAGGTGACGGATACGGGCATCGGTATTCCGGCCGAGAAACAACGCATCATCTTCGAAGCGTTCCAGCAAGCGGACGCGGGAACGAGCCGCAAATACGGCGGCACGGGTCTTGGCCTTGCGATCAGCCGCGAGCTTGCAAGCCTGCTCGGCGGCGAAATTCAGCTGCACAGCACGCCTGGGAAGGGCAGCACGTTCACGCTCTATCTGCCGCAGACCTACGTGGGACCGACGGCGGCAGCAACACAATCCGACAGAAGGGCCCCCATTGCCCACGCGATGCAGAAGTCGGTTGTCGTCGAGCCGATCGAACGAATCGAGGACGATCGCGATTCGCTGCAGCCGGAGGACCCAACGCTGCTGATCGTGGAAGACGATCCGCATTACGCGCGGGTGCTTCGCGACCTTTCGCGCGACAAAGGATTCAAGGTGCTGGTCGCGACGCGAGGATCCGATGCGCTTTCCCTCGCGCGCGAGTTCCATCCGTCGGCGGTGTCGCTCGACGTATTTTTGCCGGACATGCTTGGATGGACCGTGCTGAATCACTTGAAGCAGGATCCGACGACGCGGCACATTCCCGTGCAGATGCTGACGCTCGATGAAGATCGGCGTCACGGATTGTCGCGCGGAGCGTTTTCGTTTGTGACGAAGCCAACGAGCACGGAGGGCCTTGATGCGGCTCTTTCGCGCGTTCGCGACTACGTGGCGCCGCGGAGAAAGAAACTGCTTGTGGTCGAAGACAATCCCGCGGAGCAGCTCAGCATTCGCGAACTGCTTGGCGACAAAGACATCGATGTTTCCATTGTGGCAACTGGATTGGAGGCGCTCGAGGCGATCGAAAACGAGCCGTTTGATTGCGCGGTGCTCGATTTGCGGCTGCCGGACATGACTGGCTTCGAAGTGCTCGAGAGGTTGGGTGAAAACCCCTTGGCGAGCGATTTGCCGGTCGTGGTGTTCACCGGCAAGGAGCTTTCGCCGGAAGAAGATGCGCGGCTGCACAATTTCGCGCGGTCGGTGATCGTGAAGGGCGTTGAGTCGCCCGAACGTTTGCTGGACGAGACGGCGCTGTTTCTCCATCGCGTGGTCGCGGACCTGCCGGTCGAAAAGCAGAAGATGCTGGACCGCTTGCACCGGTCGGACGAGGCGCTGGTTGGACGCAAAGTGCTTGTGGTTGACGACGACGTGCGCAATATTTTCGCGCTAAGCAGTGTACTGGAGCGGCGCGGGATGACGGTTCTCTCCGCAGGCACGGGGCACGAGGCGATCAGCACGCTGGAAACCACTCCGGACGTTGCCATCGTGCTGATGGACATCATGATGCCGGAAATGGACGGGTACGAAACGATGCAAGTGATTCGGCAGAATGCGATGTTCCGGCGGCTGCCGATCATTGCGCTGACGGCAAAAGCGATGAAGGGCGACCGCGAGAAGTGCCTCGAAGCCGGTGCGTCGGAATATTTGGCGAAGCCGGTGAATACGGATCAACTTCTTTCGGCGCTGCGGATGTGGCTACACCGGTAGGCGCGCAGCAAACGGCCCGCATCAAAGTGAAAGAGTTGGAGGAGAAGTCCGATTTCGTGAGTACGCCGCAAAAAGTGAATATCTTGATGGTCGACGACCAGCCGTCGAAGCTGATGAGCTATGAGGCGATCCTCAATGAACTTGGCGACAACCTGATTAAGGCCAGTTCCGGCCGCGAAGCGCTAGAGCACCTACTCAGGTCAGACATCGCCGTGGTGCTGATGGATGTGAGCATGCCGGAGCTGGACGGATTCGAGCTGGCGGAAATGATCCGGCAGCATCCGCGCTACCAAAATACGGCGATCATCTTCATATCGGCGATTCACATGTCGGACATCGACCGTTTGCGTGGCTACGCGCAAGGCGCTGTGGATTACATTTCCGTTCCGGTTGTACCGGAGTTGCTGCGCGCGAAGGTCTCGGTGTTTGCGGAACTGCACCGGCGAACGCGACAGCTTGGGGCATTGAACGACGAACTTCGGGTGCTCTCGCAGAAGCTGATCAACACGCAGGATGAAGAGCGCCGCAGGATTGCGCGTGAACTTCACGACAGCCTGGGGCAAGAACTGAGCGCGGCGAAAATGCTTTCGGATACGATCTGCGCGGACAATGGATTGACGCCGACCGCGAAAAAAGCGGCGATCGAGATGAGTTCGCTGATCGACCATACGATTCAGCAGGTGCGCAGTATCTCTTATTTGTTGCACCCGCCGCTGCTCGACGAGATTGGCTTGAAGTCGGCGCTGGAGTGGTACGTCGAGGGGCTTACGAAGCGGAGCGGCATTGAGATTTCGATCCAACTCGAACCGCAGGAGTTTCCGCGGCTCGCGCCGGAACTCGAGATGACTGTGTTCCGGATCGTGCAGGAGGCGCTGACGAACGTTTTTCGCCACGCAGAGGCGCACAAGGCGGAAGTGATAGTGACACTTCGAGACAACGAAGTGCTTACGCGCATTTGCGACGACGGGAAAGGCATCGAGCCGCTGGTATCCGAGTTGCAGCCGCAGGGATTGGGCGTTGGAATCGCGGGGATGAAGCAGCGCGTGAAGGAGTTTGGCGGCACGCTGAAGCTGGTGCGCAGCGATCCGGGAACGATTGTGCAGGCGTCAATACCGGTGGCGTCTGTGGTGGCTCGCGCCGAGATTTGAGGTCACGCTTGACGCGCACGCGGCGGGCGAGCTACGGGATGCCGGCCGCGCCGGAATTCACGCTCACCATCTCGTTGAGCTGTTGCTTGCCGTCGAACGACGTCCAGTGTTCGATAGACGCGGGCTGGCCGTCCTGCAATTTTGCGGCGTAAACAGACTTCCAAGTGCCGGGCGCGAAGGCGACGTAGGTCATTGAGTTTTCGGCGCCACCTTTTTCGTTATCCTTCTTTTCTTCCTTCGCGTCTTTCTCGTTCGGTTGGGCGGAGTGTTGTGGGGCGCTCTTCGCGTCGCGTTCCTTCTTGTCTTGGTTTTCTTGGCCGGGGATCATGCCAGCGGGACGTCGGCCGGCGCTGGTGAAGATGAGCGCGCCGTTCGCATCGACTCGCATCTGATCGGCGTGGAGATGAACCGTCTCGCCGACGCCTTGCGCGCCGCTGGCTTGGAGAATTACTCCCCAGTAGTACGTACCGTATTCAATCGCTGGCATGCTGGCCTCCGCCGAATTCTTTTCTGGTTGTGTGAGACCCGATAGGTGCGCTGGCTCGGGTCAGTTGGGTTTGGGCGGCGGAGCGTCTTCCTCTTCCGCGAGTTTCAGAATTTCGTCGCGAGTGAAAAGCCCGCCGTCCATGGCGACGCGGATGGTGCCGATCGCGCCTTGGTAGACGATGTGGGTTTCACCGACGTCGTGGCCCATCTGCCGCAAGTGTTCCTTCGCGTGGATCAGATCTTCATCAGCCGTGCTCATGGCAAACCTCCTGTTATGGGTGTTGTGAAACTGCAATCAAGCCGCTGTCTTCGCGTCCACTGACGACGCGAGGACAGCGCGATGTGTATGGCGGCCGGCCGCTTCTGTTAGCGCGGCAAGGCGATCCGCGAGCACGGGCGACAGCTGGTTACTACGGAAACGCCACGTCCAATTGCCCTCAGCTGTGCCGGGGATGTTCATGCGTGCTTCGCTGCCGAGGCCAAGGACATCTTGCAGCGGGATGATCGCGAGTTGGGCAATCGAATTCATCACTGTGCGAATGAGCGCCCAGTGGATTGGGTGACCGTTGGACTGGAGATATGCCTGCGCCTGGTGCAACTGAAGGCGAGCGGCGCGATCGGTTTCGGCCGCGGCGTGAAGCGCATGCCACCAGCCTTCCGTGGTGTTGTTGTCGTGCGTGCCCGTGAACGCGACGGTATTGCGCGTGTAATTGTGCGGGCGATGCGGGTTGTCTGAATCGAACGCGAATTGGAGAACGGCCATGCCGGGCAGGCCAAAGGCGTTGCGCAGGTCTTCCACTTTTTCGGTGATGACGCCGAGATTTTCCGCGACGAGAGGCAAATCGCCGAGTTGTTTGCGGGCGGCTTTAAAAAGTTCGAGGCCGGGCGATTTCGCCCACGCGCCGCCGCGGGCCGTGTCGCTGGTGGCCGGGATTTTCCAATAGGCTTCGAAACCGCGGAAGTGATCGAGGCGGAGGATGTCGACGCGGTCGAGAGTGGCGCGCAGCCGCGCGATCCACCACGCGAAGCCGTCGCGCTTCATGCGATCCCAGCGATAGGTTGGGTTTCCCCAGAATTGGCCGTCCTCGGTGAACAGGTCGGGCGGAACTCCGCCGACACTGCGAGGGGCGCCTTCGGCCGTGAGATCGAAGAGTTCGGGCGCGGACCAGACATCGGCGCTGTCGTGCTGCACATAGAACGGGAGATCGCCGAGGATGCGGATGTCGCGTTCGCGAGAGTAGCGGCGCAGGTCTTCCCACTGGCGATGGAATTCGAATTGGACGAACTTGTGGAACTCGACGTTGTCGCGCGACGGCTGCAGGCCGGACTTGAAGTGAGTCCAGGACATCCCTGAGTTTGTTTCGCGCAGAGCCATGAACGTAGCGAAGCGGTCTAGCCAGTGCGCGTTGTCGCGTTCGAAACGCGAGAATTCTCCGTCGCGCTCGAAATTCATGAAGGCGGAACGGAGGAGCGCGAGTTTGAAGCGGCGGACGTCGGCGAAGCTCACTTTGTCGTCGGTGAATTTCGGAATGCGGCGGAGCTCGGTTTTTGCGAGGTAGCCGCGTTCGGCGAGAAGTTCCGGGCTGATCAACAGGGGATTACCTGCGAAGGACGAGCGGCATTCGTAGGGCGAATTCGAATCGCCGGTTGGACCGAGCGGGAGGACGTGCCATACGCGCTGACAGGAGGCGTGGAGGAAGTCGACGAACTCGCGCGCTGTGGCGCCGAAGTCGCCGATGCCAAAGCGCGAGGGCAACGACGTCGGATGCAAAAGGATGCCGCTCGAACGCACGAATGGCGTTGGGGAAGATGCTCGTCGAATCTCGCGCGTTGCTGTTGGTGCGGATCGTTTGGCTCGCATCGTGTCGGCAACGGTGATTGTGGCGCAATGCGGGTGGCGCGGCCATACGGCTCACGCTGTAGGGAACGTGGTGCTTTGCGGAATGCGATATGCGCACAACTCTTTTTGTTTGTGGCGAGTCGGCGGTGCCAGGAAGTTTACAAGCTTCGCTGTATGGCTGCGGGGAGGGGATATGCGTACTCTTCGTCCAGCCTGGGTGTGATGTTATTCGCCGAACGGAATTTGAGAAAAGATCAAGAAACATGGGGACAGCTTCCATTCCGTTGCCATTGGGATGCGCTCGCGAGGAACGAACGGCGAGTTCGGGCGATCCGTTCGTCGCCGGAGCATACGTGACGCCGAAGCATCCAGGCGCGCAGATTCTTCCTGATGGGAGATGCGCGTTTCGTGTGTGGGCGCCGCATGCAAGCACCGTGGCGGTCGTGCTGAGCGTGAGTGGCGAACGGATCGAGTTGGCGCGGCGCGATGGCGGCTACTTTGAAGATTGGGCGCGCGTTCCGGCGGGAACTCGGTATCAGATCGTTTTGGATTCACGCGAGCCGCTGCCTGATCCTGCATCACGGTTTCAACCGGATGGCGTTCATGGTGCGTCCGAGGTTGTGGACTTGGGAGAGTTCGCGTGGACGGACTCAGGCTGGAGAGGCGTCGCGCTACGCGCTGTAATTCTGTACGAGTTGCATGTCGGGACGTTTACGCGAGAGGGCACGCTGGACGCGGCGATCGCGGACCTCGATCGCTTGCGCGGTGTTGGCGTGACGGCGATTGAGCTGATGCCGGTCGCGGAATTTCCCGGTGCGCGAAATTGGGGATACGACGGAGTTTTCCCGTACGCCGTGCAAAGTTCTTACGGCGGGCCGCTGGCGCTCCAGCGCTTCGTCGATGCGGCACACGCGCGCGGGATCGCCGTGATTCTGGACGTGGTTTACAACCACCTCGGGCCGGAAGGGAATCGCCTCGACGAGTTTGGGCCTTATTTCACGGATCGTTACCGCACGCCGTGGGGACGCGCCGTTAATTTCGATGGTGCGGACAGCGACGCCGTGCGTGAGTTCTCCCTTTCGAACGCGATTTTCTGGCTGCGCGAATTCCATCTGGACGGCCTGCGACTCGACGCGGTGCATGGCATTTATGATTTGGGAGCGCGCCATATTCTGGCCGAGATGCGATCGCGGGTTCAGGAGCTTGAACGGGGAACTGGCCGCACGATTCATCTGATCGCCGAGAGCGATTTGAATGACGCAAAGTTTCTTCGCGGCGCTAACGAAGGCGGCTATGGTCTCTCCGCGCAGTGGAGTGATGATTTTCACCACGCGCTACACGTGCTGCTGACGGGCGAGCGCAACGGCTACTACGTGGATTTCAACGGCTTGGCGGATTTGGCGCGGGCGCTTCAACAAGGATGGCGCTACGCGGGCGACTACTCAACGTTTCGTCGCAGACACCATGGCAACTCGCCGAAGGGTTTGCGGCCGGAGCAGTTTGTGGTCTGCAGCCAGAATCACGATCAAATTGGTAATCGTGCGGTGGGAGATCGACTGACCTCGTCGCTCGGCGTCGATCGGCTGAAACTGGCTGCGGCGGCTGTGCTGTTGAGCCCGTTCGTGCCGCTACTTTTCATGGGCGAGGAATACGGCGAGACGGCGCCGTTCCCGTACTTCACGAGCCATTCCGATCCTGCGCTTACCGAAGCAGTTCGGCGCGGACGGCGCGAGGAGTTTGCGGCATTTGGCCATAGTGACGAAGTGCCCGACCCGCAAGCTGAATCGACGTTCGAATCGGCAAAGATCGATCGAACTCACGCCAGGACCGCAACCGGGCGCGAAATCAGCGAGTTCTATGGCGTTTTGATTCGGGTGCGAAACGAAGCAGGAATCGCGGGAGTGTGGCCGAGCGTCAGCTCGGACGAAGCGTCTGGACTACTGCGGCTCGAATACCGCAACGCACGAATTCCGCTGCTCGTGCTCTTCAACTTTGGAAGCGCAGCGATTGAGATTGGCCACGTTTCTGCCGAAGCGAGCTGGAAACCCGTTCTAAATTCCAACAGCCTCATCGAGCACAAAGAAGAAATCGCCAAATCCGGGCGGATCTCGATCCTGGCGCGGTCGGTGATGGTCTTCAAGAGCTCGGAGGCCGCGAAAGCGATCGGAGCTTCATGAAATACGTCTGCATCCACGGACACTTTTATCAGCCGCCACGCGAGAACCCGTATCTGGAAGCGGTGGAAGTGCAGGATTCAACAGAGCCGTACCATGACTGGAACGAACGCATCACGGCGGAGTGCTACGCGCCGAATGCGCAGTCGCGCTTGCTTGACGATGCGCAGCGGATCGTTCGCCTCGTGAATAACTACGCGCAGATCAGCTTTAACTTTGGGCCGACGCTGCTTCTGTGGATGGAGTCGAAAGCGCCGAGTGTTCTGGTCGACATTCAGACCGCGGATCAATACAGCGTGGGGCGATTCGGCGGCCACGGTTCGGCCATCGCGCAAGCGTATAACCACATGATCCTGCCTCTCGCGAATACGCGGGACAAATCGACGCAGGTGAAGTGGGGCATCGCGGATTTCGAGAAGCGCTTCGGACGAAAGCCGGAAGGCATGTGGCTGCCCGAAACGGCGGTGGATACGGCGTCGCTGGAGGCGCTAGCGGCCGAGGGCATTAGGTTTACAGTTCTCGCGCCAAGGCAGGCGGGGCGCGTTCGCGGAGAAAATGAGAAGCAATGGCGCGATGTAAGTGGAGAGAAAATCGACACGCGCCGGCCGTACAAGGTGGCGTTGCCTTCGGGAAGGCAGATCGCCGTGTTTTTCTACGACGGCCGTATTTCCCAGGGCGTGGCTTTCGAAGGATTGCTCGATGACGGCAAGCACTTCGCGGATCGATTGCGATCTGGATTCACCGACTCGCAAAATGAGGCGCAACTCGTCCACATCGCGACGGATGGTGAGACTTACGGCCATCACCACACGCACGGCGAGATGGCGCTTACGTACGCGCTCAACGACATCGAAAAAAGCGGCGACGTGAAACTGACGAACTACGGCGAATACCTCGAACTCTTTCCGCCGAAGGAGTTTGTCGAGATCATCGAGAACACATCGTGGAGCTGCGTTCACGGGGTTGAGCGTTGGCGCTCGAACTGCGGGTGCAACGCGTCCCGGCGTGCCGGCTGGACGCAGGCCTGGCGCGAGCCGCTGCGCAACGCGCTCGACGCGCTGCGAGACGAGCTCGCGATGCTGTTCGAACTGCAGGCGAAGATTCTGCTTCGCGACCCGTGGCGCGCCCGCGACGAATACATTCGCGTGATTCTCGACCGCTCGGACGAGAACATCGACGAATTCCTTCTCGAACACGCCGGCCGGGAGCTGAATTCCAGCGAGCAGGTTCGTGCTCTCAACCTGCTGGAACTTCAGCGCCACGCGATGCTGATGTACACCAGTTGCGGATGGTTTTTCGACGAGATGTCCGGCCTCGAGAGTGTGCAGGTGCTGCAGTATGCAGGCCGCGCTATACAGCTAGCGCGCGAGATCACTGAGGATTCATCGGTCGAAGAGCGCTTTCTTCTGCGCCTGAGTGCGGCGAAAAGCAATCTGCCGGAGCATCGCGACGCCGCGAATATTTACGACAAGTGGGTGAAGCCCGCGGCGGTGAAGCTCGAAACGGTAGCCGGCCACTACGCCGTGAGCTCGCTCTTTGAAAATTACGGCGAGCGCACGGAAATTTATTGCTACGGAGTCGAACGGCAAGAATACACGCACGAAGCTGAGGGGCGGTCGCGTCTTGCGATAGGCCGCGCGATTTTCAGTTCGCGTATCACCCGCGAGTCGAAACCGCTGAGTTTTGCCGTTCTGTACCTTGGCGACCACAACATCGCGGGCGGCGTGCGCGTGTTCCACGATCCAAAATTGTTCAAGCAACTTCGCGAAAGCCTTACCAGCTCGTTTGAGCGTGCGGATACGGCGGCAGTGATTCGCGCGATCGACGACCAGTTCCGCGAGTTGACGTTCTCGCTGCGCACGCTATTCCGCGACGAACAGCGTCGCATCATCAACCTGATCTTGCAGGATCGCCAGAACGCCGTCTCCGCGTCGTTTCAGGGCGTTTACGAAAATCACGCGTCTTTGATTCGCTTTTTGAACGCGCTGGAGATGCCTGTGCCACCGGCATTTCTCGCGGCGACAAACATCGCGCTGAACGATCAGCTTCGCAAGGCGCTCGAACAGCCGTCTATCGATACGGAAGCCGTGAAAAGTTCGCTCCGTGAAGCGGAAGCGAGCCACGCTACGCTGAACACCACGGCGCTGGAATTTATCCTGCGGAAACGGATCGAAGAGTCCGCGCACGCCTTTGCAGCGCAGCCGGAAAGCTCAGACGCGCTCAAGAGTCTGCACTTCCTGCTCGACTTGAGTTCACAACTGCCGTTTCACGTGAACCTGTCCGAGGTGCAGAACGTCAGCTTTAAGCCCCTCATAGACGCCGCGAAACACGTGAATGGAAATGGCAACGGAAATGGAAATGGCGCGTCTGGTTTGCGTCGCGACGAGGTTGTCGCCGTGATGGAGCGGCTCCAGATTCACAATCCGGAGTTGAAATGACCCGGATCCCTTCCGCGACGTACCGGCTGCAGCTCAATTCGCAATTCACGTTCGCTGACGCCGAGAAGGTGCTCGACTACCTGGTCGCGCTTGGGATTTCGCACGTCTACCTTTCACCGATCCGCACGAGCCGGAAGGGAAGTACGCACGGCTACGACGTCACCGACCCTACGCAAGTCGATCCAGAGCTAGGCGGCGAAGCGGCACTTGAGGAGTTTCAAGCTGCGCTTCGCAGGCTCGGGCTGGGGCTGATTGCCGATGTGGTGCCGAACCACATGGCGGCGAGCAGCGAGAATCGCTGGTGGATGGACGTGCTAGAGCAGGGGCCCGGGTCGGCGTACGCGTCCTATTTCGACGTGGCGTGGAGGCGCGGCGATGGGTCGGAAGGGAAGGTGATGCTTCCTTTTCTCGCCGAGACGTTTGGCGAAGCGCTCGATCGCGGGCTGCTTCGGCTTTCGTTTCAGGAGTCACGGCTGTCGGTGTCTTACAACGGGCACTCGTTTCCACTTTCGCCGACGACTTACGCCGATGTGCTCGGCAGAAATCTCGAAATACTGAAGGGAGCGTTGTCGCAGGACTCGCCCGAGTTCCTGGAGTTTCAGGGGATTCTTGCGGCGGCGCGCGCGATTCAATCTGGATCTAGTGGATCGAACGGGGCGCTTCGCACGCAGTTTCATGCGCTGCGCGGGCGCTTGCAAAAGTTGGCGTCGGATTCGCCCATGATTTGCGCGTTCATAGAAAACAATTTGGATGAACTGAATGGGCGGCGTGGGAATGTAGCGAGTCTCGCGAATTTGGAACGCATTCTTGCGGCGCAGCATTACTCGCTGGCCTACTGGCGCACTTCTGGTGACGAGATCAATTACCGGCGGTTTTTCTCGATCGACGACCTTGTGGGCGTGCGCGTCGAGGACCCCGAGGTGTTCGAGGCTACGCATGCGGTGCTGGCTCGGCTGAATTCTCACGAGCCGCATCCGGGGTTGCGCGTCGATCACATCGACGGACTGCACGACCCGCTGGGCTACCTGCAAAAACTGTCGCAATTCATTCGCAATGGAGGCGAGCCAGGATATTTGGTTGTGGAGAAGATTCTCGCGCCGGGTGAACGAATGCCGGCGGAATGGCCGGTGGACGGAACGACTGGGTACGACTTTCTGAACGAGTCGACGCGCGTTTTTGTGGATGAAGCGAATGGGGCGGCGCTCGAGAAGATCTATTCCGAATGGACCGGCGAGAAGGAAGGCTTCGAAGAAGTCGCGTACAGCAAGAAAATATTTGTCATGCGCGAGCTTTTTCGGGTGGAGATGCGCTCGCTGGGACGCGAACTCGCGAATCTCGCTCGTGACGATCGCTATGCGCGCGAGATTGAGTCGGCGGCACTAGGCGAGGCGTTGATCGAAGTGTCGGCGTGCTTGCGGCAGTACCGCACATACATTCGCAGCGTAGAAGTGTCGCCGAGCGACGGCGCCGCGATTGAAGATGCCGTGAAGGAGGCGCGTCGCCGGAATGCCGGGCTAGACCGGCGGGCTTTCGACTTCACGCGCGAAGTATTGCTGCTTGAGGCCGCTCCCCATGTTCGACCGGAACAGCGTGAGGGACGGCTGACATTCGTGATGCGATGGCAGCAGTTCACGGGACCGATCACGGCGAAAGGGCTCGAAGACACTGCGCTCTACAATTACTTTCCACTATCTGCGCTGAATGAGGTCGGTGGCGATCCGAAGATTGCGCGCGCCGGCGCGAGTACTTTTGCGAAGTTTCTCGAAGAGCGAGGTCGGCGCTGGGCGCATTCGATGAACGCTTCGACGACTCATGACACGAAGCGATCGGAGGATGTGCGCGCCCGCATCGCTGTGTTGTCTGAGGTTCCGTCGGAGTGGAGCGCCGCGCTTGATCGCTGGTCGGCGATGAACCGGAAGTGGGTCGAGAATATCGACGGTGAAGACACGCCGGACCGAAACGAAGAATATCTTTTGTATCAGACGCTCATCGGTACGTGGCCGCTTGACGGCCGCGCGTGGGAGAAGTGGGTCTCGCGGCTGCAGGAGTACGTTGTTAAGGCGAGCCGGGAAGCGAAGGTGCATACGCGCTGGGTGAAGCCGAATTTGGCGCGCGAGGACGTGCTACAGAAGTTTGTCGCGTCGATTCTCGATCGAAACGCGAATTCGGCCTTTGTTAACGACGTTGCGCGATTTCAGAAAGTGACGGCCGAGTGCGGAATGCTGAATGGTCTGAGCCAAACGCTACTGAAACTCGCGTGTCCCGGCGTGCCAGATTTCTATCAGGGTTCCGAGACGTGGGACCTCCGGCTCGTCGATCCTGACAATCGCTCGCCGGTTTGCTTTCAAGCGCTGGACGGGCAACTGGGGCAGGTACGCGAGATTGCAAATCGGCGTGATCCTGCGGAATTGGAAACTTTAGTTGCGCGATGGCAGGACGGGCGAGTCAAGGTGCATCTGATCCAGTCGGTGCTGGCGTTTCGCCGCGCTCACGCGCAGCTGTTTGAAGATGGAACGTTTGAAGCCCTAACGGTGACGGGCGAGCACGCCGAAAGAGCGTTCGCGTTTCGACGAGCGCACGGCAAGGAATCGACGGTGGTTGTGATTCCGCGCTGCGTCGCGTCGGTCAAGGCGCCGTTCGATCGCGCTGGCCGAAGTAAATTCTGGAGCAACACTTCGATCGCCCTGACTGCTGGCATTTCTTCGTGGATGAATATTGTCGCGCCCGGCGCGCCTGAGATTAGCGCTACGTCCGGGCGGCTCTCGCTTGGCGATGTATTCGAACAGTTTCCCGTTGCGCTGCTGACGCCTTCCGCGTAGCTAGACCACGCCTGCTGCGATCTGAACACCCTTAAGATGTCGCTGCCGCGTGCCGCAGAGGCGCGTCTCCGCCCGCAGGCGCAGGAGTGCTCGACGTGGATGGTCCCACCGATTTTACTTTCGCCTCGGAGTGCATCACGTCGAGGAGAGCGCGAGTGACCTGATCGTCGATCTCGGTAGCGTTCTCGCGCGTGACCGGATAGCGAATGATCACCTCCGGGCCGGACTGCGTAAACCTCATGCGCAACTGTGGCTGCGGCAACTCGACCGGCAAATTCAGCGAACTTTCCATGCGGCGGTGCTGTTGCTCGAAGTTGTCGCGGTATTGCGCGTAGACGCTGTTCACCGCGTCGATCATCTGCTCCTGTGACGCGCGAAAATCGCTTTCGGCTGAGAGCGTGAGCGTGACTTCGTGCCACAGGAAATTCGCGCCCGGGATTTGCTTGAAGAGCCCTGCCGTAGGCTGAAAGACGATTGCGTTGGGAAATTCCACGGTGCGTCCGGTGGGGACGAGGTCGCCGCTCGTTCCGCTCGGGCCGAGTTCCATGAGGGAGAGGCGCATCAAGTCGATGTCGACCACGTTGCCGGTGACGCCGGAGATTTCGATACGATCGCCGACGCGAATGCTGTACTTGCCAAGGAGCACGAAGTAGCCGACGCCGGAGAGGATGACGTTCTGCAGGCAGACGGCGATGCCGGCGGCCAAAAGGCCGGCGAACGTGGTGAATGAGCGCAGGTCGGTGGAGAAGCTGATCGCGATGACCGTCGCGAACGCGACGAACATGAAGATTCGGCGCAAGAGCAACATCAGATTGCGGCGGCGCAGATCGTGGATGTAGTGATAGACCAGGCGGCGGAGAACTTCGAACACTCCGAAGGTTACAAGTAACGCGATGCCGAGAGTGCCAAGGCGTATGGCGAGCCCGCGGACGTCGCGGGTGCGTTGGCCGTCCAGCGTTTGCTTCCAGTTGGTGAGGTTGGCTTTGTAGCGGTCGAGCAGGATGTTTTGCTTCGCCAGGGGCAATGCCGCGACGGAGATGGTTTTGAATTGCGCTTCGAGCGTTTCGATCTGCTGCTTGCGCTGATCGATTTGCTGTGGGTCGGCCGTGTCCGGCTGGTTTGAGAGATCGTCGCCTTGCTTGGCGGCTTCGCGCAATGCCGAGGCGAGTGGCGCGATCATGGTCTTGGATGATTGTTGAAGCGAGTTCGTGATCGCAAGGCTTCCGTCGAGAGTGTGACTCTTCTGCCGGATGGACCACAGATCCGACGCGATGCCGAGAATGCCAGAGGGCGAGGTCCGGGTTGCCGTCTGCACCCGAGCGGAGCTGCTGTTGTTGCCGGGCTTTCCGGTGTTGGAAGATGCGGATGTCGACGCGTGAGCTCCCGGGACGGATTGCTCCAGCTCGTTGATTTGGGCGAGCAAACTGTTGCCTTTGGCGGAGCTGTCGGCGCCGGCGCTGAATTGCAGCAGGTTGTTCAGGACGTCGCTGCGGGTCTGGGAAAGTTCAAGAGCGCTTTGCGTTTCATCGATTTCCGATTGCAGCGTGACGCGAGACTTACCTCTGGCGGTCTGGAGTTGCTGCTTCAGCGCGTCGAGCTTCTGTTTCTTCTGCTGAATGCTGTCCTGGGCACGAGCGGAGAGCTGGGTGAGATTCTGATATTGCGATGAGGCGCCGGATGAATTGTCCGCCGCAGACTGGCCGCTGGCTACGGCGAGAAGCTGAGCGTTGGCGCGGGCGAAGTCAAAGGAGAGGCTGAGGACCTGATTGGCGATATCGCGATCGTTGTAGACGAAGAGGACGTCCGTTGGCTGATCGGCAAGCTGCTCTTCCGAGCCGAGGTGGCGGTACCAATCGATGGTCTGATTCAAAAAACTCAAGGTCTGTCGCGAGTCGGGCGTTGTGACCGCTGCGGCTTCAATTGCCATTCCAGAAAAGGCGATAAATGTGAGTAAAGCAAACGCAAGCGGCTTCCGGAGATTTCCCGTCATCATTTCCCCTAAAAACCCTTTGATGACGCGACTGCGGCGAGAGTCACCCATCGCGGCTTGTTGCGGCCATGGGATGAGGGAAATCACTGGGGCCCATACCGTGAAACCCGTATGAACACGACGGCCGGAACGCGAGATGATAGGGAGAGCAATCAGTCTTTGCAGAGAACTCGGATCCAGCGGGGTAGTGCGCGTCGGATTTAAGCGCGCAGACGGTGTAGATTGCGAAAAGGCCTCACCGAGGCGACACGAATGGACCTCGAAGATCTGGGCGTTATCGGAAACTGTCAATTTTCCGCGATCATTAGAAACTCGGGCGAGATCGTGTGGTGCTGCCTGCCGCGATTCGACTCCGACCCTGTCTTCTCCACTCTTTTGGATTCCGCCGACGGAGGCAAATTCGCCGTCGGTCCGGCTGACGGCGAAATCGGCGTTCAGAGCTACGTCGAGAACACGAATATCCTGCGCACCGTTTTTGAAACGTCATCCGGCCGCTTTCAAGTGATTGATTTCGCGCCGCGGTTCGTTGAGCACGGCCAGACGTTCATGCCGACGCAGATATTCCGCGTGATCGAACCGCTGGAGGGGACACCACGTCTCCGCGTGCTGTGCGACCCGAAACTCGGATGGACAAAGCACACTCCCGTCCACACCAATGGATCGAATCACATTCGCTTCGAGGGATTTGGCAGCGAATTCCGGCTCACATCGGACGTTCCGGTTTCGTACCTCACCGGCCAGCCGTTCACGCTCACCGGCCGAAGGCACGTCGCGATCAGCTGGGGAACCCCGATTGAAGGGCCGCTTGCGCCACTTGCCGATCAGTATTTCAAGGAGACCGCGGCTTATTGGGACCACTGGGTGAAGCAGTGCAACATCCCGCCGCTCTATCAAGCTGCCGTGATCCGCTCTGCGCTTGCGTTAAAGCTTCACTGCTTCGAGGACACAGGAGCGATTGTCGCCGCGATGACCACGTCGATTCCCGAATCGCCGGGAAGCGGGCGCACCTGGGACTATCGCTACTGCTGGCTGCGCGACGCCTACTACTGCCTGGGAGCTTTTCGGTTGCTCGGACAGTTCGAGGAGCGCGAAAGCTTTATTCACTACCTACTGAACATCGCCGGCGGCACAAAGGATTTAAATCTTGCGCCACTTTACGGCGTCGATGGAGCGCACGGCCCAGAAGAGCAGATCCTGGAAAACTGGCCGGGCTACTGCGGCGACGGTCCCGTGCGAATCGGGAATGGCGCTTCACTGCATACGCAGAACGACGTGTTCGGCGAAATGGTGATGTCGCTTGTTCCGATCTTTCTCGATGACCGCTACCGCTCCGACCGTTCGAGGGAAACACTGAAGTTGATTCAGGACCTTGCCCGCAAAGCGATTTCGGTTGCGGGCGCGCCTGATGCGGGCATCTGGGAATACCGCACGGAGTGGAAACCGCAAACCTTCTCCTCATTGATGTGCTGGGCCGCGGCGGATCGCATGGCGCGTGTGGCATCGCGCCACGCGAGCGGTCTGGAGGATGAGTTTCGCAGCGCCGCAAGCCGCATCCATCAGGACATTCTGAGCAACGCGTGGCATCCCGAGCTGAAATCGTTCGCAGGCGCGTACGGCGGCGCCGATCTCGACGCATCGCTACTGCAAATGACTCATCTTCGCTTTCTGCCACTGGACGACCCGCGCCTCGCGAGCACGATCGAAGCAATTCGCTCGACGCTTTCGCATAAGGGATGGCTCTTCCGTTACAAGCTGGACGACGGTTTTGGATCGCCGGTGGTGGCGTTCACGATCTGCACGTTCTGGCTGATCGAAGCGCTGGCGGAATCGGGGCGCAAAGCTGAGGCAAAATTGGCGCTCGACCGGCTCCTTTCTACTGCGTCGCCGCTGGGCCTGATTTCCGAGGACTTTCAGACGAACACTCTGAAAATGTCGGGAAATTTTCCGCAGGCGTACTCGCACGTCGGATTAATTCACGCGGCATTCGCTACGTCGCCCACCTGGGCCGATTATTTGTAAGTTCACACCTCCAACCTCGGAGCTTAAACCGCGCACGCTTCTACGCGCGTCGTAGCGGGCGAAAGCCGCTCCGGCACGCTTCTCAGCACGGAACAATTTCTCGGCAAACCACGTATCTCCTGCCAGCTAGGGATCGAGTGTTCAATCCTTGCCGGGAGCGGAGCGATGGCGAGCGGGAACTTCTTTGAAAATCTCGTAGCAGATGTGTGCCACGCAGTCCGCGTGCTGTGGCGGAGCCCGGCTTTCACCGCTACTGCTGTGGCGGCTCTGGCGCTCGGGATCGGCGCCAATACAGCAATTTTCTCCGTTGTAAACGCGGTGCTTTTGCAGCCGCTCTCGTATCCAGCGCCTGATCGCCTCGTGGCGCTCCAGCGTCATTTCCCGGATGGTAACGGCAACTCCGCCTCCGTCCCCAAATTTATCGTCTGGCGCGAACAAACGAAGGTTTTCCAGTCCGTGGCGGCTTACGACTTCGAAGGTCCCGGGATCAACCTCACTGGCGGCGACCGGCCGCAGCAGGTGAAGGGAATTCACGCGTCGTCCGACTACTTCGACGTCTTCGGAGCCCCGTTTGCCCTGGGTCGCCCGTACAACGCGGACGAAGATAAGCCGGGCGGTCCGCGCGTCGCGGTGATCAGCAACGGCCTGTGGCGATCCCGCTACGCCGCCGATCCAAACATTCTGGGAAAGACGATTGAACTGACCGGCGATCCGTACGTAGTGATCGGCGTCCTCGGACCCTCATTCAAGAGCGATCCAAAAGCCGACCTATGGATTCCGCTTCAGGCCGACCCCAACAGCACGAATCAAGGCCACTATCTGCGGGTTGCGGCGCGTATGCGACCGGGCGTAACGCTTGCCCAGGCCAAAACCGCGATGACAATGGCGGCCGACGAATTTCACCGAAAATTTCCCGATGTGCGCTTCAGCAGCAACGGTGAGTCGGCCACCGCGACGCCGCTTCGCGACATAGTTGTTTCGGACATTCGAAAAGCGCTCCTGATTCTGCTTGGAGCGGTGGGCTTCGTGCTGCTAATCGCTTGTGCGAACGTCGCCAACTTGCTGCTCGCCCGCGCCACGCTCCGAAAGAGGGAGATCGCGATTCGATCGGCATTGGGCGCGAGTCGCGGCCGCGTGGTGATGCAGCTGCTCACGGAGAGCGTGTTGCTGTCGCTGATTGGTGGTGTCCTCGGCCTGTTGCTGGGCTACGCCGGAGTTCGCGCGCTGCTCGCGGTGAATCCCGTGAACCTTCCGCGCATCGACGAGCATGGAGCGAACGTGTCGCTCGATTGGCGCGTGCTGGTCTTCACGCTCGTTGTGGCGCTGCTCACCGGTATACTTTTTGGTTTGATTCCAGCGCTCAGCGGTTCGCGTACAGATCTCACATCGACATTCAAGGAGGGAAGTTCGCGAGCCGGAAGCAGCTTCCGCCAAAATAAGGCTCGCTCGATCCTAGTCGTCACGGAGATGGCGCTCGCGCTTGTGCTACTTGTCGGAGCGGCGCTGCTGATTCGCACATATTTGAGTTTGCGTGATGTGAAGCCCGGATTCGATGCGCACAACGTCCTGACGATGGAGATGTCGTTCTCGGGCGACCGATTCAAATCGACAGCGCCGGTTGCCGCGGCGACCAAAGAAGTCGAACGCCGCGTCGACGCAATTCCGGGCGTGGAAGCCGTCGCGGTAACGTGCTGCCTGCCCGTAACGGGCGGCGTGGACATGCCGTTCACGATCGAGGGTGTGCCTCCAACCGATGGGCAGTACAACGGCGACGTGGATTGGCGGAACATCTCGCAACAATATTTTCAAGTTTTTCGGATACCGCTTCTTCGGGGGCGCACGTTCGACGATCGAGATCAGATGAATTCGGATCACGTGGCGGTGATCAACCAGGCCATGGCGAAGAAATTCTGGCCTAAAGGCAACGAACTCGGCGCGCGCATAACGGTGGGTCACGGCCTCGGGCCGGATTTTGAAGAAGGGCCGCGCGAGATCGTGGGCGTGGTAGGCGATACGCGAGACGAAGGTCTCGACAACGACCCACCGCCGCTGATGTACATCCCGCAGTCGCAATCGACGGACGGCGTGACGGCACTCGAGAGCCGCGTGCTGCCGATGAATTGGATCATTCGCACGAAAGTCGCGCCGTTGACGCTGAGCAACGACGTGCAGCGCGAACTGCGCGTTGCCACCGGAGGCCTGCCCGTCGCGCACGTGCGGACTATGGTTGACGTGGTGGGTGAATCGACGGCGCGCAGCGATTTCAATACGATGCTGCTTTCGATTTTCGCGGGCGTTGCGTTGCTACTGGCTGCGATCGGAATCTACGGCTTGATGGCGTATTCGGTGCAGCAAAGAACACAGGAGATCGGCATTCGCATGGCTTTGGGCGCGAGTCCTAGCACGGTGCGGAAGATGGTGGTGTTTCAAGGCATGCGGCTGGCGGCGATTGGAGTGGTGATTGGCGTCGTTGCGGCGCTTGCGCTAACGCGTTTCATGGCGGGCTTGATTTACGGCGTGAAGACGTGGGATCCGGCCGTGTTCATCACGATCACCGTGCTGCTGAGCGCCGTGTCGTTTCTTGCGACGTACATTCCCGCGGTTCGGGCGTCGCGCGTGGATCCCATGGAGTCGTTGCGATACGAGTAAAATAGCGGCGGGGCGGGGAGTGGAGAGTGCTTAAGGATGTCCGCTGGCTTTCGGTCCTCGCGATCGCGTTGACGGCGGCGACGGCCTTTGGGCTCGAAGCTCGCGTCGCGGCGCGAAGTGATGCACAGACGCTGTCGGTCAGTTCGCTCGAGCTGCACGACGTTAAAGCCGAATCGCTCGCCTACAAAGGCCGAAGCGGGATTCATCTGACGGCCGGCGGCGAGACGAGCGAGACGAGCGATCCGGCAACTGGGCTCGCGATTGTGCGGGGATCGTCACTCGAAAACGGCACGATCGAAGTTGCGCTGGCGGGAGACACGCTTCCGACCGCCGATCCGACGGCCCGCGGCTTTGTCGGCATCGCGTTTCGCGTGAGCGCAGACCGTGCGCGCTACGAGTGCTTTTACCTTCGTCCCAAGAACGGCCGCGCCGACGACCAGCTGCGGCGCAATCACACTGCACAGTACATTTCGGTGCCGGGATTTCCGTGGGAGAAGCTGCGGCAGGAGACCCCTGGGAAGTACGAGTCATACGTCGATCTCGTGCCGGGCGAGTGGGCGAGGTTCAAGATCCGGGTGAACGGCGCGCGAGCTGACCTATTTGTGAATGGGAACGATCAGCCGACGTTGATCGTCACGGATCTGAAGCAAACACCTGCGAGCGGTGCGGTGGCGCTGTGGGTCGGCCCGGGAACGGACGCACACTTCGCCGACCTTCAAATCACAGCGAAACATTAAATTTTCAGCGGGATTCGAACGCCTTTTGCTAGCGTTCGATGGTCTCTTCTTCCTCGGCGGGAGTGCCTGCTTCGGCCGACGCTTCGCTCTCGGTTTCTGCTGCGGATTCGTGCATCAGGGCCGAGGGCGTTTCCGGCATCGGGTGCAACAAATCGCCGAGTTGGAGGCGCAGATTGCCTTCGTTCGAGGCGTAGGAAAGTCCCGTGTCAAGATCGACCACGCCGGCCCGGATCAGCCTCTCGATTTCGCCATCAAAGTGGCGCATCCCGTCGGTGTCGCCATCCTTCATCGCGTCCAGCAAAGATTTGCCCTCGCCTTCGCCTTTCAGAATGTAATCGCGGGTGCGCAGCGTCGACTTCAAGATTTCAAACGCCGCGATGCGGCCGCTGCCATCGGCGCGCGGCAAGAGCCGCTGCGAAATGATGAACCGAAAACATTTCGAGAGGCGGCTGCGCACAGACTGCTGGTCGGGAACGGGGAATACGCCGATGACGCGCTCGATTGTTTTTGAGGCGTCGATCGTGTGCAGCGTGGAGAAAACCAAGTGACCAGTCTCGGCGGCTTCGAGCGCGCATTCGATGGTTTCTTTGTCGCGCATTTCGCCCACGAGAATCAGCTTGGGCGACTGACGCATCGCGGAGCGCAGCGCTGTAGCGAAGCTCGGCGTGTCGGTGTACAGCTCGCGCTGATGAATGGTGGCGCGCTTGTGCGGGTGAATGAATTCGATCGGATCTTCGATCGTCACGATGTGGCAGGCTTTTTCTTCGTTGATCTTGTTGACGAATGCCGCAAGCGTGGACGATTTTCCAGTTCCCGTGGGTCCCGTGACGAGGACGATGCCGGGCTTCAGGTCCGCGGCTTCGCCGAGCATCTCCGGCAGGCCCAGCGATTTGAAATCGGGAATGTGCGTTGCGATCACGCGCATCACGATCGCGCAACTTCCGCGCTGGGTGAAGATATTCACGCGGAAACGCGATACCTTCGGAAGGCTGTAGGAAATGTCGCAGGAGCCGTCCTGCTTCAGTTTGTCCACGGCGTGCTGATTGCGACCGATCAAGTCCGCGGCGATGCGAGCGGTGTCTTCCGCTGAAAGCACGCCTACACCCTTAATTTTCAGCTGAACGAGCTGACCTTGCATCTCGACTTGGGGCGCGCGACCGGGCGAGAAAATCAGGTCGCTGGTCTTCGGCGCCGCAGCCAGCATGGACGCAATGATATTCGCCGTCGGGGCAGAGGACTGCGGATCCGTAACGGAGACGGTCTTCTGCAAATCGGATGCGCTGCTCATGGCACTCGCAGAAAGCTTCGCACCAGGAAGGGCTGGGGCAATTCCGGCAAAGCTCCGGCAAGTTAAAGTATGACCCGCAGCCAACTCACGCGGGCGTAATGCTAAGTCTCCTGTTGCCAAACGATTCATAGGACTGAAGTACTAGATACTCTTTGTCCCCACCGCGACCCTCGGCCAGTAGAAAACGCGGCGAAGGACCCCCTATTCTGAATCCCAAGATGGCCAAATCTCATAATTCGGACAGGGATCGCTCTGCCTCGGCGCGCCCTCCGGGTGGGGCTGCTGGCCGCGAGACGGTGCTGTTGAGCGATTTGCCGGACGGCGGCGCTGGATCTGGCGTTGGCTCTGGCGTTGCGAACAGCACAGTCATTGCGAATCCTACGCTAAAGCACATCAATTTGAGTGCGGACACGCTTGCGGCGCTCGGCGTTCGCTACGAAATCCTGGCGGATGCGGGCAGCGGCAGCATGGGCAACGTCTACAAGGCCTGCGACCGGGAGACGGGCGGGATCGTTGCGTTGAAGCTGTTGAAGCCGGAGATCGCGTCCGACCGGCAGATGATGGACCGGTTTAAGCGCGAGCTGCTCTTTGCGCGCAAGATTACGCACAAGAATGTCTGCCGCGTTTACGACTTCAACCGCGTGAATGGCGTTGCGTACACGTCGATGGAGTTCGTTGAAGGCGAGAGCATGCGCGCGCTGCTGAACCGCGTGGGGAAGCTTTCCTTCGAACGTGGGACGGAAATCGCGCTGCAAATTTGCTCGGGGTTGAAGGAAGCGCATGCACAGGGCATCGTTCACCGCGACCTGAAACCCGAGAACGTGATGGTCGATTCCGCGGGCAACGTAAAAATCATGGATTTCGGCATCGCGCGTTCCATGGATGCGGCGACGCGGCTTACTGGATCGCTGGCCGGGACGCCTGCTTACATGGCGCCGGAACAGGTGAGCGGAAAGCCTGTCGACTACCGGACGGATATTTATTCGCTCGGCCTCGTGTTCTACGAAATGTTTACGGGGACGCCGGCGTTTAAGGCGGAGAACTCCGTTGCCGTGGCGCTGAAGCAGATGAGCGAAGAAGTGGTGCCGCCGCACATCGTGGAGCCGCAGATTCCGGTTTCGATCGAGCGATCGATTCTGAAGTGTCTCGAGAAGGAACCTGAGCGGCGATATCTGTCGGTGGCGGAGCTTGAAGCGGCGCTTGCGGCGCCTCACACGGTACGTAGCGTGATTCCGCCAGCGACCGCGGCGACTGCCACGCCGAATGCGTCGGTGGCAAAACCGGTGCCAGCGCCCGCTCGCTTGGTATCGCGTGGCGCGCTGCCGCCGCCTGCGGCTTCGAGCAAAACGTCGCCTGTAGTTTGGGTGCTGGTTGGCGTGGGGTTGGCGTTTGCCGTCCTCGGCGGTTTGCGAGGCATCGCGGTGCAGAAGGCGGCAAACCAGATTGTCTTCAACGAGAAAATCAAGGCACCTGTTCCGCCGGCTTTTGCGTATGAGATTCCCAAGGTTGCGCCCGCACTTGCTGCTGATGCACCAGTGAATGCGACAGCCGTCGGCGCAGCAACGCCGGACGCAGAGATCGCGAAGGCCGAGCCGCCTGTAACGCCCGCGAAAGAATCGAAGCCTGTAGCCACGCTGAAATCGCCGCCGCCGCCGACGACATCTGCGGCACCGGTGATTGCAGCGAATAAGCCCGCCGCGAAGCCTGAAGTTTTTCCGCGCATGGAGACGGCGCCGCTGCGTCGCAGGGCAGGATCGGGCGTTTCGCCCGTCTACGCGGTTCCCAACGAAATGGTGTGGGCCGGACGCTTCACCACGCAGAGCAAGGCCCGCGACAAGCAAAAGATCGTCGAGCAGATGCTTTTTCCGTCGAAGGTGATCGAGCACCACGGTTCAAAAGGCGACGGGTGGGTTCTGTGGGTCGGACCGGTCAAGGTTACGCGGGGCGCGCTAGTCGTCGAAGCGCTGGAAGCCAAAGGTTTCTCCGGCGCGCGGGAAGTGACCACTGCGGATTTTGAGAAGGCGCAGAAATGATCACCACGCGCACCGACGAAAAAGTTTCCGCTAACGGCACGAACGGCCGCGACGCAAATGCAGCCATGTCGTTTGAGTTGAAATCGCTCGAGTTTGCAATCTATAGCGATGCTGGCCGCGTCCGCCACAACAACGAAGACCGCGCCGCAGCCGCGCCCGAGATTAATCTCTTCGTATTGTGCGACGGCATGGGCGGGCTCGAAGCTGGGGAGCGCGCGAGCCAACTCGGCGTTGAAACCGTGCTGAAGCACTGCCGCCAGGCCTCTTCGCAGAAAGCTCCATGCGCCGAGGTTCTCGTTTCGGCAGTCGAGTCCGCCAACGAAAAGATTTTCAAAGAGTCGCAGGGGCTGGGAACGAAGTCCGCGATGGGCTCCACGATCGTCGCCGTGCAGTTTCACAACGAGCGCGCGCTTATCGCACACGTTGGCGATAGCCGAGTCTATCGCTTGCGGCACAGCGATTTCTGCCAGATCACCGAAGATCACTCGTTCATCGCCGAACAGGTACGCCGCGGCATTCTCACGGCCGAGGAAGCGAGTCAGAGCCAGCTCCACAACGTGCTGATCCGCGCTCTCGGCGTTGAGCCGCTGGTGAAAGTTGCATCGACCGAAGAACTGCTGCTCGAAGGCGACACGTTTTTGCTCTGTTCGGACGGTCTGACGCGCGAGCTTTCCGACGGGCAGATTGCGGGCGTCCTTCGTGAGGCTGCGAGCGCCAACGAGGCTGCCGCGCGCCTCGTGCGCCTGGCGAACGACGCGGGCGGCGAAGACAACGTGTCCGTGATCGTGATTCGGAATTCGAAGAAGTCCGCCAGCATGCGAGAACGAATCGGGCGCTGGTTCAAAAATTCAGAAGATTCACACTGATCGTTCAAATCGGTCGGAGGAGACGTCGATGGCTAAGTTGGTTCTTAAATTCGAAAACGCGATCTTGAAAGAAGTCTCGGTCGGGCAAAGCGAGGTCAGCATTGGCCGCTCGCCCGAAAACACGATCGTCATCGACAACCCCGCGGTTTCGAACCACCACGCGCGCGTATTTTACGAAGAAGGGCGGCTGATGCTCCAGGATTTCGGCAGCCTGAATGGCACGTTCGTCAACGGCCAGCGTGTGAAGATGGTTCAGCTCAAGTCCACGGACTCGGTGGCAATCGGCAAGCACAACCTTGTCGTGATGGACACCGCCCAGCACGTGGGCACGGTGGAGTATCAGGCGCCGAAGCCGGCCGTGCCGAAGATCAACGAGACCGTGATGCTCGATACGCGCGAACGCCGCGAGTTCATGGAGAAGGTCGCTGCGGTGGGCGAAAGCACGCAGCCGTCGCCTTCGCGAGTGAAGATTCCGACGCTGATCGTTCGCAGCGGGCGCACCGACCGGCCCGAGTACTCGCTGAACGATAAGTTGGCCGTAGTGGGGAAGTCCGCGATGGCGACGGTAAAGCTTACCGGCTGGTTCAAGCCGAAAGCCGCCGCGCAAATCAACCGCCGCGACGACAATTCCTACTACGTCGGCCCAGCGGATCGTGTTCCGAGCGTGAACGGAGCGCCGATCACCCATCCGACGAAGCTGTCGTCGGGCGACGTGATCGAAGTGGCGGGTGTTGAGTTGGAGTTCGTGGTTCGCGATTAACACGCCGCGCTAGCCGACGGCAAGCGCCACTCCGGGGCTAGTGCGACGAGGCCGCAGTCCAGGTCGCAACGGGCAAGGGTGGGGCGGCCTGCGGCACATCTGCGTTGTAGTTCTGGCCGAGCAGCGCCGCGATGGTTGCGGCAATCTGGCTCTGGGTGACGCGCGGCACGTTCGTCATCTCGCCTTTCCCCGGCGTGTCGGGTCCGAGAACGGCAATCCAGATGTTCTCGGCGCCGTCGACGTTTTTGTCGTGATTGCGCCATTCCTTTAGCCCGCTTCCACGACCATGATCACAAGTGATGATAAACGTCACGCGATCGTGATATTCCGGCTTCGCCTGCATCGTATTCCACAGCTCGGCGATGTGCTGATCGTCCTGATGTGCGGCTTGTAGCACCAGGTCGTACTTTCCTTCGTGCGCCCAGTCGTCCGTGCCGCCGTAGCCGACGAACAGTACGCGGGGCGAGTTGGTTGCGAGGTAATCCAGCAGATCTTCGTGCGTGAATGAGTCGAACGTATCGTCGTCCTCGATCTGTGTGGTGGTCTCGTAGAGTTTCTTCAACCGTTGCGCCTGCGGCGTCAGGTTCTGGCCCCACGGCAGGTTCCAACCCGCGCGCACCAGCAGCCCGCTGGTCTTCACGCGAAAAATATCGTTGAAGGCGTCCCATGTGGCGAAGACTGCAACTTTGTTCTGAAAATCCGGCTTGCGGTTGAGCCACTCGAAAACCGTCGCATTCGGGTTCGGGCCGAACTCGTTGCTGTTGATCGCGTGATTCGCGTATCCCGTACTCATTTCGTTGTAGCCGGGATAGGAGAATTTGTAGCCGTTGGTGACCTGCGCGACGGAACCTTTGTGCTGGTTTCCGTAGATCTGGCCTTGTTTTGCGACGGTGTCCCAGAGGAAAGGCATCATCGCCGCGCGGCCTTCTTCCGGAGTGTCGCGCCAAAAGTCTTTGCGAAGCTGTTTTTCATCCTGCACCGATCCGTATTTCGAGTTCATCAGCGCGTGATCCGGCCCATCGAAAACTTCCTGCCAGCGGAAACCGTCCATCACGATCAGGACGACGGCGTTCGTCTTCAGCGCCGAGCCTGACTGCCTGGCGTGAGGGCGCGCCAATACTGCCGCGGAGGCCGCAACGATCAAGAGCGCCGGAAAAAGAATGCGTACTCGAGTGAACACCGATCACCTCGCCTAAAACGCACGAGATGATACCGCAAGCCTTTGAAGGGAAGATCACAACTTGGGCGTAGGAGTCGTGAAGGAAGCGAAGCGGTTTCGACTAGGTGCGTTGATTGTGAGCCGCGAGATCGGTCTCGTACACGTAGCCGGAGTTTGAAGCGGTCGGGAATCCAACGCGGAAGGTCGCGCCGCCCTCAGGCCGGTTGAAGCACTCGATGTGGCCACGATGTTCCTGCACGATGCCGTAGCAAATGCTCAAGCCGAGGCCCGTGCCTTTCCCTACGGGTTTGGTGGTGAAGAACGGGTCGAACACCTGCCCCGGCGACTTGATGCCTGGACCTGTGTCTGAAAATTCGAGCACCACTTTGCCGTCGAACTCACTGCCGCTGATCACCAGCTTGCCGCCGCCTGCTTCCTCAAGTGCGTCGACGGCATTGCTGATCAGATTGAAGAATACCTGCAAAATTTGATTCGCATCGCCAACGATGGGCGACAGCGATTCGCCGACCAAGTTTTCGACCGTGATCTGCGTCCCGCGCAGATCGAGGTTGCTGAGATGCAGCGCCGAGGACACCACGTGATGAAGATCGAGCTCCGTCTTCTCGGTCGGAACTTGGCGTGCGAAGCTCAACAGGCTGGATACCAGCGTTTTGATTCTCCGTGCGAGAATTCGAATCTTCTCCGCGATCGCTTTTTGGCGTTCGTTTAGGGAACCGTCATCGATCAGCAGGTCGGAATAACCGATTACGCCGGTCAGCGGATTGTTGATCTCATGTGCGGCTCCAGCCGCCAGCTGCCCAAGGGAGACGAGCTTCTCCGACTGCACCATTTGCGCCTGGAACAGCCGCAAATGTTCGATCGACTTCCGAGACTCGTTGAGCAGGCGCAGCCGGTCGCGATCGACAAGCCGCTGGCGCACCGCGATGAGGATTGCGGCCACAACCAGCGTCACCTGCGTCACGGCCACGCGAAACGACGAGACTTCGCGCGGAATGCCGGTCGACCACAGGCTCCACAGCGCCATCAGCGGAATCGAGAACACGGCCACCATGGCGACTAGCGACATCCACCGGCGCGTTTCCTCGTTGTACGGGAGCGTCTCGCGTTGCGGCTTGGTTTTGAACGCTATGATGCCCGCCATGCCAAACCACACGAAGGACGAGACAAGGAGAAGATCGTAGGGACTGCCGGTGTAGTAGCCGTTGTAATCGATCGCCACGTTGATCAGCACGGAGCTCGCGCCGTAGGCCAGCGCCGCGCAGAAAAGATGCATGTAGACCTTGCGCCAACCCCCCCGGGTCCGGGAAATCAGCACCGCGAATCCGGCGACTAGCACGGCGTTCTCGATGCCGGAGAGGTAGTCGTAGGTCACGCCGTAGCTGTGCACATCCGGCGCAACGAATTGCCAGGGAATTACCGCGAAAAGGTAGAGGTAAACCCACCAGACCAGCAGCAACGAGAAATCGATGTAGCCGATGTGGACGTTCAGGTCGTCGCGCTGATCGTGAGGATTGAGCGCCAGCGCGCCGATCATAGTGACCGGGTGCAGGAAGAGAATCACGTCTCCGACGAAGGGGTTGGGGACGTCTTGCCGGAGGAAAACTTCGAAGTAAGTCCAAACCGCCTGCCCGATCAGCCAGATTCCGCAGCCGGCTCCAAGCAGTACCCAGAAGACGCGCGAGCGCCTCTGCGGCACCATCGTGTTCATGAAGAGGCCCGCGCAGGCGAAGCCCGCCGCAACCAGTTGAACGATGTCGCCAAATGCTGTGAGGTGGAAGCCGCGATGGAGAATCAGCGGCATAACGAGGTAGGAGCCGACAATGAGGACCCACGCCACCATCGTGACGAGCGTGAGGGGAGACAAGGATTTCAAGGCGCCCCGCGTGGGCGTCGATGGCTCTGGCGTCTGCATGCTTCGAGAGGGACCGGGTACAGCCAAGAATACGACGCACTTTAGGCACTTGGCTTGGCGGTGTAGGGAGGGGGTGCGAAGAAGGCAATATTTACTAGTAGGACCGAGAGTTTACTCGAAAGGTATGACCTATCTGAAAGAAAAGAAGGGGCTTGCAAGGAGTGCGTGGCAGGCTCCTTAGCTCGGCTTAGAAGCCCGCCACAAAAGCGAAATTAGAGTTGAACCGCTCAGCTTTTACGGCCGGGTCTGGGGATTGCCCTCACGCTCGGCGAGCACTTTGCGCGCATTCGAATAGAGCGCTTTGGCCTGGGGAATCGACTCAATGGCCTTATCGAGCTGCGGATCATCCTGCAGTTCGACCTTGTAGCCGTCGGTCAAGCCGAAGACGCTGGTGAACGTCTCGCGCTTTATCTGCCACTTCAGCCACGTCAGGTTTGCCTGAATGTCCTGCTCGGTGAATTTGATCTTTTCTTTGTCGAGGTACTTGCGGAATTCGCGGATCACGTCGTCGTTGACGGTGAAATCCTTCGTGATGTCGGGCTTCTCGCCGAGGTAGAAGCGGGTGAAGTCGCCGACGCCCTGCGGGTCGGAATAGAACACGCCGCGGCGGAGCAAATTCTGCTGGAAGTCGTCGGGCTTCGGAGCTGCAACCACCACGTCCGGCGTGATGCCGCCCCCGCCGTATACCTGTCGGCCGCTGTCGGTGTTCTTCACTTCGGGCTTGGTCGGCGGCTGCGGATTGTAGTGGTAGTCGTACAGCGAAACATTCTTGTAGTCGCGCTGAATCAGACGGCCGCTCGGCGTGTAGTAACGCGCCGTAGTAAGCAGAATCGCGGTTTCTTCGCTGAGCGGATACTGCGTCTGCACGAGGCCTTTGCCGAAGCTGGTCTCGCCGACGACCAATCCGCGGTCGTGATCCTGAATCGCGCCTGACACGATTTCCGAGGCGGACGCGCTCTGCCCGTTGATCAAGACGATTAAAGGAATTTCGATGCCTTGATTGCCACGCAGAGCCACGTAGCGGCGCTCCTGCGAGTTGCGGCCACGGTGCGAAACCACCGTCTCGCCCTTATCGAGGAACATGTCCGCCATGCCGACGGCCTGGTTTAGCAATCCGCCGCCGTTGTTGCGCAGGTCGATGATCAATCCGTCGAGCTTCGAAACATCGAGAGTCTTCAGCGCATCGGCGAGATCGGAGTCGGTCGTCTCGTTGAATGTCTTCACGTGGACGTAGCCGACGCCCGGCTTGACCATCGTGAAGAACTCAACGCCGGGGCGGGGAATTTCGTCGCGCGTCACAGTGACTTCGATTGGCTTTTCCCATCCCTCGCGAATCAGAGAGATGTGTACGACGGTGCCCTTGGCGCCCTTCAACAGGTCCGCGACTTCCGTGGTGGTCAAGCCTTCGCAGGGCTTATCGTCAACCTTCTGGATGATGTCGCCCGGACGAATGCCGGCTTTGTAAGCGGGGGAGCCAACGAACGGCGAAAGCACTACGGTCTGATTGTCGCGCGACTGAACGGTCATACCGACGCCGTAATACTTGCCCTGCTGCTCTTCCTTGAAAAGTGCGTACTGCTTCGGATCGAAAAAGTTGGAGTGAGGATCGAGAACGCGGAGCATGCCGGGAATCGCGCCTTCGTAGATCACCTTGTCGGTGTCGACGGGCTCGGCGTAGTTGCGCTCGACTACGGAGAGGACGCGCGTGAAGCTCTTCACCGAGTCCTGCAGGTCGTTGGTGTCGGCAGCGGTCGCGCGTACCGACGGGCCCCAGACGCCTCCCAAAAGCGCCGAAACAGCCAAAACGACCACCAGAACCACTATTCCGCGGGCTGAAGATTGCCTGGATTCCATGCGTCCTCACTTAACCCCAAAATCTGAGTATAACATACCGATTGCGCCGGTTTGACACGCTAAGACGCCTCTTCTATGATGCCAAAACGGCCGAAAAATACCTGGAAACGTGAGAGTTTCAGGCGGCGGGCGCAAACAAATCGTCCATGTTCAGCATTCCCCACATCGCTATCCTCTTCGTTGTAGTGTTAGTCGTTTTTGGACCTGAAAAGTTGCCTGAACTGGCGCGAAACTTCGGAAAAATCATGGCCGAGTTCCGCAAGGCGACCGGGGAACTGCGGAATACGTTTGAAGGGCATATGCGGGATCTCGAGCGCGAGGCGGATTTGCGCGCCGCGCGTGAGAAGGCTGCCAATCCCGCTGTGATGACGCCGCTTCCCGCTGCTTCGACTACGGCCGACGACCCCGAGCCACCTACCGCGTCGGGTGGGGCCGCTTCGAGTGATCCGAGTTTTATTCCGGCCGACGGCATCGTTTCCGCCAACGCGCCATATTCGGCCTCGGTGCCGGGCAGCGGTCGCACGGCGGCAATGCCCGCGCCTCCGGCGGATGCTCAACCTACTTTGTTCGACGAAACCGCCCACGCAGACAACGCTCCGGCCGGCGATCGCGACCACGATCCTCTGCCCGAAAAAGTGACCGATGGCCGATCCGGTTCCGCCTAGCGACAACTTAGCTGCCGCGCCCGAGGATGAACTCGGCGGGCGTATGTCTTTTTTTGAGCACCTGGTCGACCTCCGCAAGCGGCTGATCAACTCCGCGATCGCGATTGCCATCGGAGCGGCCCTTGGGCTCGCCGTTTCGAAGCGCTTCATTACATTCATTACCAAGCCGATGATCGACGCGCTTCACGCGTCCCATCTCGACGAGAGCCTCTACTACACGAGCCCCGCCGGCTACGTCAGCATGGTGATCAATCTGGGGCTGTATATCGGCGTGGCGCTGGCGATGCCGTTCGTGCTGTATCAGATTTGGCTTTTTGTTGCGCCCGGTCTTTTCAAACACGAACGAAAGGCCGTGGCGGGATTTATTGTTTCGTCGATGTTTCTTTTTATTTGCGGCCTGGTGTTCGGCTATTACGTGATGCTGCCGCAGACGTTGAAGTTCCTGATCGGCTTCGCCACCGGCGGCCCGATCAAGCCGCTGATCAGCATCAACGAATATTTCGACCTCACGCTGCTCGTGCTTCTCGGACTTGGACTGATTTTCGAAATGCCGGTGCTGATCTTTATTTTGTCGCTGTTTGGAATCGTGACGCCGCAGTTTCTGATCAAGAATTTTCGATACGCGCTGGTGATCATCACGATCGTTGCGGCGGTGGTGACGCCGTCGCCCGACGCGACGACGATGCTGATCTTCATGGCGCCGATGATCCTGCTCTACTTTGTTGGAGTGTGGGTGTCGTACCTCGTGCTGCGGCGCAAGAGGGCTGAGGAGAAGGCGGCAGCAAGTGGAGGCGCGGCCTAGCATGAGGATTTCGGCGGGGAAGTTGAATCTGCTGGGCGCGGCGTTTGTGCTTTCGCTGGCGGTTTCGTGCAGCGGGTCGAGCCAGCCTAGCGCTAAATCGGCCGGTTCATCGAGCGCGCCAGCGAGCGCGACGCAGGCCGTGCAACAGGCGCCGCAGGTCAAGCCTACTGAGTCTGCGCCTCCAGCCGACCAGACTGGCGGCTTCGACGGCGAGAAAGCCTACGAGCAGGTCGTGAAGATTTTGTCTTTTGGTCCGCGGCCGCCCGATTCGCCGGGGATCCATCAAGTGCAGGACCATTTGATTTCGCAGCTCAGGGGCTACGGCTGCCAGGTGGATACGGACGACTTTCACGCCAGCACGCCTGTGGGCTCGGTGGCGATGAAGAACATCGTCGCGAAAGCTCCGGGCACCGGCCAGGGCATCATCTTGTTGCTCACGCACTATGACACGCTGAGCAGCGTGAAGAATTTCGTGGGCGCTGAAGATAGCGCGTCTTCTACGGGCTTGATGCTCGAAATGGCGCGTTTGCTTTGCGCGAAGAAGGGGCCGAACTCGGTCTGGTTTGCGTTCCTTGATGGCGAGGAGTCGTTCGTCGATTGGAACAAGGACAACGATCACACCTACGGCAGCAGGGAGCTTGCCGCGCGAATGGCCGTCTCTGGTGAGCTGAAGCGCGTGAAAGCCGTGATCCTGGCGGACATGATCGGACATGATCGGGCAGTATCACCTTCACATCGCGCGCGAATCGGATTCCACGAAGTGGCTGGTTGATCTTGTTTGGAAGACCGCGGACCGTCTCGGATATAAGGATGTTTTTATTCCTGTTGAAGCGCAGACCAGCGACGACCACGATCCGTTTCTCGAGCGCAAAGTGCCTGCCGTCGACGTGATCGACCTCACGGACTACATCACCGCGGGCACCTGGCACACCGACAAAGACACGCTCGATCAGATCAGTCCGCGCAGCATCGCGATCGTCGGGCACGTGATTTTCGAATCGGTCAACGAACTCCAGAAGAAATTTCACTAGGTCGATCCGCTGCACTTCATGATTGCGCTGCGGGTGCCTCGCGGCGCGCCGTTCCAGCTGTGTTAGATTTCTAAAATCCGATATGTCGAAGATTCAAATTCGTTCGAGCGCCGGGCCGTATGACGTTTACTGTGCTTCGGGCGTTCTGAAACGCGCGGGTTCGCTCGCGGCGTCGCTTCCGCACGCGAGCGGCGTTTTTGTGCTGTCGTCGCCGCACGTGTGGGAAAACTGGGGTCGCTCGATCTCCCGGATTCTTCGTCGTGGCGCGAAAAAATTGCGCATCACGACGATTCTTTTCGACGACAGCGAAGCTTCGAAGGATCTTCAGACCATTGAGCTGATTGTGCGCGAGCTTTCGCGCTCGGGCGCTGACCGCCGGTCCGTGATTGTGGCCGTTGGTGGCGGGGTAGTTGGTGACGTCGCTGGATTTGCCGCGGCATCCTACCTTCGGGGCGTGCGATTGATCCACATTCCGACCACGCTTGTGGCTCAAGTCGACAGCGCGGTTGGCGGCAAGACCGGAGTGAACTTGCCGGAAGGGAAGAATCTTGTTGGCGCATTCTACCCGCCGCGCATCGTGATCGCCGATCCCGTGACGCTCGCAACGCTGCCCCATCGCGAATACCGCTCGGGCCTCTATGAAGTCGTGAAGTACGGCGTGATCGCCGATCCAGAGCTGTTTCAATTTCTCGAGCGTCGCATGCTCGCGTTGCTCCGTCGCGATCCGGCCGCGCTGGCATGGGTGATCGCGCGATGTATCCGCATCAAGGCGGACGTTGTGATGCGCGACGAGCGCGAAGGCGGACTGCGCGAAATATTGAATTTTGGCCACACGCTCGGCCACGGTTTCGAAGCCGCCACGCGCTACAAGCGCTTCCTGCATGGCGAAGCGATCGGCTGGGGGATGTACGCCGCCACCCTCTTCGCTCTCGCGACCGATCGGCTCAGCGAACGCGACGCGGTTCGCGTGGTAAGGCTTATCGGCGCTGTGGGCCCGTTGCCGTCGCTCGCTGGCGTTCGCGTTCCCGCATTGCGTAAACTGCTTCTCGCCGATAAAAAAGCGCGCGCTGGCCAAGTACGCTGGGTGCTACCGCGACGCATCGGAAAAGTGGAGTGGGGAATCGAGCTGCCGTGGAGTCTCGTGGTGAGCGCGATGCGTGACCTGCCGTCCATCGCCGCTAAGGCCGCCGTATGATCGCACAAAAATGACTACAACCGATCTCATTCGCAAAGCTGAAACGCTGCCCGGAACGCGCCCCGCCGGCGCAACGACCGAGCGCGAAGCCTCCGCGCACGTGCAGGGAATGTTCAGCGGCATCGCGCCGACCTACGACTTCCTGAATCACGCGCTGACGCTGAACATCGATCAGTACTGGCGCCGCAGAACCGCGCTGAAATTTAAATCCATTCTCGCGCGTCCGGATGCGCGCGCTCTCGATCTCTGCTGCGGCACCGGAGATCTGACGTTCGCCCTCGAAAAAGTGCGCCGCCAAGCCGGCGCGTCTTCATCGCCTCAGACGTGGCACCCCGTCGTCGGCTCGGACTTCGCGCAGCCCATGCTCGATCGCGCGCAACAAAAGGGCCGGAACGCGCGATCGACTGCCGTGTTCACCAACGCCGACGCGATGCACATGCCTTTTGCCGACGCGACATTCGATCTCGTCACCTCGGCGTTCGGCTTCCGCAACCTGGTGAACTACGAGGCGGGCCTGCGCGAAATTGCGCGCGTCCTCAGACCCGGCGGCTACATCGGTATTCTCGAATGTACCGAACCACCCACCGGCGTCACCGCCGCGATGTTCCGGTTTTATTTCCGCCGGATTCTTCCCGTAATCGGCGGTGCCGTCTCTGGCAATCGCGAGGCGTACACCTACCTCCCAACGTCGGTTCAGCACTTTTTTTCCAGAGAAGGATTAGCGACACTGCTCAAGAACGTGGGCTACGAGGAAGTCGAATCGCAATCTTGGAACTTCGGCAGCATCATCCTGCATTCGGCGCGGCCGCCGCGGCGTTAGCCTTCGATTCCGAGAGCTTTGACTTTGTGGAGCAGCGTTTTGTAGGAAACTCCGAGTTTCTCCGCCGCTCGCGTCTTATTCCACTTCGATTCGCGCAATGCTTCCTGAATCTTGAAACGCTCGACGTGCGCAACCGCTCGCTGCGAAACTTCTTCCAGCGGCCCGTCCCACGCGAATGCTTCATTCAACATTCCCGCCGGCAGCTCTTCGCTCGAAGGTTTCGCTGTCGGCAACTGAAGCGCCTCGGCGTCGATGTGCGGTCCGTTCGTCAAAATCGCAGCGCGCTCAATCGCGTTCTGCAGCTCACGAACGTTTCCCGGCCACGCATACGATTGCAATCGCGCCCGCGCGCCCTCGGTGAACTGCAAGCCGGGCTTGCGGAATTCGCGCCGGAACCGCTCCAAAAAGTGCTCGGCAAGCAGCAGTACGTCGTCGCCACGGTCGCGCAGCGGCGGAATCGTGATTGGCACCGCCGAAATTCGGAAATACAGATCTTCGCGGAACTGCTTTTCCGCCACGGCTGTCGCGAGGTCTTTGTTCGTCGCCGTCAAAATCCGCACGTCGACTTCGATTTCCTGCGTGCCGCCTACGCGCTCGAATCGCCGCTCTTCCAGCACGCGCAAAAGCTTGCTCTGAATCGCCAGCGGCAACTCGCCGATCTCGTCGAGAAACAGCGTGCCGCGGTGCGCAAGTTCGAGTTTTCCGATCTTCCGTGCGCCCGCTCCGGTGTAAGCGCCCCGTTCGTGCCCGAATAACTCGTTCTCGACCAAGCCTTCGGGAATCGCGGCGCAATTCACCGCCACAAACGGGAGCTTTGCCCGCGAGCTCAAATGGTGCACCGCGCGCGCAAACACTTCCTTGCCGGTTCCACTCTCACCGAGCAGGAGCACCGTTGAATCCGTCGCGGCCACGCGCTGGATCATGCTACCGGCGTCCGCCATCGACGGGTGTTCGCCGACGATTCGTGGAAATCCATAACGTGCGGAGTATTCCTCGCGTAGCAGTAAATTCTCGCGTAGCAGTTCCTGCTGCCTCGCCGCGCGTTCGAGCAAAAGTTTCAGGTGATCGAGGTCGATGGGCTTTTGGATGAAATCGTAAGCGCCTTCCTTCATCGCGGTGACGGCTTCTTCCACCGAGCCGTACGCCGTCATCAGGATGACGGGCAGGGTGGCTTCCGCCTTGCGCGACTCGCGCAATACATCGAGGCCCGAACTTCCCGGCAATTTCAAATCGGAGAGGACCAACTGGTAGCGGCGCGAACGCACTTTTTCAACGGCGCTTGAGCCGTCCGGCGCTTCCTCCACTGCATAGCCGTTTTTTTCGAGCGCCTTCTTCAGCATGGCGCGTAGTTCAGGTTTGTCTTCGACGAGGAGGAGGGGTTCCATCGAGCGCCGTGCCTAGCGCGACCAGCCGATATCGCCGCCCGCGGCGCGGAGCTGAGCTTCCGCGTCTTCAATCGCCTGCTTGTCCGCGTCGACTTTCTTTTTCAACTCATCGATCTTCGCGGTTTTGTCGTTGATATCGCTGCGCGTCAGGCCCTGCTGCATGCCTTTCACCGGGTCGGTGTAGAACTGCACATTGTCGACGCCGAGTTCGCGCTGGCTCAAATCGAGATCTTCCTGGTCCTGGTCGAGCCTGTGATGCAGATCTTTGAAAACCTGTCGCCAAGCCTTCTCATCGTTGCCGGAGGGAGGGCCACTCTTCGAGGCGCCGCCGTTTGCGCTTTTGTCATCGCCGGAACTCTTGTCCGAATCGCCCGACGAAGCGGTTGGTTCCACGCCGACCGCTGAGATTCCGCCCTGCTTGGGAATGTTGTCGTTGTCGAAGACGCGGGGCGTGGCGGGAGTTGCCTGTCCTTGCGCGGTCTTCTGCGCCTTCACCTGGCGCGCGGCATCCGCCACCGACTGCTGCGGCGCGGGCGGCGGCGTGGGGTTCTGTGACGAATTCTGAGGCGCCGGATTCGACTGCTGGGCGCGGCTTGCCACGGGCAAGAGCAGCGCGGACACGGCGGCCAGTCCAACCAGAGTTTTACGCATGATTCAGGCCTCCTGAGAGGCGAAACCGATTCCTAGCTTGGTTCAGTTTAGATGCGGGCTGCGCGGGAGGCAATTGGCGAAGGGAGGGGGTCCTGCCGCAAAGGTAACCATAGGAGGAACTCGGCCCCGCCGCCTTCCCGGTTCCGGGCTTCGATGCTGCCACCATGTTGCAAAGCCACCTTTTGCACAACGGCCAGGCCCAGGCCGGTACCCTCGGATTTGGTCGTGTAGAAGGGGAGAAAGATCTTCGGCAGGTCGTTTTCGGGGATTCCGCCGCCATTATCGGCCACGCAGACGCGTTGCCACTTGCGGCCGCCAAGGTCTTCCAGCGAACCCGTGATCGTGACCTTCGCCTCGCTTGCGCCCGATCCGGTGGCGGCTTGAACTCCATTGCGGACCAGATTTACCAGCGCCTGGCGGATCAGAGCTTCGTCGCCGGGCAGTTCGTGGAACGAACCGTCCGCCTCAACGCGGCAACCGGGGATCGTTTCGCGTAGTTCCTCGGCGACTTTCTCGACCACATTTTGCATCGAAACCGTTTCGTAGCAAATCTCGAGGGGTTTGGCGAATCTCAGGAATTCAGTGACCACGTGCGTGAGCGCGCGCGTCTGGTCGAGGATGCGTTCGGCGGAGTCGCGTGTGTCGCCGGGTTTTACCTCGCTGCGAATCATCTGCGCGTAGCCCGAAATCGTCGCCAGCGAATTTTTGAATTCGTGCGCGATGCCGGCGGACATTTCGCCGAGCGCCGCGAGATTTTCTTTCCAGCGGATCTGTTTCTGCAGCGCGGTGAGTTCGGTGAGGTCGCTCATCAGGCAGAGCGCGCCGCTCACGCGGAGCTCGGTGGGAGGAATTGTGCCTGCTTCAGCGGCGGCTCGCGTTGCCGCGCGCGCCGATCGGAAAATCGGCGAGATTGTCACGCCGAGGTGGCGGACTTCGCCTTCGGAAGTCATGTGCTCGACTTCGCCGCGCTGGAATGTCTTGCCGTCGCGGATGCACGCCGTGAGCATGTGCGCCAGTTGCGACTCTGCGCCCAGGATTTCCTTGTAGGAACGGTAGCGTAGTGTCCGCATACCCAGCGCCTCTTCGGCAGCCGGATTCGTCGAGCTGATCGCGCCAGTGGCGTTCACGAGCAGCAGGCCTGTGGGCATGTTGCGCGTTACTTCTTCGGTGAGCCGCTCGGATTCCTGTGCGCGTTCCTGCGCCAGAGCGTGCAGCCGGGCTAGTTCTTTTTCCTGTGCGCGGAGGCGTTCGATCACGCCTTGCATCGAAGCGGCCATGAACGCGGAAGGATTTTCTGTGTCGGGCGATTCAGGTTCCCAGCTTTCGGGCTGGTCGCTGACGTGATGTTGACGCAAAACCTTTCGCGCAATCGCGATCATCGCCAGCACGAAAATCGAAATGGCTACGAAAAATCCGATCAGGTAAGCGGCGCCCATGGTGGGAAGTCCGGTGTGCGGCGCGGGACTCGGCAGGACTGTGTTTGGCAGGATCATCGGAAGATCACCCGCACTATCGACCCGTTATCAGCGACTGATACCAGTTTACAACCGGCGTTCCAAAGAAAACCACGAGCAACGCGCCCGCGCCAAGAAATGTGCCAAAGGGCAGCTCGTAGTCGGAGTCCTTGCGCTTCGCCGCGATGATGGCGATGCCGAGCACGCTTCCTAGCAACGAGCCGGCGAGGATCGTGAGCAGCGTCCGCTTCGCGCCGAGAAAGGCTCCGGCCATCAGCATCATTTTCACGTCGCCCAGGCCCATGCCTTCGCGGCCGCGCAGCTTGAAATAGACCTCGGAAACGAGCCACAAAAGTCCGCTACCGACTGCTGCGCCGATCAGGGCGTCGATCAGAGAAAGGACCGGCACGGGCGGAGGGAACTCGAAGAACTTGTTCGCGATCCATAGTGCGGTGCCGTCGCTGGGCTTTGTAAGAAGGCTCAGACCGAGGCCGATCGCGAAGCCGGTGTAATTCACCACGTCCGGCAAGATTCGTTCACGGTAGTCGGTGAAGACCAGCACCACCAAAATTGCGGAAAAGGCGCACCACTTGAGCGTGTCGTAGGAGAGTCCGAACGCAAGATAGCTGCCGAGGAAGAGCATTCCGGTGAGGAACTCCACCAGCGGATACATCGGCGAGATCTTCGTTTTGCAGTTGCGACATTTCCCGCGAAGAATCAGCCAGCTGATCACGGGAATGTTGTCGTACGCCTTGATTTCTTTGCCGCATTTCGGGCAGGCCGATGCCGGCAAAACGATCGATTTTCCGCCGGGGATTCGCAGGATGCAGACGTTCAGGAAGCTCCCAATAACCAGGCCAAATACGAAGACGAACGCCGCGATGAGAGCTTCGGGGAGCACATCTTCATTCTGCACCAGTGGCGATAGGCCCTCAAGCCACGGCCCCTGCCACCGTGCCCGACTTCTAACGCGATCCGTGCCCTAAAGCCTACTATTTCTTGGCTGTCGAGGGCGCGGTGACCTTCGCGATGTAGGCCGAAAACGGCTGGAGCTTCACGGCCGAAAGTCTTGTGGCTGACGCGCCGGATGACGCCAACGTCTTGGGCGTCGCCTTTGCGAAGCCCTGCGCCTTCAGGTCGAACTTCGCCGTTTGTGCCTTAGGCGACATATTCAACACAACTAGGACGCCTTCGTTCTTGTATTTGCGCACGTACGCAAAGACGTTAGGGTCGTCTGTATTTATCGCGGTGTAGTCGCCGTACTTCAGCGCCAACTCGGTCTTACGCAGGCGCAGCACGGTGCGGTAGAAATTCAGCACGGAGTCCGGCACTTTCAACTCCGCTTGCACGTTCCGGGTTTTGTAGTTGTCGGCAACCGGCAGCCACGGCGTCGTCTTCGAAAAGCCTGCGTTTGCCGACTCGTTCCACTGCATCGGGGTGCGTTCGCCGTCACGGCCCTTTTCTGTGGGCCAGCCGAGCTTGCCGATGGGGTCTTTCACTTCTTCGCGCGTTTTCGGATCGGTGTTCTGCATGCCGAGTTCTTCGCCGTAGTACATGATCGGGGTGCCGCGCAGCGTCAGGTACATGCCCGCGAGCACTTTGGCGATCTGGTCGTTGTGAACGCCGTCGCCGTATCGGACCCACGAGCGAACGATGTCGTGATTGCTGATGACGAAGACGGGCCACTGCCCGGTGTCCTCCACCGCCTGGACCTGCTTGCGAAAATCCGGTGCGGACATTTTGTTCACCATCGTGAACAGAAAATCCATCGGCAGCTGTATCTCGTCGTTATTCGCTCCGTAATACAGCTTCAGTTCTTCGGTATCCGTCGTCCACGTTTCGCCGATAAGCACGGCGTCCGACTGATCGGCAACCTTACGCAGCCGCCGCAGCACTTCGTGATTTTCCGGCAACTCTGAGTTGTACTGATTTTTCATGTTCGGATCGCCGTAGGCATTCTTGCCCGGAAGGAGCGGGTTGTCGGTGAGTTTCGGATCTTCGAACAGCGCGTTCACCGCGTCGAGGCGGAATCCTGCCACGCCGCGCTTGTACCAGAACCGTGTCGCGTCAAACATCGCCTTTTCAACAGCCGGATTGCGCCAGTTCAGGTCGGGCTGCTGCGGGTAGAAGAAGTGGTAGTAATACTGTCCCGACGCCGGATCGAGCGTCCACGCCGGCCCGCCGAAAATGGATTGCCAGTTGTTCG
This sequence comes from Candidatus Acidiferrales bacterium, assembly GCA_050011035.1. Classification (GTDB taxonomy): domain Bacteria; phylum Acidobacteriota; class Terriglobia; order Acidiferrales; family UBA7541; genus Palsa-295. The sequence goes on from JBEKJW010000012.1 coordinate 41,229, forward strand.
GCGGCTCGCCCGGCCCTTTTCCGTCGCGCCATACGTACCAATCGCGCTTATCCGCCGTCTTCGAGGATTTCGAATCGAGGAACCACGGGTGCTGGTCCGAGGTGTGGTTGATCACAAAATCGAGAACGATGCGGATGTTGCGCTTCTTAGCTTCTTTGACCAGCTTGTCGAAATCTTTCAGCGTGCCGTACATCGGATCGATGTCGACGTAGTTCGAGACGTCGTATCCGAAGTCGACTTGCGGAGAAGGGAAGCAGGGCGTGATCCAGATCGCATCGATGCCGAGATCGTGCAGGTAATCGAGTTTCGAGGTGATGCCGTTCAGGTCGCCGATGCCGTCGTTGTTGCTATCCGCGAAGCTGCGCGGGTAAACCTCATAAAAAACGGCGTGCTTCCACCACGGGTCGCTGGACTCCGACGCCGGAAGCGTCTGTTTCGCGGAGGCCTTGGCGCCGGATTTCGCCGCGGATTTCTTCGCCGCCGATTTTGTAGTCGATTTCGGTGCCGATTTTGCTGCTGCCAATCCAAAAACCAGGCTCGAGGCCAGGAGAATCGAGAAAGTCATAGAGGTCGTCGTGCGGCGCCTTTTCAGGTTAAATTTCATTCGCATCGCCTTGGTTCGCGCGCGTTTTAGAATAACACGCCGATTTCGCGCGCTATTTCTAAAACCACCGTGGTTTCGCCCCGATTTTTGTGCAGCTGGGTTTGATTGGCCGCTCTCCGCTGCGCTATATTTTTAAGTTCACCTTCATGTCCTGGCTCGAACAGAGGGTCCGCGCGTACGAAGAGATGCGTTTCGCGCAGGAACCCAACCGCCGCGTCATGCCCTTCGACTGGGGGCTAGAGCACATCGGCCTCGATCCTCGCGATCCCGATCCGCGCGGTTCTTTGATGAAGTTCGCCCAGGAAACGCTCAGTCACAGCGGCGATTGGTACGCGACTGGCGCGGCTTCCGACTACGAATCGCGCGACAACGTGCTCACCTTTACGAGTGCGATCCGCTCGCCGTGGCCGGAAAACGATCGCGTCCACGCGCAGCTATTTCGCGCGGCTGATCGCGGCCCTGCGGTTGTTGTGCTGGCTCAGTGGAATTCGCGGTGGGAAGAGCAGCAGAACGTTTGCCGTTGGCTCAACAACCTAGGCATCACGGCCGTGAAAATGAGCTTGCCGTATCACGACCGCCGCGCGATTCCAGGTTTTCCGCGCGCCGATCACTTAATCAGTCCAAATATCGGACTCACGCTACAGGCGAATCGACAAGCCGTGCTCGACGTTCGGCGCACGTTGCGCTGGCTCGAACAACAGGGCTACGACCGGCTCGGCATACTCGGCACCAGCATTGGCTCATGCCTTGCGTTTCTCACGCTGTGCCACGAACCTGCGCTACGGGCCGGCGCGTTTCTGCACGTCTCGACTTACTTCGCGGACGTCGTCGCGGACGGGCTGACTACTTCTAACGTGTGGCAATCGCTCGAGCAGTCCGTCTCGCTCGAAGAGTTGCGCGAGTGCTGGTCGCCGATCAGCCCGCGGCCTTACATTTCGCGTTTGCGTGGCTTGGACAAGAAGATCCTCACCGTTACGGCGCGCTACGATCCGACGTTCCCGTTCGCGCTCTCGAAGGAACTTACTGACGCGGTTCGCGATGAAGGTCTGCCGATCGAGTCGACGGTGCTACCGTGCGGCCACTATTCGCTCGGAGTTGCGCCATTTAGTTACATTGCGGGATACCGTTTCGGGACGTTTCTGCGGCGAGCGCTCGCGTAGGCGCCTACGAAGTCAAAACATGCAACATTTCACAGAGG
>JBEKJW010000013.1:0-44645 GCA_050011035.1 Candidatus Acidiferrales bacterium
TGGGGGAGCGCGAACTCGACCGGATCAGCGAGCTGGTCGCGGACCGCAAGCTCGATCCGTATGGCGCCGTGAACGACATTCTCGAGCGCGCCGGCCTGGGGGACTCGCGTTGAAACTTGGGGAACTGGAATTCCATATTCTTTCGGACGGAGATGTTTGGCTCGACGGCGGCGCGATGTTTGGCGTCGTGCCCAAGACACTTTGGGAAAAGAAGATGGCGCCGGATGCGAAGAATCGCATTCAGCTGGCGATGAATTGCCTCCTAGTGCGCGCTGGCGGGAAGACGATCCTCATCGAAACGGGCGCGGGCTCGAAAATGCCGCCCAAGTTGCAACAAATTTACGGCATTGGCGAATCGAAGTTGGTTCCGTCCCTGCGTGACCGCGGGCTCCACGCCAGCGAGATCGATATCGTCGTCAATACGCATCTGCACTTCGACCACTGCGGCGGAAACACGCGTGTTGAAGCCGACAAGGTTGTGTGCACGTTTCCGCATGCGAAATATGTGGTGCAGCGTGGCGAATACGAGCACGCGCGCAAGCCGAACGAGCGCGACCAGGCGAGCTACTTCGACGAGAATTACGTCCCCCTCGAGAAGGCAGGAAAACTCGCGCTGCTCGAGAACGATCGTGCAATCGCGCCGGGTGTGGAACTTGTTCGCGTGCCGGGGCACACGGCGAACATGCAGTGCGTGAAGCTAAGCGGCGGAGGGAAGACGGCGTTCTTTTTTGCAGACCTGGTGCCGACGGCGGCGCACCTGCCATTTCCGTGGATCATGGGGTACGACTTGTATCCGATGACGACGCTCGAAAATAAGAGAAGATGGATTCCGGAAGTCGTGAAAGAAGGATGGATTGCGCTCTTTGGGCATGACGGACGCACGCCGGCGGGCTACTTGCGTGAGAAAGATGGCCGATTTGAGCTGGAGCCGGTCGCGATTGATTGAGTTCTGGCGGCGTCCGAATAATTCGAAATTGACGGAGAGAAGGAATGGCTAAGAAGGTGGCGAAGTCGAAGGCGCGCGGAAAGAACGAGCCGGTGACGATCGGCATCGTCGGCGGGAGCGGGCTTTATCACATGGAAGGGCTCACGGACACGCGCGAGGTGCGCGTGAAGACTCCGTTTGGAGACCCGTCCGACGCGATTGTGGTGGGGACGCTCGAAGGGAAGCGCGCCGCGTTCCTCGCCCGCCATGGCCGGGGGCATCTGTATTCACCTAGTGAGATCAACTACCGCGCGAATGTATACGCGCTGAAGATGCTGGGCGTCGAACGAATTTTGTCGGTCAGCGCAGTCGGATCGTTGCGTGATGATCTGCCGCCGATGGATTTTGTGGTCGTGGATCAGTTTTTTGACCGCACGAAAAATCGCGCGTCGACGTTCTTCAGCGACGGCATCGTGGCACACGTCGGGTTCGACAAGCCGACATGCACACACCTTTCAGCATACATCGCCGATGCCTGTGAGCGCGCGCACGTGAAGGCGCATCGCGGCGGGACGTATGTCTGCATGGAAGGCCCGCAGTTTTCGACGCTGGCTGAGTCGCGAACGTACCGCCAACTTCAGTTCGACGTGATCGGCATGACCAACCTTACGGAAGCGAAACTCGCGCGCGAGGCGGAGATTTGCTACGCGACGATCGCCATGGTGACCGACTACGACTGCTGGCACCCGCAACATGACTCGGTTACGGTGAGCGAGATCATTGAAAATCTCACGCGCAATACCGCGAACGTCCAAAAAGTGCTGCATGAAGTGGTCCGCGAGCTTCCGGATGGACGCACGTGCAAGTGCGGGTCGGCTGTTGCGCACGCGATCCTTACCGACCGTAAGAAAATTTCAACGGCGACGAGGAAGCGCCTCGCGCCGATCGTTGGCAAGTACCTTTCATAACGGAGAGAGTATGTCCCTACTGGTTGTCGGTTCGGTCGCGTTTGACGGCATCGAGACGCCGTTCGGAAAAGTGGAGAAGACGCTGGGAGGGGCGGCGAGCTATTTTTCGTTGGCGGCGAGCTACTTCGCACCGGTGCGCCTGGTGGGAATCGTCGGCGACGATTTCACACAAAAGGATGCGGCCGTCTTCAAGGGACGCAAGATCGATCTGGCGGGTCTTGAGCGCGCGCCGGGCAAGACGTTCTTCTGGGCGGGGAAGTATAGCCAGAACATGAACGAACGCACGACCCTGGTGACCGAGCTGAACGTGTTTGGGAATTTCAAGCCCGTGCTGCCTTCGGCTTATCTCGATTCGCAGTACATCTTTCTGGGCAACATCGATCCCACGCTGCAAAGGTCCGTGCTGCAACAGATGAAGCGCGCGCCGAAGATCGTCGGGCTCGACACGATGAACTACTGGATCGAGCGCACGCCTGCCGAGCTGAAAGAAACGCTGAAACACACGCAAGTGCTGATGATCAACGACGACGAAACCCGCCAGCTCACCGGCGAGCACAACCTGATGCGCGCGGCTAAGCAGGTCTTCAAGTTGGGGCCGAAGACGCTGGTGATCAAGCGCGGCGAGCACGGCGCGCTGATGGTTCACGACAAATTCCTGTTCTCGGTGCCGGCGTTTCCGCTCGAAGAAGTGCACGACCCGACGGGCGCGGGCGACAGTTTCGCGGGCGGCTTTATGGGTTATCTTGCGGGCGCGGGCAAGATCAATGATCGCACGCTACGCAACGCGATGGTCTACGGTTCGGTGCTGGGAAGCTTTGTGGTGGAGAAGTTCGGTGTCGACCGGCTTCGCACGCTGAAACGCGGTGAGATCGTGAAACGTGCCACGGAATTTTCGAAGCTGACTTCGTTCAAGCTCTAACGCCCGAAGGGGCACGGGCTCGTTGCTTAGGCGCTCGCGCCTTTTACCGGGATGCTGTAGTGCGACGCGACGACCTGCCAGCGGCCGTCGATGAGCATCCACACGTCGGTCATCCGATCGTGGTAGACGTACGGTTTGCCGCTGGAAACGCCTTCCTCGTGATATTGCCCTGTGACAATCGCGGTGTTCCCGCGAACGCGCACTTTCATGTCGACAAACTCCGAAATGTCGACGCGCGTGTTCTTGTCGCTGCAGTGGGCGATGTAGCCCGTCTTGCTGTAGGTTGTTCCGTCCTCGATGGTAATTAGAAAATCGTCGGCTAGCAGGGAATTCATCGCGCTCACGTCGCGCGCCTTGTACGAGGCGTTCCACTTGTTTTCGAGTGCGGTGATCTTGGCCGCATCGGATTCTTTCTGAGCCGCGAGCGGCAGCACGGTGGAGGCGCACAAGACCACGGCAGCGGCGAGCAAGAGCAGAGTTTTCATTGGAGTGCTCCTTGCTGGATTGTGGCTTGTGCCACGTCGCGTTTCAATGGAAACAATTATGCGAGTGCGTAATCCATCGGGAGGCACAGGGCGGGGCACACGTCGGATGTAAATTCTCGGGTTGACCGTGAGAAAGGTAGCCAGTGGCGAATTCCGGGGGCCATTTTCGGACCCTGAAGGCGAGGCAACCGCAGGAGCGCGAGGCGAATCCGAGTTGACGGGCTGTCGCGCGGGATGTTATCAACTTTGTTCCGAGTTTTCTTACAGTTGCGAGTTCCGCGCGGAAAACTTCTGTATCATCAACCGTAAGTTCTGCGCATTTGGCGGTCGCAAGGCACGAGGCTTGCGGCACCGGGCGCGAAGCGTATCGCGCGATGCACATATCTGGAGGGCAGGTTTGATCCGACCGCGTTGTTGGGTGTTGAGCATTCTGGTGGCTGGACTGACGACGGTGCTGACGAGCTGCGGGACGTCAACGTCGGCGGTTGTCAACCCTACGCCGTCCATAAGCGGCCTTTTTCCTCCGAACGTCACCGCCGGAACGCAGTCCTTTACGCTCAACATCGCGGGCCAGAATTTCCTAAACGGTAAGATCGCGAATACGGAAGGCGTTTCAAGCGTCTACTGGAACGGGCAGCTGCGAACTTCGACTTATAACAAGGAGACAACGCAGCTCGCGGTGAGCGTGCTCGCGTCAGACGTGGCCACGGCCGGAATCGCGCAGGTGACCGTGACCAACCCTTCACCGGGCGGAGGGCCGTCGCCTGCGGCGACGTTTACGATCCTGCCCGTACAGCCAAATACGCCGCTCATTTCGTCGATTTCGCCGACCTCCACGAATCTCGGCAATCAACCCGTGACGATCACAGTGAACGGATCGAATTTCCAAGCGAGCTCGGTGATTGCGTTTAATGGCGCTCCGCTTTGCCCGACGTGGGTAATCAGTCCGACGCAGCTTGTGGCGCAGATTGGTGCGGAGTACCTAAAGGCCGCGTCGCTGGCAAGTATTTCGGTGTACACACCGACGGGCGGCGGCGGAAATCTGTATTCGCCGGGCGTTGGATTTACAGTCGGAACCGTGACCGGCAATAACATGACGTTTCCGCAGGTTGTGTCGGTGAGCGCACTCGGCGGTGCGTCGGATGGGCCGAGCGAGGCACCGGCGATGAGCTGGGATGGACGGTACGTTGCGTTCTACTCCCAGGCGAAGAATCTGGTGTCGGAAGGCGCGTCTGGAAATATTTTCGTACGCGATACGTGTTTGAACAATGCGTCGTGTGTTCCGCAGACGACGGCGGTCGATTTGGCGCCTGACGGGGTGGCGGGGAATGGGAAAGTTGGGAGACAAGTTGCGCTGAGCGGCGATGGGCGGTACGTATCGTTCATTTCGCGCGCGACGAATCTCGTTCCGGGCGGCGCGGCGAGTTCGGGATTCACGGAACTTTACGTGCGCGACCTTTGTACGAATGCCGGGGCGGGATGTACGCCGCATACGGACTTGGTTTCTGTAGGATTGGACGGAGTCGCGGCGAATGGGCCGGCTACACGGCCGTCGCTTAGTGGGGATGGACGATTTGTGGCGTTTGAATCGTCGGCGACGAACCTTGTGTCCGGAGTGGCGCAGCCACAGCCACAGATCTACGTCCGCGACACGTGCACCGGTGTGACCGCTACGAAGTCATGTGTGCCGCAGACTTACGCAGTGGCGATGGACGAGCAGGACCGTGGCGTCTTCGCGCAGGGCGCGCGTCCGGTGATTTCAGCGACGGGACGGTACGTCGCGTTTGAGGCGTGGACCGGCGGGGAAGCGGCGCAGGCGGGCGTGCCGGGCGCGAATGAATCGGCAGAGATCGTAATCGCGGATACGTGCCTAGGAGCGGAAGTGCCGGCGGGATGCCATCCGACCTCGTTGCGTGCATCGCTCGCGACGGACGGAGTGACGGTTTCGGGCTCGAATTTTTCGCCGTCCATCAGCGCGAACGGCCGATACGTAGCGTTCGAATCGCAGCCTGTGGTCTCGGCAGCAGCGGGTTCGAGCGGCACAACATCGTCAAACACGAGCCGGATCTTTGTGCGCGATACGTGCAACGGAGCTGCGGCCGGATGCTCTCCGTCGACCGCCCAAGTCACGGCGGAGATGCTGACGGCTGCAGGCGGGCGCACGGAGGTCTATTCACCGGCGCTGAGCCCATCGGGGCGGTACATTTCATATCTGGCGAGTTCGCCCTCGAGTGGGACTTCTACTGAAGGCACGATTCAGTTGCGAGACTTGTGCTACGGCGCCGGGAAGAGCTGCCAGGCGCGCGCGTACGCCGTGGACGACACGTCGACGTGCTCGTCAGGTTGCCAGACGGCGCCGCCGTGCCCGCCAGTGCCGTCGAGTTCGACCGGCTCGACCGCCGACAAGTACACACCGATCCCACTTAGCGCGAATGGGCGCTTTGTGGCGTTCTACGCGCCAGAGTCGATGCCAGCGCAGCCTTCTAACGGCATCGGCGATATCTTCATGACCATCACGCCGTTCTAGCGCGCTTGCGCCGGAGTTCCGATCGCGCGACGAATTGCATACCTGCTGGGATGTAAACCTACCTTCGGCGCCGTATAGACGCGCCTCGCAAAATTTCTTATTCTCGATTTCGATCGATGTCACAAGCTCTCAAACCGGTTGCGCTGCGGGCTGGCGATGCAGTGCGCGTGATTTCGCTTTCGAGTCCGGTGCATGAGGACCGTGTCCGAAAAGGCGCGGCGGAGCTGGAGCGGCTCGGCTACCGCGTGGAGTTCGAACCGGCGCAAGTGCTCGCGCAGGATGGATTTTTCGCCGGCAGCGCGCCAGCGCGAAGCGCGGCGCTCAAGTCGGCGCTGCATGAGACCGCGATACGGGCAGTGATTTGTTCGCGAGGTGGGTACGGCGTGAACTACCTGCTCGATTCGCTGCAGGTCGCGCTTGAGTCGCCAAAGCTGTTCGTGGGATACAGCGATTTAACGTCGTTGCAGATTTTTTTGTGGCAGCGATTTCGCTGGGTAACGTTGTACGGCCCGATGGTCGCGGCTGGCCTCGACGCGGGCGCACATGCAGCGCACGGATACGAGCCAGAAAGTTTTCGGCACGCGACCACGTCGACGAAGCACGGTTGGGCGATCAAGCTCGACGGCGCGGAAGCGGTTTCAAGTGGGGCGGCGGAAGGCAGGCTTCTCGGCGGCTGCTTGACGTTGGTTTACACGTCGATCGGCACGCCGTGGGAACTTGAGACCGAAGGTTCACTGTTGGTGCTGGAAGATCGCGGGATGAAGCCCTGGCAAGTTGACCGGGCGCTGACTCACTTGCAGCAGGCGGGAAAGTTTCATGGAGTAACCGGCGTCGTGCTTGGGGATTTCCCGGAGTGCGAAGGCCCGGCAGGAAACGAGACGGTTCGCGATGTGGTGGCGCGAATTCTGGGACCGTTGAAGATACCGGTGGCGTACGGAGCGGCGGTGGGACACACGGCGCGGGCGATGTTGACGCTGCCACTCGGCATTCGCGCGAGGCTCGATGCGGGTGTGGCGCCGTGGCTCGAGATTCTCGAGCCGGCGTGCAAGGAATGACGTTATAGATGTGCGAGTAGGCTCGGGACGCGATCGCGAAAGGAACGAGGATTCATTCATGCTCGATGGTCGAATCAAACATATTCATCTGATCGGCGTTGCAGGCGCAGCGATGGCTCCGGTGGCCGGCATGCTGAGAGAGCGTGGCTTCCACGTCAGCGGCTCAGACCGAAATGTGTATCCGCCGGCGTCGACGCTGCTCGATTCACTTGGAATTGTGTGGAACGACGGCTATCGTCCCGAGAACCTGCAGCCCGCCCCCGATCTGGTGGTCGTGGGAAACGTCGTGGCGCGCGGCAATCCAGAGGTCGAATACTTTCTGAATGAGCGGCTGACGTACTGCTCGATGCCGCAGCTTCTGGAACGCGAGTTTATTCCCGGACATACGTCGATTGTGGTAGCCGGCACGCACGGAAAGACTACGACGACGGCGATGCTCGCGTGGATCTTTCATGAAGCGGGACGCAAGCCGGACTTTCTGATTGGCGGCGTTGCGCCGAACTTTGGGGATCGAAGTTACGGGCTCGGCGGCGGGAAGGAATTCATCGTCGAGGGCGACGAATACGAGTCGGCGTTCTTTGATCGCGTACCGAAATTTCTGCACTACCATCCGGATGAGTTGGTGCTGACGTCGCTCGAGTACGACCACGCTGACATCTATCCGGACCTGGCATCGATCGTCGAACAGTTTAAGCGAGTCGTGAACCTCGTGCCCTCGCGCGGGAAAATACTGATGCTCGCTGGATCGGCGGAACTCAAGACGGTGACGGCGAAAGCGTTCTGCCCGGTGGAAACTTTCGGCCTGACCGAAGATGCGGAATGGCAGGCGGGCGACGTGCAGTGGCATGACGCAGCGACGGAGTTTCGCGTGGCACACAAAGGCCGTGAGGTCGCGCGAATTCGAATGCCGCTCGTCGGCCAACACAACGTTCTTAACGCGCTGGCAGCGACGGCGATAGCAACGGGCCGCGGCATTCCGGCCGACGCGGTCGAACGCGCCCTTGCCACATTTGTGAGCGTGCGAAAGCGTATGGAGATCAAGGGTGAAGAGCGCGGCGTGCTCGTCGTCGAGGATTTCGCGCACCATCCGACAGCGATTCGCCTGACGCTCGAGGCGACCCGAACCCGTTGGCCGGGTCAGCGCATCTGGGCGGTCGTAGAGCCGCGAACAAACACCATGCGCCGCAAGGTTTTTCAGGACGTGTTACCGGATGCCTTGGCGCTCGCAGATGCCGTTTTGATCGGCCCGGTGAATCGCGCCAACTTGCTTGGAGAAGAGGAACGGCTCTCGCCCGAAACAATCGCCAGCCTGATTGAAAATCGTGGGCGGCCCGCAAAGGCGTTTGCAGCAACGGACGAAATCACCGAGTATCTATTCGAACACGCAAAACCGAAGGACGTGGTGATGATCATGTCGAACGGCAGTTTTGACGGGCTGAGCGGCAAGCTTTTGAATGCGCTGAGAGCGCAGACCGCGGGACGTGCATGAAGCGAGTCCTGGCCCTGGGAATTTTTTTTCTGGTTTGTGCTGGACCCGCCGCGGCGACGATCGACTATCGAATTTCCCTGAAGAATCCGGAACGACACCAGTTTCAGGTGAGGATGACGATTCCGGATCCATCGCCCGACACGCAGGTGGCGATCCCTGCATGGAACGCGCTTTATCAAGTGCGCGATTTTGCGTACCGCGTACGAGACGTACGCAGTTCTTACTCGCTCGGCGAAAGTACTTCCGCAACGTTGCTTCTGCAGGTGGATAAGATTGACAAACAGACGTGGAAACTTGGGATGACGGGCAAGGGCACAGCAGAGATTACATACAGCATCGAGTGGGACGATCCGGGGCCCTTCAATTCGCAGCTGAATGAGCACCACGCTTTCGTGAATTTTGCCGAGGTGTTGATGTACGTGCCGAGCCGCCGGGGTGAGGCTGTTACAGTCGCGTTCGATGATGTGCCCGCGGGGTGGGTGGCGATTGCAGAACTTCCGGCAGGCGAGGCCCCCAATTCATTTACAGCCGAAAGCTACGACAAGCTCGTCGATGCACCGACTGAAGTGGGCAGGCCTGAGGTGTTTACCTTCGATCAGAGCGGCGGCCATTTTCGTGTCGTCGTGGATGCCAAGGATTGGAAGAAAGACCGCCTCGAGGAATATCTGAAGCGAATCACGAAGTCGGAGCTGGAAATGATGGGCGGCGCGCCATTTCAGGAGTACACGTTTTTCTTTCACATTGGCGCGTATCCGGAAGCCGGTGGCGGAGGGATGGAACACTCCAACTGCACCGCGATTTCCGCGACGTCGGTTGAATCCGCCACCACGACGGCTGCGCATGAGTTTTTTCACTTGTGGAATGTGAAACGGATACGACCGCAGACTCTTGAGCCGGTGGACTTCACGAAAGAGCAGTACACGCGCGCGCTTTGGTTCGCGGAAGGCGTGACGAGCACGTACGGCGCGTACACACTCGAGCGTACCGGGCTTTGGAACAACGATCAGTTCTATGCGGATCTTGCTTCGCAGATCAACGAACTCGAGTCGCGGCCTGCGCGCACGTGGCAGAGCGTGGAAGAATCGAGCCTCGACGCGTGGCTCGAAAAATACGACGACTACCGGCAGGCGAATCGCAGCATTTCGTATTACAACAAGGGCCAGATCGTTGGAGAGATGCTCGATCTGAAAATTCGCGCGATAACCGACGATCACAAGTCGCTCGACGACGTGATGCGCACGATGTACGCCGAGTATCCTGCAAAAGGGAAGTTTTACGACGACAGCCGCAGCGTGCAGGCGGCGATTGAGGAAGTCTCGGGCGCGAAGTTCGGCGATTTCTTCAGCAACTACGTGGCGGGCGTGACCGAGATTCCGTACGACGAGTTTCTGAACGCGGCGGGATTGACTCTGAAGATTGAAGATCACGTTGCGGCGGATCTAGGCTTTTGGGTGACGGGGCGCGGTCCAGGTGCGCCAGTGCGAGTTTCGGTGGTCGAAGAGGGCAGCGCGGCGCAGGCGGCCGGCCTACGTGCGGGCGACATACTTCTTGGGCTGAATGGCGGTCCGCTTCCGCGGTTCTTTCCATCGTGGCTGCACGAACACGCGCCGGGCGAGAAGATCACGCTTCACGCGCATCGGGACGACAAGGACCTCGACATCGCCTATTCTCTCGGCGAGGTGGAAGAGAAGCGCTACTCGATCGCCGAGATTCACGACGCAACGGACAAGCAGAAGCGGCTCCGCAATGCGTGGCTCGCCGGAAAAACCGAGTAACGCCGTCCACACGCTACAATCCTCGCGATGATTCGTACGCTCTTCACATTCGTATTCGCTGCGCTCGGCGTGGTGATCATCATGCCGCCGCTCATGGTGTGGACCATGATCTCCGGCGACGTACAGTTGATGTATGACGTCTTCATCGGCGCGGTCCGCGTCGCACTGAGAATCGCGGGAATTCACGTTCGCGCCGAAGGTGTCGAGAATATCCCGGCGGGAACATGCGTGTTCGCGTCAAACCACTGCTCGAACCTCGACCCGTTGGCGATGGTGCCAAAAATTCCGAAGCGGGTTTCGTTGCTCGCGAAGACGGACGTCTTCAAAATTCCGATTCTATCGAAGGCGTTTCGGCAGGGCGGAGTTATCCCGGTGGATCGCAAGAATCGCGAGGCGGCTGCCGATAGCGTGGACGAAGCCGTTGAGTCGCTGAAGCACGGCTTGTCGTTTGCGATTTTTGCGGAGGGGACGCGCAGCCGCGACGGACGGCTGCAGCCCTTCAAACGCGGCGCATTCGTGATGGCGATTCGGGCCGGGGTGCCCGTCGTTCCGGTGTCGCTCGCGGGGACGCAGAAACTGCTGCGCAAGGGCGATTGGAAACTTTATCCGGGCGAAGTCGTCGTGAAATTCGGACGCCCGCTCGACGCCTCGCAGTACACGATGGAGCGGCGCCAGCAGCTGCTCGAGCAAAGTTACGCAGCTGTCGCCGCCAATCTTCCACCGGACCAGCAACCGCTGCCATCTTCAGCGCGCTAAACCTACATTCGCTCATTCCATCGAAGTCCATCAGGCAATTCGACGTTCGTGAACTCGATGTGTACGACACGGCGAGCGCGGGCGGAAGTGCAACTCGAGGACGCGTGAACGACGAGCGGACGCATTAGAAGTGCGGAGCCAGTCGGCGCGTGGCACGTCACGGACTGGGATTTGTCGAGCGCGCGGATCTCGTCGTTGGCAAGTCTGCCAAGTTTCTGTGAGCCCGGAACGCAGCGAAGAGGGCCGTTCTCGTCGTCGTTGTCATCAAGGTGCAGGCGAATCGCGAGCATGCGTTCAAGGATTGAGGCCGGCGGCTGGACGTGCGTGGCTCCGTGCTTTACAGACCACGACGAGAAGCCTACTGCCTCGCGTTTTTCTCGGACGGCGATCGTGAGGTCCTGGTGCCACGCGACTTTCCAGTTTGCTTCGGGAGTTTTGTTGAAGAAGATCGCACGAACAGCGAAACACGAGGGCCCGAGCACCGATTCCGCGAGATCACGAATTGACTGCGAGGTGGCGAGACGCCTTATCGACTCGCGGGAGAAGAGATTGCGCTGCGGCGGGGCAGTTGCGGGAAATTCTGCGCGCAGGGATTCGATTTCTGACACGGACAGACACTCCGATACGAGTGCAAAGCCGCGTGACTGGACGGCGTCGTGGAACGTTCCACGATTGACGGATTCGGCGGTAAGCCATTCTGAATTCATCGGGCGGAGAGTTTGGCCACTTCGGCGCGGAGTTTCTGTATCTCGCGCTGCAGGTCAGGCAGGCGATTGAAAACGGCTACGGATTTGCGCCACTCGAGGTTGTCAACGGCGGGATAGCCGGAGTAGAGCGCTCCGGGAGGCACATCGGTGGGGACGCCAGATTGCGCCGTGAGCGTGGCGCCGTCGCCGATGGTGAGATGTCCGGCTGTGCCGACTTGGCCGGCGAGGGTGCATTTGTTACCGACTTTGGTTGTTCCCGCGAGTCCGACCTGACCGCAGAGCAACGTATCTTCGCCGACTTCACAGGCGTGGCCGACCTGGACGAGATTGTCGAGCTTCGCGCCGCGCGCGATTACGGTTTGGCCGACCGTGGCGCGATCAACGACGCTGTGGGCCTGGATCTCTACGTCATCCCCGATCACGGTAATGCCGGACTGGCGCATCTTGTACCACGCGCCGTTCGCCTCGCGCGCGAATCCGAATCCGTCGGAGCCCACAGTCACGCCATTCTGTAAAATTACGCGATGCCCGATCCGGCAGCCCTCACGGACGCGTGCGTGAGAGTGCGCAAAGAAGCTGTCGCCGATATGTACGCCGTTGTAAATCGAAACAAAACTATGGAGAACCGCATTTTTGCCAACTTCAGCATCCTCGTCGACGAAGCAGTACGGGCCGATGTGGCAGCCCTCGCCGATGCGAGCTGATTTTGAAACGACCGCCGTGGGATGAACGCCTGGCGCGTAAGCGGGCGCGGGATGGAAGAACTCGATCGCGCGGGCGAAGTCGAGATAGGGATTCGCTGATCGCAACGCCGCCATGCCGGTTGGCACGGGATCCTTTGCGACCAGAACCGCCGACGCCTTCGACTCCTCGAGAGCGTTTCGATATTTCCGGTTCGCGAGGAACGTTAGCTCGCCGGGTTTTGCGTCTTCTATGCCGGCAACGCCGGTGATTTCGATTCGCGGATCGCCTTCGAGCGTTGCATTCAGGCGCGAGGCGAGTTCGCCGAGTTTCATACGAGTCTCCAGAGCGTCGAGTTGACAGGCAAATGTACATCAGAGGTGAGGCAGGTGAAAGTTAGCCAGCGAATGTTGCGCGGCAAGCTAGTCGGTGAAAAGCTTCGATTGTGAGCTGGAGACGGTCGGTCGAATTTCGCGAGGCCCGCGGCGAGCGATGCCCACCACGCCGAGTACTTTCATCTCTTCGATAGCAGTGCGGGGTACGGTACTTTCATCTCTTCGATAGCAGTGCGGGGTACGAACAGGCGAATGGTGTTGCCGTGAAGGTCGGGTGGAGTGATCTGGATGCCGGCGTCGAGCAGCTCGACGAGGTCGTTGGCGGCGAGACCTTCAATGACGTCTTCATCGCGGAAGCGCAGGCGCACCCACAGGCCGTTGATTTTGGGGCGGCTAAGGAAGGTCTTGCGCGCGAGCTGGTAAGGCTCGTCGAATTCGCGCACGAAATAGATCGTCCGAACCGACGGAAGGGCAATCGAGCGGCGCTCGCCGTCCGGCGTGAGCAGCTCAAGCGACGAGGCCTGTGCAAGGCCTGCGGGGTTAACGTAGCCCTTGATCGCGGTGCGGTCGAGGAGCTGGACGACCACCTTTTTGTTGCTGGCGGTCGAATTTCGGGTGTCACGAGCCACGGAATGACCTTTTTCGGCGATTTCTTGCTAAGCAGTCGGGAGTTATGTTATTCTTGCGCGAAATTTTCGTCAAGTTGTTGGTGTTTAAAGGGTTAGCATCGGAGCCACCGCCGATTGACCGAAAAAGGCAAGATCCTAAAATCTGCCTCGATAATAGCCCTACTCACCATTCTCAGCCGAATTTGCGGATACCTACGCGATCAACGGATAGCGCTGCTGCTCGGCACCTCGCCGGTGGCCGATTCGTTCATTCTGGCCTTCCGAATTCCCAATATGGTGCGCCGGTTTACCGGCGAAGGGGCGCTGGGAGCGTCGTTCATACCCGTATTCACAGGCTATCTGCGCGGGGAGTCGCGGGAGACCACCTGGACGTTCGCGAGGCGAGCGTTTTGGGACCTCGCCGTAGTGTTGGCCGTTTTCGCGATGCTCGGGGTGGTGTTCTCACGTCAGGTCGTGAACGCATTCACGATTTTTGGGGCGAGCCACGTTCGCTGGGAGCTCGCCGTACAGCTCAATCGAATCATCTTCCCGTGCATCGTGTTTCTGGGCCTGGCGGGGATTGCCGCTGGGATATTGAACAGCTTTCACGAGTTCGCGCTGCCGGCCGGGACGGCGGTGGTTTTCAATCTGGTGGTGATAACGGCGTCGTTCGGGATTTTCTACCGGCCGTTCCTGAGGCTCCTACCGCCTTCGTACCAGACGCCCGCCGTGGCGCTCGCGGTGGCGATTCTTTTAGCTTCGGCTGTGCAACTCGCGATGCAGATACCGGCGCTGCGGCGTCGCGGCATGAGTTTCCGGCCGGAAGTGAATTTCGAAGATCCGGGAGTGCGCAAGGCCGGGAAGATGCTGGCGCCGATGCTGGTGGCGACGGGCGTGTTTCAGGTGAACTTTTTGGTCGACACGATTTTTGCGACGTCTTCGCGAATGCCGTCCGGGAGTATTACGTCGCTCTACGTGGGCGACCGGGTGATGGAACTCGTGCTGGGCGTCTATGCGATCGCGCTATCGACGGCGATTCTGCCGACGATGTCGCACATGGCGGCCGACGGAAAGTTCGGCGAGA
Source organism: Candidatus Acidiferrales bacterium (assembly GCA_050011035.1). Classification (GTDB taxonomy): domain Bacteria; phylum Acidobacteriota; class Terriglobia; order Acidiferrales; family UBA7541; genus Palsa-295. The sequence continues at coordinate 14,315 of JBEKJW010000013.1, forward strand.
TGAAGCAGACTTTTGGATTCGCGCTGCGCGTAGTGTCGTTTATCACGATTCCGGCGACGGTTGGTTTGATCGTGCTGCGAGAGCCGATCACGCGAGTGCTGTTCCAACACGGCGAGTTTGGGGCCTATTCGACGGCGCTGACGGCGAACGCGCTGCTGTACTACTCGATGGGATTGCCGGCGTTCGCGGCGATCAAATTAATACTTCCAATGTTCTATGCGACGCACGACTCGGCGACGCCGACCAAGGTCGGCGTGTACGTGATGTTGTTCCATGTGTTGCTGAACGGCGTGTTACTGATCTGGTTCGCTCGATACCTGTGGAACGGCGGCCCCGCGCTAGCGAGTTCGCTTTCGGCGTATCTGAATTTCGCGGGGCTGTTCGTGGTATTTCGGCGGCGGTATGGAACGCTCGGAGCGCACGTGGTAGTGCGGTCAATCGCGAAGATGGTGGTGTGTGCGGCAGCGATGGCGATCGCTTGCGTATGGGCGCTCCGGCATTTTCCGTTTGAGCTGGATGCGAACATCGCGTCGCAGGCGTTACGCCTGGCAACGATGATCGCAGTGGCGACGACGATTTATTTTGTGTGCGCGCGGCTGCTGCGCTGCGAGGAGCTCCCAGAGATGGGCATGCTGCTCGCAAAGGCAACGCCGGACGCATCGGCCGCGACGGATTTGGATGGATAACGTTGCGCGCGGCTGTCGCGAGTATATTCGGCAACGCGCGCATTTGAAACTGGACTAGGGGCGGAAAGAAGTGGACGCATATATTCGCGCGTTTCTCGCGTATCTTCGCGGCGAAAAGGGCCTCGCAGCGAACACAATCGCGGCTTACCGGCGCGACATGGAAAAATTCGGAGCCTTCGTCACGAACAGCGGCCGCCCGCTGGAAGAGCTGACGCACAGCGACGTCGTTGACTTCCTGCGTACGCTGTATCTGAAGGGACTCGACAGTCGGTCGGTCGCGCGTCACCTCGTCACGGTGCGGCACTTCTTCCGCTTCTGCGTGATGGAAAAGGCGATCGAGAAGGACCCGACGGAAAATATACAGTCGCCCAAGTTTCGCCAGACGCTCCCGGAGTTTTTGTCGGTGGACGAAGTGAACAGGCTGCTAGCTCAGCCGGACGAGTCAACCGTGGCGGGCTTGCGGGATAAAGCGATGATCGAAATTTTGTATTCGTCGGGCCTGCGTGTTTCCGAATTGTGCGGCCTTAAGATCGCGGACATTCAGATGGAAACCGGCTGCCTGCGCTGCATCGGCAAAGGCAATAAAGAGCGCATCGTGCCGATGGGCCGGAAAGCGCTTGAAATCGTAAGAAAGTATAACGCCAAGTCGCGGCCACAAATTCTAGGCGATCGCACGTCGGTTTATCTTTTCCCGAGCCGGCGCGGACGGCCCGTGAACCGGTTTAATTTCTGGAAGACGCTGAAGGTGTACGGTCTCAAAGCGGGAATTCGCAAAAAGCTCTCGCCGCACACGCTTCGGCATAGCTTTGCGACGCATCTGCTCGATAACGGAGCGGACTTGCGTTCGGTACAGATGATGTTGGGCCACGCCGACATTTCCACGACGCAGATTTATACGCACGTTGTCGAGGGACGGCTTCGGCAAGTCTACAAGCAGCACCACCCCCGCGCCTGACGGCGAGCGGATTCGAACTTCAAGGAGGGTAAGCACCCCATGCCCGATTATATGTACCTGCTGGAAAGCCGCCTGTCGCCCGAACAGCGGGCGGTGATGGAGCGCGTTCAAGAACTCGCGCGCGCGCAGGAAATGAATATTTACCTCACCGGCGGGGCGGTACGCGATTTGATTTCGGGAATGCCGATCCGCGACCTCGATTTCACGCTGGAAGGGAATCCGGCGAAGATCGTCCGCGAGCTCGAAAAGGGCGGCGCGAAGGTGCTGTGGGAGAGCGAGAAGCTCCGGCATTACGAAATGATTTTTGCGGGTGACGTGGACGGCTCGATTTCCGGCGCGCGCGAAGATTACTACGAGAGACCGGGCCTCAAGCCGGAGTACCGCTTTACCAGCGTAATGGAAGATTTGCGACGGCGCGACTTTGGCATCAATTCGATCGCAATTTCCCTGAACTTGCAGTCGCGCGGCTTGTTGCTCGATCCGATGAACGGCCTGGCGGATCTTGAGAAACAGGAAATTCGCGCGCTGTCGATTCACGCATTTACGAATCAGCCCGTCCGGCTAATGCGAACCCTGCGCTACGGCGCGCGCATGGGATTCAAAATGGATTCGCGCACGCAGGAGTGGTTCGAGCTGGCGATGGAGCGAAAGCTCAACGAAAACATCGGGGCGGCGGAAGTTGGGCATGAATTGCGGGCGCTCGGACGCGAAGATAATCCGGTATGGACGCTCAAGAAGTGGGAAGAATACGAGATGCTGGAACTGATTCACCCTTCGTTGCAGAAGCGCAAGCCGGACTACGACAGCCTCAATAAGCTGGCGAAGGTACGCGGAAATCTGCTGATGGCAGGTCTGCGTCCGCGACTGCACGCGGCGGTGATCTTCTACACACTCGGGAAGTTGAAGGATCGGGAGGTGACGTCGGTACTGAAGAATCTGGAATTTCGCGCTCCGGAGATCGCCGAGATTACAGACCTGGTCTCGAAAGCGCAGCAGGAAGCGAAAGTCCTGAAGAGCCGCAAGACCGGAACGCCAAAGGAAGCGCACGCGTACATCGCGTCGATGCCAGCGGAGATGATTGCGTTTATCGAAGTGGAGCTGCCGAATCCGGCCGTGCTCGGCAAATTCAGGAATTATCTGCAGAAGTGGCGTCCGATCTATTTGAGCCTGCCGACGGCGGAGCTGGAATCGCTGGGTGTGCCGCGCGGGCCGAAGTTCGACAAAGTGATCGAGCAATTCTTCGAAGCGGCGCTGCGAGGCAAAGGCAAGACGCCGGAAGACCGGACAAAGTTGCTTAAGAATCTCGCCGGCATCAAGGACGAGCCGAAAAAACCTGAGAAGGACAAGAAGAAAAAGGCGGCGGACAAGGATAAGGCTGCTGCGGCGATGACGGAAGCCGCTGCGGCCAAAGCGAAGTCGGCCGGCAAGACTGTGGCGGCTCCAAATGCTACAGCCGCAAAAGCTGCGCCCGCGCCCGAAGCACCCGCGAAAGCGGCGAAACCTGGAAATGACGGGGCCAAGAAGAAATCGGCGCCCGCGAAAAAAGGAAAGAAGTAGCTAACGGCGCGGCGCGCGATTGGAGCGATGCAGAGTTGCTTCGCACACATTCTGAGTACAAGACGCGCGAAGCTGGGCTAAACTGAAATTTCGATGGCTGCTTCTTCGAACTTCGTTCATCTTCACGTTCACACGGACTACTCTCTCCTCGACGGAGCCTGTGAAATCGGCGAACTGACCGCCGAGGCGCAGCGCCGAGGCATGCCCGCGGTCGCGGTGACGGACCACGGGAACCTTTTCGCGGCGGCGAATTTCTATCACCAGGCGACCACGCATGGCGTGAAGCCGATCATCGGCTGCGAGATGTACGTGGCGCCCGATGGACACAAGAGCCGCGGTTCGGACGCAGAGCGCTCGAATCACCTGGTACTGCTCTGTGAGAACGACGAAGGCTATCGCAACCTGATCAAGCTCGTGTCTACGGGTTATCTGGATGGCTTTTACTACAAGCCGCGCGTGGATCACGACCTGCTCGCAAAGCACAGCAGCGGCCTGATCGCGCTGTCGGCCTGCCTGCGCGGGGAAGTGGCCGACGCGCTTCTCAACGACAAATTCGACGAAGCGCGATCGAACGCCTACCGTCTGCGCGACATTTTCGGCAAGAACAATTTCTTCCTCGAAGTTCAGGACCAAGGGCTCGAGCAAGACATTCGCGTGAACCGCGACATGGTCCGCCTCTCGAAAGAATCGGGTATCCCGCTCGTCGCCACCAACGATTGCCACTATCTGACGCAGGCTGACTCGCACGCGCAGGAAGTGCTGATGTGCATCCAGACCGGCAAGACGATGAGCGATACGGCACGGATGAAATTCGCCACCGACCAGTTCTACTTCAAGAGCGCGGAAGAGATGGCGAAGGTGTTCGCGGAGCTGCCGGACGCTGTTACACGGACCGTCGCGATCGCAGATCGCTGCAACGTAAAAATTCAGCGCGTCAGCAATCCATTTCCTGAGTTCAAAGTGCCCGATGGTCAAGACACGGATTCGTACTTCGAGCGCGTGGTTCGGGAAAATTTCACATCACGTGCCGAGACGCTCGAACGATTGAGCAAGCAGGGGCTTCTTCGCCACTCGCTTGCGGAGTACGAGCAGAGGCTCTCGGACGAAATCCGCATGATTCAGAAGATGCGGTTCGCGGGCTACTTCCTGATCGTGTGGGACTTTATTCACTATGCGCGCGCACAAGGCGTGCCGGTCGGTCCGGGGCGCGGTTCCGCGGCGGGCAGTTTGGTGAGTTACGCGCTGCGGATCACGGACGTCGATCCACTGCAATACGATCTGCTCTTTGAACGCTTCCTGAACCCGGAACGAATCTCGATGCCGGATATCGACATCGACTTTTGCATGCGGCGCCGCGGCGAAGTGATCGACTACGTTCGCCGGACGTACGGAAACGACAGCGTCGCGCAGATCATTACGTTTGGGACGATGGCCGCAAAGGCCGTTCTGAAAGATGCGGGCCGCGCGCTGAACATGACATACGGCGAAGTGGACCGGCTTGCGAAGATGGTTCCGGCGACGCTTAATATTTCGCTCGACGAGGCGCTGAAGCAATCGCCGCAGCTCGAAGCCGCGCGTAAGGATCCGCAGGTTCAGGAGCTGATCGAAGTTGCGTTGCGCCTTGAAGGCCTCGCGCGCCACGCTTCGACGCACGCCGCGGGCGTAGTGATCTCGCCACGGCCGCTCACGGAGATCGTCCCGCTCTACAAGTCGAACAAGGAAGAAATTTCGACGCAGTACGATATGAACGCGCTCGAGCGCATCGGCCTGCTCAAGATGGACTTCCTCGGGCTGACAACGCTGACCATTCTCGAAGACGCGGTGCTGCTCATCCAACAGAACCGGGGCGTAAAAGTGGATCTCGCGTCACTCGGTTTCGACGACGAGAAGACTTACCAACTTTTCTCGCGAGGCGATACGACCGGCGTCTTCCAGTTTGAATCGCACGGCATGCGCGACATTCTGAAGCGCTATCAGCCAACGCGGCTTGAGGATCTCACAGCGCTGAACGCGCTTTACCGCCCGGGCCCGATTCAGGGCGGGATGATCGACGACTTTATCGCGCGCAAACACGGCAAGAAGAAAGTCGCGTACGACTTGCCTGAGCTTGAGGAAATCCTGTCCGAAACCTGGGGCGTGATTCTGTATCAGGAACAAGTGATGCAGATCGCGAACCGTCTCGCGGGCTTCTCGCTTGGCGATGCCGACCTCCTCAGACGCGCGATGGGCAAGAAGAAACACGAAGAGATGGCGGCGCAGCGCGAAAAGTTCCTCGACGGTTGCACCGCGCGAAAGGTTCTAGCCAAAAAGGCCGAGAAAATCTTCGATCTAATGGCGGAATTCGCGGGCTACGGCTTCAACAAGTCGCATTCGTGCGCTTACGCACTGCTCGCATACCAGACCGCCTACCTGAAGACGCATTACCCGGTGGAATTCGTTGCCGCGATGCTTAGTTCGGAAGCGGGGAACACCGACAAAGTGGTGAAGTACATCAACGAAGCGCGCGGCATGGGAATCCGGGTGCTGCCGCCGGATGTGATGCAGAGCGGCCTCTATTTCACCCCCGTGGTCGACGACATCCGGTTCGGCCTCGCGGCGGTCAAAAACGTCGGCGAGAACACGGCCAAGGCAGTTTGCGATGCGCGCGCCGCCGGCACGAAATTCGAGAGCTTGTTCGGGTTCTGCGAGGCGATCGAGCCGAAATTCATCAACAAGCGAGTGCTCGAGAGCTTGACCAAGGCCGGCGCATTCGATTGCTTGGGTGGATCGCGAGGACGAGTTTTCGCCGCGATCGATCAGGCGATTTCGATGGGCCAGAAGAAACACCAAGCGGCCGCGGTCGGACAAGGCGGCTTGTTCCTGGGCCGTCCCAATACTCCGACGGAAGAAACGCACAAAGAGTTGCCGTACGCCGACGATTGGAGCGAGGAGCAACAGCTCGCAGGCGAGTACTCGGTCCTGGGCTTCTACATTTCCGGACACCCGCTCGATAAATTTGCGGGCCGCCTCGCGGAACTAAATGCGACGGAACTGGCCGCCGTTGAACACAAGAAGAACAACGATGACATTGTCGTCGGCGGAATCATCGTGCAGATGCGTCCGATGCGTTCGAAGCGCGGCGCGCGTTGGGCGATCCTGACGTTGCAGGACCGGACGGGAGTGATCGAAGCGCTAGTGTTTCCCGAAGCGTTCCAGAAGCTCGAAGGCATCCTCAAAACGAACACGCCGTTGCTCGTGAAAGGCCGTGTGGCGATTGAAGACGTCGGAACGCGCCTTGTTGTGTCCGATGCTCGATCGCTCGAGGCGCTGGCCGGCAAGATGCCTACGGTGTTGCGCGTGCGCGTCGAAGTCGATCGACTCGACCGCGGTTCCGTCGATCGGTTGCATAAGCTGTTTGCGACGAAGCCCGGCCGGTGCCGCGTCTCGTTCGATCTGGTGAAGACTGACGGTTCGGCTGCCACGCTCGATTCGGACAGCCCCGTTATGGCCGACAAGGAGTTGCTCGAAGGCGTGCGCGCTATTTGCGGTAACGACTCCGTCGCGGTGATTCAATGAGCCCGAATGGTAAGGACGGCGCAAAGTCCAAGGCGCCCGAGCGAAAAGGCGCAGCTCGTCTCCGCGAAAAGCGTAAGGACCGTGTCGAGCGCAAGAAGCGGCTGAAAGAGTTAAGGAAGCTGAAGGAAGAGAAGCGCGCGGCGCGAGCCGTCGCTGTTGCAGCGATGGCGGCGGCCGTTGCGCCAGCGGTCGAGAAATCGAACGAAAGGCAGAAACCAGCAGCGATGCAGAGCACGCCGGGCGACACCGAAAAGCAGCGGCGCAAAGTGATCGACGCGCTCGAACGCGATGTGGAGGAGCTGAGCCGCCTTTCCGCACCCACCGGCGAACAGACCGCCGAGATTGAACGCGTGCGCTCGGAAATCCAGGAACTGAAGATGGAGTTCTATCGTCATCTCGGGCCGTGGCAGCGCGTCCAGCTCGCGCGCCACCCGCAGCGCCCTTACACCGACGATTTCATCCGGATCCTGTTTGAAGACTTTTCCGAGATTCACGGCGACCGCAATTTCTCCGATGACGCCGCGCTTATCACCGGCTTCGCAAAGTTTCACGGCCGTCCCGTGATGATCGTGGGCAGTCAGAAGGGCCGCGACATCAAGCAACGGCTTGTGCGGAACTTCGGCCAGGCGAAACCGGAAGGGTATCGCAAGGCCATCCGCGCGATGAAGCTCGCGGCGAAATTTGGCAAACCGATTTTCGTGTTCGTCGATACGCCGGGTGCGTACCCCGGCGTCGACGCGGAGGAGCGCGGCCAGGCCGAGGCGATTGCGCGAAACTTGCTCGAGATGTCGCGTTTGCCAGTCCCGGTCATCGTGACGATAACCGGCGAGGGCGGCTCGGGCGGCGCGCTCGCCGTCGCCGTCGGCGACAAGATTTTCATGCTGGAGAACTCGGTGTATTCCGTGATTTCGCCGGAAGGATGCGCGACGATCATGTGGCGTGACGCGGGCAAGGCCGAAGTGGCAGCTGAGGCGTTGAAGATGACAGCCAACGACTTGATGGATCTAAAGCTCATCGACGCCATCGTGCCTGAACCCGAGGGCGGCGCGCACTTCAATCACGAAGCCACAGCGGCGGCACTCGATCCGTTCCTCTCCCTCGCGCTTGACGAACTTGCGAAACTCACACCGAAGCAACTCCTCGACCAGCGGTACGATAAGTTCCGTCGCATGGGTCAGTTCTTCGCCTAGCCCTTCGCCTCGACACCGAAAAGTAAGTACTAATCAAAGACCTTCAGAAATACAGGATTGGCCCGATGGTTCGCGAAAGCGGCTGCCGGTCTAATGGCTGTGCGGTGGGGCTTGTGTCTCGCCGGATTCCAAGCTGGAGATGGAATGAAAAATCTGGGAATTCTGTGGATTTTGTACGGGATTCTGAGACTCGTTGGAGCGGCGGCGATCGTGTTTTGGGAATCGACACTGACAAGAATGTTTGGCGCGTTGATCACGAACACCGCGAATCCTTTCGCCCTGATGAACATGTTCCACATTGCGTTGATATTCGTGGTCGTAATTGGCGTGATCGCGGGCATCGTAGCGCTGCTCGCCGGATTTGCACTGATGACAGGCGGCGATGCGGCGAAACCCTTGTCGCTCCTGGCCTCGTTCTTTGGTCTCAGCAACGGACCGCTTGGCATCGCGCTGGGCGCGTTTACGCTTTACGTTCACTCCCTGCGCGGCGCGGACAGCTTCGGCTTTCGTCCTACCGCGTCTCCATCGCGATAAAACACTCGGCCTTTCGCGTCTTTTCCTGACGTTCAAATTAGAGAATGTTGTCTCAAATCGCGACGCTCCGCGTTGGAGCATTGAACACTTCCGCGCCGTGTTTCGATTGCCCGCGCCCGTCGCGTGATTTAGCTTCGGGAGTGGAGTCACTTTCATGGCAGACGGGGACGCGCCGCTGATGTCCGATATCTTTCGCCCGTACGAGAAGCTCGTCGAGATCACCGTACTCGGCAAGAATTTCCTCGTTCCGGACCGGAATTCCGTCCTAAGAGCGTTTCAGTTCATCAGCCCGGAAACCGTCCCGTACGGCCGTTTCTGTTGGAACCAGGAGTGCCAATACTGCAAGGTTCATTGTCAGTTGCCTGACGAAGAGACCTCGCGCCCCATCCTCAGCTGCAAATTCCTAGTTTCTGAAGGCATGAACATCACGGATGTCTCGCCCGAATTGATGGGCTGCCTCCGTGCGAAACTCGGCGCCGACGCCAAGCCCGAGAAGGCGTTGATCGACGCGGGCGACGGCGTGATCATCGACACCTCGGCGAACTCCGGAAAGTAATTAATCTCTCCAAACGTCGGCTGGTGAATTCGTAAACCTTTCCGCATCGCGCTGCGACCAATCTACGTTGCGGCTTATCTAAGTAACGAATCGTCAAGCACAGGGCGAAGAGCGAGTGAACGTGGGGCTCGATGCGCGTCGCCGTTGCGTGTGCGCCACGTGCGTGCGATGCTTTTGTGCGTTTCAATCGATGGGAGACGCGAATGACGGTTTGTGATGGATGCGGGCGACAAGTGGATGCGCAACACGTGAAAGATCGGATCGCGCGACTGGAGATGGCGACGCGATTCCGGCCGATCCATATCCATACGCTGGTAATTGACGCGTGTCCGCCGGCTGCGCTCGCCGATTTTTTCTACAGCGCAGGACCGGACGTTGCGCCCCGCACAGCAAGTGGCCGCGCGTATTTCGAGGAGCTGTCGAAATGCGCTCCCGATTCGCTCTCGAAGTCGGCAGGGGACGAAGCGGTGCTGTCCGAATGGCAGCGACGCGGAATTTTTCTCACGTATGCGATTGAGTGCCCATTTGATCTTGGCGCTGAACTCGCGTCTGCCGTCGAAAAGTCCGGTAAGACCACCTTGCTTCGTCTTTCGACCTCCTACAAGCCGAAGACCGTAGCTCTGATCTCCAGTCACGCGAAGAATCTGGCACCGGTCCTGCGGGATGCGGGCTGGGCTGACAGATTGATTCTCGATTCCGACTCGCCTTTCGCCGGTCCCGGCTTCGGGACGCAGCTCGCCTCGCGCGTTTTGCGAATCGCCTAATTCGTGCATCCCTCTCCGCCTGCCAGCTTGAATTAACTAGTCTTGTCAGGGTAGCTGTGGCGTGCTTCGCGAGTAGTTGCCATTGCCTGATGTGATATAAGGGCGCTGCAGTAGTCGAATCGATCTTCTCACTTTCATGGGTCCAGGGCTGGTGCGCATGATCTCAACTTCACGTCGGAGAGCAGCTTTTCTAGCGAGCGTAGCGTTGGCGGGTTCAGTTGTGGTGGGATTCGGTGCGCGGGCAGCGCAGCAATCCGCAGGCGGCAATGCGGTGCCAGCCGAGACGACCAACTTCGCGCGGATCGACAAGTTACTCGCGCAGATGACGCTTGAAGAAAAAATGCATCTCATTCGCGGCGAAGCGGAGCCCGACGCGACCAGTCAAGGACAGGCGGGATATTTGCCGGGCGTTCCGCGCCTCAACGTGCCGTCGTTGCGCATGGCGGATGGCCCTCCGGGCTTGCTCACGCGTATCCCGGCCCAGGCGGAGACCGCGACGATGGGCGTTGCCGCTACGTTTAGCGTGGCGGACGCACGCGAGAACGGAGTGGTGATCGGGCGGGAAGCAAGATCGCTCGGCATCGATGTGGTTCTTCAGCCCTTCATCAACATCGATCGCGACATCACTTTCGATCGCGGCTACAACACCTTTGGCGAAGATCCGATGCTCACCGGCGCGATGGGCGCGGCTGAGATTGACGGCGCGCAATCGCAGGACGTGATGGCAATGGCGAAACATTATGTCGCCTACGATTCCAATTCCTTCAGCGTGTACGTCGATCCGCAGACGTTACGTGAGGTCTACGTTGCGCCGTTCGTTGATGCCGTTCGCGCGGGCGTTTCGTCGATCATGTGCTCGTACAACAAGCTGAACGGCTTGTTTGCCTGCGACAACGCGGACGCGCTGAAGACGATTCTGAAGGACGACATCGGCTTCAAGGGTTTCGTGACTTCCGATTGGGGCGCGATGCACAACGTCACGTTCATCAACAACGGTGTCGACATGGAGATGCCTGGGTTGATTCCGCGCGACAGCCCGTTCGCCGGACTGATGCATGCGTATTTCGAGACGGAGACGCCTGCTGGACCGCCTCCTCCGAAGGTTGATATGAGCGCGGTGGCTGGAATTTTGGGCGGAACAATCCCCGAAGAGCCTCAACCGAAATCGGATGCGTTGGACGCGTTTCCTCGCGACGCCGACCCGCGAACCATGCGCGATGCACTGAAGGACGGCACCGTGAACGAAGCAACAATCACTGCAGCAGCGCGGCGAGTGCTCTACGAGATGGACCGCTTCGGCTATCTCGACGGCAAACAGAAACACGACGTGACGGGGCAAGACATTGACAAGAATGCGGCTGCGATTCGCAAAACATCGGAGGATGCGGCGGTGCTTCTCAAGAACGACGGCGCGTTGCCGCTCAAGCAAGCCGATATTGAATCGCTGGCGATGATTGGCCCCGGCGCGGGACAGGTCGCTGCGATCGGCACGTTCGGCGAACGGTCGGGAGGTCTTACGTCTCGCCAGGTCAGTCCCGTCGACGCTCTAGCGCGCTTGGCGCCGGGTGCGAAAGTTTCGTACGCGCCGGACGACGATATGACAGGCACGGCGATTCCGGAGTCGGCGCTCTCGCACGACGGAAAGCCGGGGCTTGTGCGGACCGACGCTGCTGGAGCAAGTTCAGTCGACGGCCAAATTAATTTTACGAAGCGCTCTACCGGCGGGCCGCTGCCTGCGAACGGCACCTACACGTGGAAGGGAAGCCTCACTGTGCCATCCGCAGGCGATTATTGGATATATCTCCAAGTGCTGGGTGCGCGCGGAGAATTCGCCATTGATGGAAAACCGATCGCTCGTTCAGGCGCGATGAAGGGAACGGTTCACGGCGATGTGCAGCACGCGTCGCAGGACAATGCGTTTCCCACGACCGATGGGCTCGACAATGTACGGCGGTCGGTGACGCTTTCCGCCGGTGCGCACGAAATTACGGTAAACGCCAGCGGAGACACTTCCAACGAACCAGAACAGGTGCGTCTGAACTGGGTAACGCCGGCAGACCGTACACAAAATCATGCCGCGGCAATCGACTCGGCGAAAAAGGCTCACACGGCGATCGTGTTTTTGTGGACGCGCGGCAAACCCGTCTTCGGGCTGCCGGGCGAGCAGGACAAACTTGTCGAAGAAGTCGCGGCCGTGAACCCGAACACGATCGTCGTGCTGAACGTGAGCCAGCCCGTCGCGATGCCGTGGCTTCCGAAAGTGAAAGCCGTGCTGCAGATGTGGTGGCCGGGCGACGAGGGCGGCTGGGCCACCGCGGACGTGCTCCTCGGTCACGTCAATCCAGCCGGCCGCCTGCCGTTCACCTGGGCTTCAAAGCTCACGGACTATCCGGCGACCGATCCAAAGTATCCGGAGCGGTCGGCAGCAGGCGTGAATGGGAAGACGACGTTCAGCGAAGGCGTGAACATCGGCTACCGCTGGTTCGACGCGCAGAATATTCAGCCGCTTTTTCCGTTCGGCTTCGGCCTGTCATACACGATGTTCAAGTACACGGACCTCACCGCAACGTCGGCGTCGGATGGGGGCCTGGACGTTTCGGTGAAAATCCTGAACGCAGGTAGCGCGGCAGGCGACGAGGTGCCGCAGGTCTATCTCGACGCGCCGAACCCGGCGCCGAAGGGCGCGCAATTCGCTCCGCGAACGCTCGCTGCATTCACGCGCGTTACGCTCGGGCCGGGCGAAACACGCATCGTGAAAATGCACGTCGCGCCGCGCGCCTTGCAGTATTGGTCCGTCGCGGAGAATCGGTGGGTGCGGGCGACGCCGCGGCGCGTCCACGTGGGCGCTTCGGAGAGCGACCTTCGCCTCGCCGTCAACCCGCAATAGCGAGAAGCAACGTGAAGCACCTGGCTCTGCCGCTAAGATTTGAGCCCACCCTACTTCGGCGGCTTTGCGCTTGTGATAGACTCACCCAATGTCCGCTGTTGCGCTGATGGTGCATCTATGAAGGCTGGAAACAAGTTCGCGATCGGCTCGATCATTATCGTGGTGACGCTGCTGGCGCTTGCCTACGTGGGTTTTACGCAGAGCAAGACTTACTACCACACGATTACGGAGCTTACGACGCTGCACGGCTCTGCGTTGCACGAGCGGATGCGCGTTTCCGGCAACGTGCGCGCCGGCTCGATCGAGCACATGCCGGGACGAATCGACTTCGTACTGACCGAGCAGGGTAAAGATCTCACCGTGAGCTACGTGGGCCGCGATCCACTGCCGGACACGTTCAAAGACGGTTCGCAGGCGCTGGTAGAAGGCAAGATGATGCCCGATAACCGTTTCGTCGCCGAACAGGTGCAAGCGAAATGCGCTTCGAAATACGAAGCAGTGCCGGACGCTGCGCCGGTCACAAATGTGCCGGCAGCGCAACCGAGCGCGCCGGGCGGGCAGACGTCGACCGGCGCCGCAACGCAGCCATCTGGAAACTAGCCCGACATAAGCAAGGGGAGCAGTTTGGATATCCTGGGTTCATTCGCACTGCTGCTGGCGTTCCTCGCGGCGGTGTATGCGTTCGGCGCGGGCATTGTAGGCGCCGTCACGCGGCGGCCTCTCGTCACAAAAAGCGCGCGTAACGCAGGGATGGCCGTCTTCGTCCTTGTGACGCTCACAGTCGGGATCCTCGAATATTTCTTCCTCACCAACAATTTCTCTGTGTCGTATGTGGTGACGCACAGCAACACTGCGCTGCCGTGGTATTACAAGATCGCGGCGCTGTGGGCAGGGCAGGAAGGCTCGCTGCTGTTCTGGAGCTGGCTGCTTTCGATTTACGCCTTCCTCGTTTTGTTTCTGAATCGTAAGAAGCATCCGGAGCTGATGCCGTATGCGGGCGTGACGCTCGCTGGCGTTCAGATTTTCTTTCTTACGCTCAATAATTTCGTTGCAAGCCCATTTTCGGTGATCGCGACCAGCGGCACAGGCGGGACGCAAACTCTTGCGATGCTGTCCGAAGGCAAAGGGCTCAACGCGCTTCTGCAATATCCGGAAATGGTGATTCATCCGCCGATGCTATATCTCGGCTACACCGGATTCACGGTTCCATTTGCATTCGCGATGGCGGCATTGCTCGGCCGTTATCCGGGGGAAAAGTGGATTCACATCACGCGCCGCTGGACGATGGTCGCGTGGTGCTTCCAGTCCGTAGGGATTCTGCTCGGCGCGCATTGGGCGTATGCGGTGCTCGGATGGGGCGGTTACTGGGCTTGGGATCCGGTGGAGAATGCGTCGCTACTGCCGTGGATCACGGGAACGGCGTTTCTGCACTCGGTGATGATGCAGGAAAAGCGCGGCATGATGAAGGTGTGGAACGTGTGGCTCGTCTTCGTCACGTTCATGCTCTGCATTCTGGGGACGTCGCTCACGCGCTCCGGCATCGTCAGTTCAGTCCACGCCTTCGCGCAAAGCTCGATCGGAAACTGGTTCGGCGGATTTCTCGCGCTGATTTTGCTCGTCTGCCTCGCCGCCTGGTGGAAGAATCGCGACTATCTGCGCAGCGACAACCGACTCGATTCGATGGTGTCGCGCGAATCGAGCTTCCTCTTCAACAATTTGATTCTTCTCGCCGCGTGTTTTGCGGTTCTATGGGGCACGCTGTTCCCGGTCCTCTCCGAGTGGTTCACGGGCAGCAAGATCAGCGTTGGTCCGCCGTTCTTCAACAAGGTCAACGTGCCGATCGCGCTCTTTCTGTTGTTTCTCACGGGCGTCGGTCCTCTGCTCGCGTGGCGCAAAACGTCGTTTGACGCGCTGAAGCGCAATTTCGCATGGCCGCTGCTCGGAGGGGTGCTGGCAGGCGTGGCGGCGTTCATAGGCGGTTTCCGCGATGTCTACTCGCTGATTTGTTGGGTGCTCTCGGTGTTCGTGACGCTAACGATTGCGTCCGAATTTCTTCGCGGCGCACTGGTGATCGCGTCGCGCGATGGTTCGAACCTCGTCACTGCGATCGGCGAACTCACGATGCGCAACACGAGACGCTACGGCGGATACGTGGTGCATTTCGGGATGGTGCTGATTTTCATCGGCATCGCAGGCATCCCGTTCAATCGCGACGTCGAGAAGGAAATTCATCCCGGTGATACTCTTCAGATCGGCAAGTACATGCTCCTGTGCCAGAACTTCGATCACGTCGAGAACAACAACTACGGCGCGGATCGCGCGACGATCGAAGTCTTCAAGGATGGCAAGTCCGAGATGATGCTGTATCCGGAGCGCCGGCTCTTCAAAACGAGCCAAGTGACCGAAACGAAAGTCGCGATCCAGAGTTCGCCGTTGCGCGATTTGTATGTCGTGTACGCGGGACAGAGTCCAGAGACTGGCGCGCCGGTGATCCACGCATACCTCAATCCGCTGGTGAAATGGATCTGGTTCGGTGGAATCGTCGTTGTACTCGGGACGCTTTTGGCGCTATTGCCGAATCGCCGCGCCGCCATCGTCTTGAAGCCCGTGACGGAGACGTCGTGGGGCAGCGCTGTCGCCGACGGGCTGCCTGCCGCCGTGCAGTCCGTGGTGAGAAGGGTCGGGTCCAGTGAGTAGCGCGGCGCAACGCAGGCTTCGCGTGGTTGCAGCCGCAGTGCTTTTCATCGCTGCGATGCCCGCGATCGTGCAGGCACAGAAGACACAGCGCGGCAAAGACGTCGGCAAACGAATGATGTGCATGTGCGGCGGGTGCGGCGACTCCGTCACCGGATGCACGCACACCGGTGGCGCGTTCTCCGGTCCGTGTGAAACCGCGAAGGGGATGCAGAAGGAGGTCGACCAACACGTCGATCAGGGCGACTCCGATCAATCGATTCTTGACGCTTTTGTTTCGGAGTACGGCCCCACCGTACTGCTCGAACCGCCCAAGCATGGTTTCAACTTGCTAGCGTGGATATTCCCGGTCGCCATTCCGCTGATAGCGCTGATTCTGGTTTGGGAAGTAGTGCGTCGCTGGAAACGTAAGACGACTCTAGCGCCGGCGGGTGGCCCTTCCATCGATCACCAATTTCTAGCGCGCGCGCAGCGCGAAGCATCGAGGGACGACGGTGAGTAACGGGGAAGTCGCGATCCTTTGCGCCGTGCTGGCGCTCGCGACGGTGATTTTTATTTTTTACGTCCGGCCCGATGAGTCGGATTACGCTCCTCATCGCACACAACTGGATTCGCTGATGGAGCGCCGCGACGCGATCTACGAAAACCTTCGCGACCTCCGCTTCGAGTTTCGCGCGGGCAAATTTTCCGAAGCCGATTACGAGGAAACCAAGCAAGCGCTCGAAGTCGAGGCAGCGCGCGTCCTGGAACAGATGGATGAGCTGATGGGTGCGACGCCTACTCCTGCGACCCGCCAGGCAGCGAGAGAGAAGGTCCGGCAAACTTGATCCGATACGTCCGAATTTCAGCTCGGCTCACGGTCGCGGTCACACTTGTGATGCTCGCGTCTGTAGTCGCGTTCGCTGGCACTCTGAGTGGCACGGTGAACAACGGCACGACCGGAAAGCCCGCGGCCGGCGTCGACGTGATCCTCATTCAGCTTCAGGGCGGTATGCAACCCGTCGCGACCACGAAGACGGACGCCTCCGGGCAATTCAGCTTCAACGATCCGCACCTTGGCGGGGCGCCGATGCTGGTGCGCGTTGTCTATCGGGGTGTGAATTATCACGAGCCGATTCCGCCGGGAAAGACGGCCGCCAACATCGACGTCTACGAGCCGACCGAAAAGGCGGACGCCTTCACAGTTCCAAATCATGCTGTGATCGTCCAGCCACGAGGCAACGAGCTGATGGTGGGCGAGGAATACATCATCTCGAACAAAACCACGCCGCCCGTCGCGTATTACAAAAAGGACGGCTCGTTCGACTTCACACTTCCGCAGAACGCAACGTTTGACCAGGCGTCCGCGTGGGGTTCGTCCGGCATGCCCGTCGTGCAAGGGACTATCGACAAGGGCAAGAATCAAATGGCGGTGGCGTTTCCGTTTCGCCCCGGCGAGAGCGGTATCCGCATTTCGTACAAGCTGCCGTACGCCGATAATCACGCCACGCTGCGCAACGTCGCGCACTACCCGTCTGAAAAACTGATTATCGCAGCGCCACCTTCGGTCCAGATTTCCGGTTCCGGAATCATAGCGGCTGGGCAGGATCAGGGAATGGCGATCTACACGCGCGACAATGTGGCCGCAAACGACCCAATCGATATTTCGATCTCTGGACAAGGGCCCGCTGCGCCGCCCGAAGGGGCGGTCACCGCTCCGGCCGATGAATCGCAGAATCCATCCGTGAATTCGCGCGCGGACTCCGGCGGAACGGACTCGCCCACGGCAACCGCGATCGCGATTCCTGCCCGCATCGACGGAATCAAGTGGGTTTTGGTTGGGGGATTTGGCGCAATTTTTCTTCTCGGTTTTGGTTACTTGCTTCGCAAGCCTGTACCAGCTGCGGTCACGGCTGCAGCTACGACCGTCGCGTCGACGGCGGCCCCAAGCGCACTTCCTGTCGCGAAGCCAGCGGCCAGTCGAGCGATGACGTCGCTTGAGGATCAAGCCCGCAGTGGACTCGATGCGCTGAAGGACAGTCTCTTCCGTCTCGAATTGCGGCGCCAGGCGGGCACGATCAGCGAGGATGAGTACGCGCAGGAGCGTGCGCGTGTCGAAAAGGTGCTTCACGACCTGGTGAAAGGCTAGGCGCACGCCTTGGCCGCTCACGAATCATCTCCATCCGCCTCAATCGGGTGCGGAATATCCTTTCAAAATGTTGAGAAGCGTTACGGCGGGCTCGCGGCTCTGCGCGGCGTGACGCTGGAAGTTCGTGCGGGCGAGTTTGTAGCGCTTCTTGGCCCGAACGGAGCAGGCAAGACCACTCTGCTGAGAATTGCGGCCCTCCTCGCGGCTCCTACGCGCGGCAGCGTCCAGTTTCGTGCGACGGATGGCGAAGCACCCGTCGGCGATCAAGCTCACACGAAATTGTTGATCGGGATGGTCGGTCACAGCACCCTGCTTTACGACGAACTCACCGCAACCGAAAACCTCGAGTTCTTCGCCAAACTCTACGGGTTGAATGATCCGGTTTCCTGTGCACGCGCCGCGCTAGACGACTGTGGTCTGGGTACCCGGGGGCACGGCGTCGTGCGGACATTTTCGCGAGGCATGCGGCAACGCCTCGCCATCGCAAAGGCCTTCTTACACTGCCCGCGCATCGTGTTGCTCGATGAACCGGCGGCAGGTCTCGATCGCCAGGGGCTCGAGTGGTTCAGCACGCGGCTTGCACAGCTGCGCAATAGCGGAGCGACCGTGCTTATGAGCACTCACGCCCGGAATGAGTCGCTCGAACTTGCGACGCGCGTCGTTGCGTTGTCGGGGGGGGCGGTAGCTCAGGACAGTGGTTCTGGCGGCGACCCTGCTCCGATTCTCGCGCGCCTGCGGGCGGAGGCGTGATGTCCACCGCGCGCGCAACGGCGATCCTTCTCGGCAAAGAGCTGCGGCTCGAGCTGCGAACGCGCGAGCTACTCGGCGCGACAATCGTCTTCGCGCTGGTGGTCGAGGTGCTGTTCAGTTTCGCCTTCGATCCCTCACCAGCCGACGTGCGTCGCATCGGACCCGGATTGCTCTGGATCGCGTTTCTTTTTGCTGGATCGCTGATGCTGAACCCGTCGTTCGCGCGCGAGCACTCGAACGACACGCTCGACGCGCTGCGCCTTGCGCCAATTTCGAGTTTCGCGATTCTGCTTGGCAAGATGCTCGCGAATCTGACGTTCATGCTGGTTGCTGAGTTGATTCTCGTGCCCGTCTTTAGCGTACTCTACAACGTTTCGCTCGCCGGGATTGTGGGCCGTCTCGCACTTGTTTTACTCCTCGGAACGCTCGGCCTCGTCATCACCGGAACTGTGTTCTCGGCGATTTCGGCGCAGGCTCGGATGCGCGAGCTGCTTCTGCCTCTCTTGCTGCTGCCAGTGCTTGCGCCGCTGCTGATCGCGTCCGTCGAAGCCACTGCGGCGCTCTTCGCGGAAGAGCCTGCGATCGATCGAACCTGGGTCGCGTTCCTGGCAGGATTTGATATCGTGTTTATGACGGCAGCTTGGCTGTTGTGCGACTATTTGGTTGCGGAATGACAATGAGCGCTCGATTCGAAATGCAAGCGGCGATGGAGTTCGTGAGGCAATGAAGGGCCGAACGCTGGGCACGATCGTCGTGGCGCTGCTGGTGTTCGCGGCAGGTTACGCCGCCCTTTTTATTGCGCCGCAGGAACGCACCATGGGCACGATCCAGCGGATCTTCTACATGCACGTCGCTGCCTGGACCTCGATGTACATCGCATTCACGACGGTTTTTTATGCGAATGTCCGCTACCTTCTGAGCCGCGACCGGAAGTACGACGCGCTGGGTGTCTCGGCGGCCGAAGTAGGCGTGGTCTGCTGCACCGTAGGTCTTACGACCGGCCCGCTGTGGGCCAAACCTGTGTGGGGCATCTGGTGGACCTGGGACGCGCGTCTCACCAGCACCTTCGTGCTGTGGATGCTCTATATCTCGTACCTCATTCTGCGCGGCTTGCTTGAAGATCCCGAGAAGAAGGCCACGCTCTCCGCCGTTTTTGGAATTTTTGCTTCGTTGGACATGCCACTGGTGTATGTTTCCAATCGGCTTTGGAGGACACAGCACCCTCAACCGGTGATCCTCGGGGGCGCGGGGACGGGATTGCAGGCGACCATGGCATACACGCTGGTTCTATGCATGATTGCCATCTGCGGCGTGATGATTCTAGTTCTCCGCGACCGGTATAAACTCGAGCTGATGCGAAACGAACTCGCGGAGCTTCGTTTCGCCGCCGATCGCAATGCGACAGACGCTTCGGCAGGGAACCTGGGGATAGCGCGGGGATGAGCAACTTTCAGTTTTTGTTCACAGCGTGGGTTGTGGTCTGGGCCATTTTCTTCGGCTACGAATTGTCGGTGGCTTCGCGCATCGCCACGCTGCGGCGCGACATCGAAGATATGAAGAGGCAGCTTGGCGAGAAGTAGCGGCGGCTTAAGAGGTGCGGTATGAGCGGCGATAAAAGAGTCGCGGTGGTCATGTTTCAGCTTGGCGGCCCAGATAGCCAGGCCGCGGTGGAACCGTTCCTCTATAACCTGTTTTGCGATCCGGACATCATCAATTTCCCCGGCGCTTTTTTGGCGCGTAAGGGGCTCGCAAAGCTGATTTCTACCACGCGCTCGCGAACGGTAGGGAAGCACTACGCGGAAATTGGCGGCGGCTCGCCGATTCGTAAGCTCACCGAGCAACAGGCACGCGCGCTTCAGTCGGCGCTACAGCCGCACGTCGCTGCGCGAACGATTGTGGCCATGCGCTACTGGCACCCCGACACGTCTGAAGCGATCACCCGCCTGGAGAGCGAGCCATACGACGAATTGGTTCTACTACCGCTTTATCCTCAGTATTCGCTGGCGACAACCAAGAGCAGCCTGAACGAGTGGGAACGTCAGTATGACAAGCGCCCTGGCGCAAACCGCGTTCCGACGCATCTGATTGAGCATTTCTACGAACATCCTGACTACATCGCGGGGATCGTCGAGCGCATCAACAGCGTGCTGCTCAACCTCGCGAATCCCGAGGACGTTCATCTGGTTTTCAGCGCGCATGGTTTGCCGCTGGTTCTTGTAGAGAAGGGCGACCCTTATCCACGGCAGATTCAGGAAACCGTGCAGATGGTCCGCGAGATGGGCGCTTGGTCGAATCCGCACGTGCTCTGCTTCCAGAGCAAGGTCGGCCCGCAGAAGTGGTTGCAGCCGTCTCTAACGGGCACGATTAAGGAAATGTCGCAGCGTGGCATCAAGCGTATGCTGGTCGTCCCGATCGCGTTCCTCACCGAGCACATCGAAACATTGCATGAGATCAACATCGAAGCGCGCGAGCAGGCACATGAATTGGGGATCCGCGAGTTTCATATGATGCCGGCGCTGAACGACTCTCCTCTTCTGGTGCGTGCCATGGCTGACTTGGTGCTGCGCGCAGTCGGCATGCGCAGTGGAGTCGCTTCTCTGGCGCTATGACCTTGGTGCGGACGGTATCTGGGGCCCTGAAGTGCAGAGTAATTGGGGCAGCAGGCGTTGCCGTGTTTGCGCTTTTCGGTTGTGGTAATTCGTCGGTTCCCAAATCGGCGGAAGTTTCGACCAGGTCTATTCCGACGAAGACCGTCGATCTGGCGACGTCAGGCTCGATTTCGGGCCGCGTGACGCTCGCCGGCAAGCCGCCCGAACTGCACGCCATTGACATGGGCGCCGAGCCTGCATGCGCCAAGGAATACTCGACGCCGGTCATCGCGCCGACGGTTGTTGCAGATTCAAACGGGAACCTCGCCAACGCGGTTGTCTACATTAAAGCGGGCGTCAGCGACTATGCATTCCACGCGCCGAGCGAAGCCGCGAAGCTGCTGCAGAAGGGGTGCATGTACGAGCCGCACGTCACGGCGTTGATGGTCGGGCAGAATCTTGATGTCGCGAATGACGATCAGACCACGCACAACGTTTTCATGATGTCGCAGAATAACCGGCCGTCGAACCGCTCGTCGTTGCCGGGGTCAGCTCCGCTGGTTGAGTCGCTGGGCACACCGGAGCTGGCGATTCCGATGAAGTGCAATGTGCATCCGTGGATGAAGGGCTACGTTTTCGTATTCGATCATCCGTACTTTGCAGTGACGCACCCCGACGGCAAATTCGAGCTGAATGGCCTGCCGCCGGGAACCTACACGCTAGTCGCGTGGCAGGAGCTTTACGGCGCGATGGAGCAGACCGTCACCGTGGCGCCGCCGGGAGCTGTGAGCGCCGATTTCGTATTCAAAGCGCAGTAACGCCGCGAGCAAAAGAGGGAAGCGCGAAATGAGTTCCAGTTCAGCCGCACAGCGTGGCGGCACCAAGCAAGTGCCCGTAGCGGCGCATCGATTCGCGATCGCGACGGCGGCGTGGATCGTGCTTCTCATCATCGCCGGTGCCCTCGTTACGAGTAACGACGCCGGCCTCGCCGTTCCCGATTGGCCGCTTTCCTACGGTTCATGGATGCCGCCAATGGTCGGAGGTATTTTCTACGAGCATGGGCATCGCATGATCGCAACCGTCGCGGGACTGCTCACGATCATTCTCGCCGTCTGGCTGCAGCTCAGAGAACCGCGCGCGTGGGTGCGCAAGCTTGGCTGGGCCGCGCTTGGACTCGTGATCCTGCAAGGTGTGTTCGGCGGCATCACGGTGCTGATGCGCTTGCCGCCGCCCGTCTCGACCACGCACGCGACTCTCGCCGAACTCTACTTCGTCACGATTTTGAGCATCGCGCTCGTTACGAGCAGGTGGTGGCAGCGCGATTTGCCGTCGCTTGAAGATCCCGGCTCGCCGAAACTCCGCACGCTCGCGATTCTCACGTCCGCTGCGGTCTTTCTGCAGCTGATTCTGGGCGCGGCGTTCCGTCATGGCGCTTTCAACTTGATGCCGCACGAAATTGGCGCCGTTGTTGTGCTGGCGTTATCGATTATTACCGGCCGTGCGGTTCGCAAGCGTTTCGGCAGTGTGCCCGACCTGCGGCGTTGGGGCGTGATGCTCAGCGCCATCGTGGGAACGCAGTTCCTGCTCGGCCTTGCGGCGCTGTGGGCTGTGTCGCAAGCTCAACACGCCGCGCAGCCTACGGTGACGTACATCTCGCTGACGGTGATTCACGTGCTGGTAGGAGCCCTGACGCTTGCGACCAGTTGGATGCTCACGCTCTCCTGTTTCAGGCTGATACGTCCGGCCGGCGCCGAAGCCCTCAAATCCAATTCCGCTGCTGCGCGAACAGAGAGTTCTAGGGCATAATGCTCGGCGGACCCGACATGAGCAACGAGCGCGCCGCGACCGTATCTGCTTTTGATAAGCCTTGGGCCTATGTCGTCCTCACCAAGCCAGACGTCACCTTCCTCGTCGTAATCACCACGGTTGCGGGATTTTACCTCGGCTCAAATGGCCCGATGGACCTGGTGCGCCTCGCGCATACGCTCTGTGCCACGCTTCTCGTCGCCGGAGGCACTGCCGCGCTGAATCAATACGTCGAGCGCGAAATGGACGCCGTGATGCGTCGCACAGCTATGCGCCCGCTGCCGACCGGTGCGTTACAGGCCCGCGAAGTTCTTTCCTTCGGCATCGCGTCCATTGCAATCGGCACGATCTGGCTCGCACTTGCGGTGAACTGGCTGGCTGCGCTTATAGCGTTCGCCACCAGCATCTCTTATCTCTGCGCCTACACGCCTCTAAAGACTCGCACCACGCTCGCCACCGCCGTCGGGGCGATACCCGGCGCGCTTCCGCCGCTCATCGGCTGGGCTGCCGCGCGTGGGACGATCACCCAAGGCGGCTGGATACTCTTCGCGATTCTGTTCGTGTGGCAGTTCCCACACTTTATGGCGATCGCCTGGATGTACCGCGAGGACTATAAGCGCGCCGGAATTCAGATGCTTCCGGTAGTTGATCAGAGTGGCGACATCACGTTTCGCGTGATCTTGAGCATGTCCGCCGTGCTCGTGCCATTGAGCCTGTTGCCGTTTGTAATGGGGATGACGGGGATGAGCTACTTCTTCGGCGCGCTTACCCTTGGCGTGCTGCTCCTCCAGGTCGGCTTCTGGGCAAACCGTAACCGTACCAACGTCCGCGCAAAGTGGCTCATGCACGCCACCGTCGCCCACATTCCACTGCTTCTGCTCTGGATGACGCTCGACAAAGCGATTCGCTGATCGCTACCGCGATGGCCATCCCTCTTTCCGCTCTGCCCAAAATCAACGCATCGCTCAACGCCGCGTGTACCGTCCTGCTCGCCTTTGGGCTGTACTTCATCAAGTCCGGCAAAATTCTGTTTCACAAGACGTGCATGATCTGCGCGTTTCTGTGCTCCACGGTTTTTCTTGGGTTCTATCTCTACTTCCACTTTCACGCGGGAATTATTCGTTTTGGTGGGACGGGCTGGATTCGGCCCGTTTACTTCACGTTGCTCACGACGCACACGATCCTCGCGATTGTGTGCCTGCCGCTCGTCATCATCACGCTGGGGTACGCACTCAGCGAGCGGTTTAGCTCGCATCGCAAGATCGCGCACTGGACGTATCCGATCTGGATGTACGTGTCGGTGACCGGCGTGATCGTCTACTATTTGCTTTACGTTGCTTACACGCCGATCGGGGCGCCGTGGCTCCCACGCTAATCGCCTACTTTTTCTTCGCGATAAATCTCGAATAGAACAGCACCGCCGCGACTGTCTTTGCGTCGCGAATCTTACCGGTCCGAATCCACGTTTCCGCTTCCTTCAACGTTACGATTTTCTGCGTGATCTTCTCGTCCGCCTCGGGCTCCGCTTCGCCCTTCGTGAGCCATTGGGCGAGAAAAATCACCATGTTCTCCGCCACAAACCCTGGGGTAGGGAACACGTCCATCAGCTGCCGCATCTTTTTCGCCGAGTACCCGGTCTCTTCCTTCAGCTCGCGATGTGCAGCGTGCTCAAACGTCTCGCCGGGATCCTTTCGCCCCGCGACAAGTTCCCACAAATATTGCTTCGCCGAATGCCGGTACTGGCGAATCAGTAGCAGCCGGCCGTCCGCGAAAACGGGAAGCACAACGACCGAACCTGGGTGCGTTACGATCGCTCGCGTCGCGCGGACACCGTGCGGTTCAATCACTTCCTGGCGTTTTACGTCGAAGACCGGGCTGTGAAACACGGTCTTGCTGCTCAGTATCTTCGCGATAGGCTTCCTCTTCGCCACGTCAGCTCCTTCATTTCGAATTGTCGGAAGCATTCTAACGCATCGCCCGCGCGCCTCAGTTCGGTTGCTGGCGATTCCACGGTTGCATATACTGGCGGCAGGCTGTTTCATGACCATCAAAACCCTCATCGTGGACGACGAGCGCCCTGCGCGCGACGAACTCACCTACCTGCTTCGTGACGTCCCCGACGTGAACGTCATCGCGCACGGCAAGAACGGCATCGAAGCCGTCACGCTCATCAAGGAGCACGAGCCCGACCTCGTATTTCTCGACGTCCAGATGCCCGGCCTCGACGGGTTTGGCGTCATTAAGAAGCTATTCGAACGCAAAGTGCGCATTCCTCAGATCGTGTTCGCCACTGCATTTGATAATTACGCGCTGCAAGCGTTCGACGTGAACGCGGTCGACTACATTTTGAAACCCTTCGACAAAGCTCGAATTTCGAAGGCCGTGCAACGCGCGAAAAAAATGATCGAGGCAAACACGTCGCCTGTCGAGCGGCTCGAGGAACTCGTGGGTCAGCTTGCGGCGCCGGGTACGCGCGTAGCGCAGCCGGTGAAGCTCCTTGTGAAGTCTCAGTCGCGCATGTTTCTGGTCGATGCCGACGAGATGATCTACGCCTCGATTCAAGACGGCACGATCACTATTTTTGCGCGCGATTTCGAAGGCGTTTCGAACTACCGCACGATTGAAGAGCTGCAGGCCTCGCTCGACACCGAGCGGTTCTGGCGCGCGCACCGGTCCTATCTTGTGAACATCAATCACATCAAGGAAGTTGTGCCGTGGTTCAAATCGAGCTACATGTTGAAGATGAACGACAAGCGCGCCAGCGAAATTCCCGTTTCTCGCGCGCAGACGCGGCGGCTCAGGGAATTTCTGAAGCTCTAGCGCGCCACAACGCGCACCCAAGAAACGCAATTTAGATTGTCAATTGGAGGGTTATGGCCATTTCGAAAGTCGTTGCTCGCGGCGGACTCGTCGCAGTCGTCACGCTTGTTGGCGCGTTGCTTGCGTCGACGGCGGACGCGCAGAAGGCGCCGAAACCGCCGAAGACTCCGGCGACGACCGGCTCCATCGGTGGCTCGGTTACAGGCGAACACGGCACGCCTTTGTCGGGTGCGCGCGTGACTCTTATCAGCGAGGCCGACAAAACGACGAAGACCGCGACGACCGATGCGAATGGCGCGTACGCGTTCGAAGATCTGACTCCTGGCGAATACGACCTGCAATTCGACTCGAAAAACTACGTGACGAAGACTGAGCGCGTCCACGTGAAGGCGGGCAAAAAAGACAACGTCGGCGAACGGATGAAACTCCCTCCTGTACCCAAGAAGCCGGACGACCAATAGCGCCATAGCTCGCCGCGCGAGCATGCACGCCCTGTGCTAGCATTCGAGCGGCCCTTTTTGATGGATTTTTCACTCACCAGCGACCAACTTCTGATTCGCGACACCGTCCGCCAGTTTATGGAGGCCGAGGTGCGCGGCGTCATCCGCGAGTACGAGCGCGAGGAGAAGTTTCCCACGGCAGAGCTGCGCCGCCTTGGCGAGCTCGGTTGTTGTGGGATGCTGGTTCCCGAGGAGTGGGGCGGCGCAGGCACGGACACGGTCAGCTACGCCGTGATGCTGGAAGAAGTCGCGCGGGTCGATGCGTCGATCGCCGTCGCGCTCAGCGTGACGAATTCGGTCGTCGGCATGCCAATTTTTCAGTTCGGCTCGCCCGAGCAGAAGAAAAAATACCTGACTCGCCTTTCGCGCGGCGAGATTCTCGGCGGGTTCTGCCTCACTGAACCGCAGGCCGGTTCGGATGCGGCGAGTATTCAAACGCGCGCGACTCGCGTCGGCGATTGCTACGAGTTGAACGGCACGAAAGCTTGGGTTACGAATGGCGGCGTCTCCGGCGTCTACATCGTTTTTGCCAAAACCGACCCAAGCGCAGGCGCGCACGGCGTCACTGCGTTCCTGGTCGAGCCGGAGTTCGCCGGCTTTCGCGTGAGCCGCTACGAAGACAAGATGGGGCTGCGCCTATCGCGCTCGGCGGAAGTCGTGCTCGAAAATTGCCGCGTTCCTGTCGCGAACCGTCTCGGTGAAGAAGGGCAGGGGCTGAAAGTCGCGCTTGGCTCGCTTGACGGTGGCCGCGTCGGCATTGCGGCGCAGGCTCTTGGCCTTGCGCAAGGTGCATTGGAAGCCGCTGTAAAGTACGCCAAGCAGCGCAAAACTTTCGGGAAGCCCATCGCCGAATACCAGGCGATCCAGTGGATGATCGCGGACATGCAGACGGAGATCGACGCTGGTCGTATGTTGATTTACCAAGCTGCTTGGACGCGTGATTCGGGCGGCGCTCGCGCTGGAGCGCTCGCATCGCGCGCGAAGCTCTATGCCAGCGAGATGGCCAACCGGGTTGTGGCGAAGGCGGTCCAGATTCACGGCAGCGTCGGGTATTCGCGTGAGACGGACGTTGAGCGCTACTACCGCGATGCTCGCGTGCTCACGATTTACGAAGGCACCAGCGAAATGCAGCGCACGGTGATCGCGCGCGATTTGTTGAAAGCTGGGGCGGCAAAGTAAGACCAGCACAGGTTGTCAGAATTTCGGGGGACAGGCTAAACGGTGAGTTCGGGAACGGAAGCGGAAGCCAAGAAAAAGCGCGTACTGAGCGGCATGCGGCCGACAGGGAAGCTGCATCTCGGCCATTATTTCGGCGCGCTCTCCAACTGGGTGAAGCTCCAGGAAGCGTACGACTGTTTCTTCTTTGTCGCCGACTGGCACGCACTGACTACGCACTACGAAGACACGTCGTCCATCGCCGAAAACACGCTGCAGGTCGCAATCGATTGGCTGTCCGTGGGACTTGATCCCGCGAAGTCGACGCTCTTCGTTCAGTCGCAAATCCTTGAGCATGCGGAGCTGCACGTCCTGCTCTCGATGATCACGCCGCTCTCGTGGCTTGAACGCGTACCCACCTACAAAGAGCAGATCGAAAACCTCAAAGGTCGCGACCTCGGTACTTACGGTTTCCTCGGCTACCCGGTGCTCCAATCGGCTGACATCGTCATGTACGCCGAGCCGAGCCAGGATTTGCTCGTCCCTGTGGGCGAAGATCAGGCGCCGCACGTCGAGCTGACCCGCGAAATCGTTCGCCGCTTCGACTCGCACTACGGGTTCTCGGTGAAGGAAGACTTGTTCGAACCGAAGGCACACGAGTCGCTCGCAGTCATTTGGCAAGAATTCGGCGAGGGTATGCTATTCGGTGGTCCGACACGAGGTCCACTTGAGGCTCAGCTCCGCGCTCGCGTCCGAACCGAGCTTCGTCGCGCCGCGGGCGAGATTGGCGTTCGGAATTTCCTGGAACGCGCAGGCCCCAACAAAAGGTATTTCGCATTCACGGACACGCTCCGCGAACCGGCGTATCTACCGACGGAAACGCCGCGCCTGCCTGGCCTCGACGGTCGCCGCATGGCCAAGTCCTACGGCAACGCCATCTGGCTTGCCGACCCGCCCGACGAGATTCGCACTAAAGTTCGCAACATGATGACGGACCCGCAGCGCATCCGCCGCACCGACCCGGGGCGCCCGGAGATCTGCCCGGTCTTCGCGTGGCACAAGCTGTTCTCGCCGCCTGAAACCATCGCCACCGTCGACCGCGATTGCCGCATCGCCGCCATTGGCTGCGTCGACTGCAAGAAGCAGATGGCCGACAATCTGATCCGCTGGATCGAGCCGGTCCAGGCCAAGCGCCGAGAATTTGAGGCGCAGCCGCAGCGTGTTTGGGATATCCTCGATAGCGGCTCGAACCAGGCGCGCACCGCCGCCCGGCGCACCATGAAGCGAGTGCGCGAGGCCATCTTCCAGTCGGAAGAGGCGCGCAGCCAGTCGGGCGATCCTGCTGTGAAGCAGGCGCCGAAAGCTACATAGCGTCACGCGGCTCACAAGCGGCCGTGAAGCAACGAGAGTTTGAACCAACGTGGTGCGGTGCGTTTCCCGCGCCCAGGGGAGGAAACCGGAGAGCATGGCATCACCCTATCGCATTAACCTTCCCATCTATGAGGGGCCTCTCGATCTTCTGCTCGATCTGATTCGCAAGCAGGAGATGGACATCCACAACATTCCTATCGCCAAGATCACCGAGCAGTATCTCGACTACCTGCATCAGATCGATAAGCTCGATATCGACGTGTCGGCGGACTTCATTTACATGGCAGCTACATTGATTCACATCAAATCGAAGATGCTGTTGCCCGTGGATCCGCTGTTGGCTGAAATCGAACAGTCCACCGATCCGCGCGAGGATCTCGTTCACCGGTTGATCGAGCACGAGAAGTTTAAGAACGCCGCGCAGCTTCTTTACCAGAAACAGCAGGTCGAGGATCACGTCTGGTCGCAGCCCGACAAGTCGCTGTACGGCGGGGACGAAGTGCAGGGCGAGCTGGTTGTTTCGCTCGTTGATCTCGTCAAGACGTTCCAGCAGATAGTTGAGCGTCGCAAGAATGCGCCGAAGTTCGAGCTGAAACACGATTCGGTCTCGATGGCGCAGATGATGGACCGCCTCCGCGTGAAGCTGACTGCCACCGACGATCCTGTGTCGATGACCGAGTTCTTCGAGACCTGCGAGTCGCGCAACGCGATGGTTGTCGCGCTGCTTGCCGTGCTCGAAATGGTCCGCATGCACGCGATCATCCTGGTGCAGTCCGAGCTATTTGAGGATATTCACATCCGCAAGCACAAGATGTTTGACGCCGTATTCGCGGGACCAGACGCGATGGCGAAAATTGAGGAGCAATATTTGTGACGATGACTGCAGAAGAAATTCAGGCGTCGCTCGAAGCGATTATTTACGCCGCAGACGAGCCCGCCTCGCTGGACCAGATCGCGAAGGCGCTCGGCCTGGAAAAGCCCGCCACGCGCGAAGCGATCGAAGCGCTGATGGCGACGTACCAGTCCGAGGATCGCGGCATCGAAGTTCGTAAAGTCGCCGGCGGCTGGAAGTTTTACACCAAGGCGCAGCATCACGACGTGGTCCGCAAATTCATCAAGAGCTTGCAGCCACCTTTGCGCTTGACGATGCCCGCCCTTGAAACGCTCGCCGTCATCGCCTACAAGCAGCCCGTTACGGTGCCGGAGATCAACGAAATCCGCGGAGTGCACGTCGGCGGCGTAATCAAGACGCTTCTCGAGAAGAAGCTCATCACCACCGCAGGTCGTAAAGACGTGATCGGCCGCCCGATTCTCTACAAGACGTCGAAACAATTCATGATGCGCTTTGGTCTCTCTGACCTCGACGAGTTGCCAAGCCTGAAGGAATTTGAAGCTCTCGCACAGGCGGCGCTCGTCTCTGACGAAGGCATCGCTGAAGCGACGACCGACGGCCTGCATTCAGAGATGGGCGAGTCGTACGAAAACGCCGAGTCCCTCGTCGTGACCGACGAGGAGGCGGAGATCGAACTCGAAATCGCTGAGGCCGAAGCGAATCCCACGGCCGACGAGACCGATGCCATCGCCGACGCTTCCGGGGAACTCGAAGCGGAAGCCGAGGCCGAGGCGACGGAAACTCCCGAAGAAATCGCCGCTGAAGCCCTCGCGGACGCCGACCGCGGTGGCGTGGAAACGATCGATCCCACAAAATCCCGTGCCGCATCCGCGGGCACCGGCACGCACGGCTCGGCTGACACGCCGAGCGAAGCCTAAGCCATGCAGGAACGACTCCAGAAGATCATCGCCCGCGCCGGAATCGCCTCGCGCCGCCACGCCGA